>NZ_CP044205.1:1074375-1432500 GCF_009498235.1 Candidatus Methylospira mobilis | reverse complement strand
CCGGTCCAAAGCGCCCGCGTTTCATCGAATTCTCGGCAAAAAAGCACAAACTCGCCTTCTTCCCTACCCGGCAAAAAAACGGCCGCGGCATCCGGCTCGTCAAAGCCGGTCAGATACAGAAAGTCGCTATCCTGACGAAAAGGATACTCAACATCGCCATTTCTGACCGACGCCGAGTGGCCGACTATCAACGCCATGCTGCGCTTTTTCATTTCCCGCATAACTTTTTTACGGCGCTGCTTGAACTCCTCAGAAGGAATCATAAAGACAAAAATCTCCTGTCATTGTAACTGTTAAGAAACACTTTTCATTTGTTGAAAATAAACACTTATTCAATAACCCCTTATGTGCTTTTCATGAAGGGCTGGGGTAAGGCTGGTGAGACCGTCTATGGCAGTGATGCCATGGACGAGCCTCCAATTATGGTTTTGCGGGCGACGCTGCCAAATCGACACTCTTCCACGTGTCTCGGCAGCCTTACCTGCTAAGCCAAAGCCCGTTGCAGAATCGTTACCTGTATGTAACTGTCCAGCCAACCCGCTGAAAAGAAAGTGAGGTGAGGCCTTCTGCGCACAAGGACGAGAGCAGATAGCTTCCAGGGCGGACTTGCAGCGTGGCTCGACTGGCTTGCCTCAACCCGACTGCTTCGGTCGTAACTCTCAAACACTCACTAATAATTAATGTACCCGCGACGGCTGGGCTGCCGCACGTGTTTCACCGTAAATCAGCTGCACGCCCATACGCACAAACTCGCTCAGCTCCATGAATGCGGCCTCGTTTTCCTCTCCGGCGGCATCCGCGTCCAACTGCGCAATATCGACAAGATGCCGCAAAATCTCCTGGCATTCCCCATGCCATGACGTGGATTCCGCCTGAGCGCCGAGGCCATACAAAAATCCCTGACACCATTCGCCCAATGCCTGGGCGCGCTCGTACAACGCCTCGTCATCATCCGGCAGGAACAAACCAAAGGAAAAATCAAGACTGCTTAGCCCTTCGCGCACTGACTCGCAAAGCGCGATCATTTGCTCCAGGTCATCGTCGCTCACGGCACCCTTCCCGCTTCCAAACACAAGCTGTAAACATGTCTGCGCGTCGAGTCCGGGTTTGGCGCATTGCATGCCGCAAAACAAACCATGCAGTTCTGCGGCGCTTGCCACCTCTTCCTGCAACGCTATCGCGTCCTCTATATCCTCATATTCCGGTAGTGATTTCATAAATGCACCTTGTAGACTGTTCACACTTTAATTATGCTACCAAGGAATGATGTTGTGTTGAGGAATTGAGACGATGGATGAAGCCAATCCGCCTATTAAAGTATCACTGCTCGGTAAGGAATACCCTATTTCATGTCCACGCGACGAAGAACACGACCTGTTGCTGGCTGCGCGCTATCTTGACGAAAGGATGAGGGCTATCCGCGACAATGGTCGCGTCATCGGCACGGAACGCGTTGCCGTCATGGCAGCGCTCAACATAGCGCATGAGCTGATGCAAGCTCGCAACAAGAGCACGCCCTCGCATCAGGACACCATAGTCAATGAATAATGACAAAATTGCCCCACCCTCTTCATAAGCTGAACGAAAGAACGCGTGATCAGCTTTTCAGCCCTTCCTGTCTTAAACGTCAATAACCGGAGACCGTCCGCATGCAATGGATAAACCTGCTACTGATATTCATTCCAATAGCTTTCGGGCTGGATCATTGGCATGCCGATCCTTTCATCGTCTTCATCGCATCCGCATTGGCCATTATGCCGCTGGCGATGCTGATGGAAAAAGCCACCGATGCGCTCGCAAGCTATCTGGGACCCAGCTACGGAGGACTTTTGAGCGCCACCATGGGCAATGCGCCGGAACTTATCATCGGCATATCGGCTCTGAATCACGGATTGATCGACATGTTGAAGGGTTCGATCGCTGGGTCGGTACTCGGTACGCTGCTGTTCGGGGTCGGGCTCTCCATGTTTGTCGGTGGTCTCGGCAGACCGTTTCAGACGTTTGACCGCGACATGGTCTCTATCAACAGCTCGCTGCTGATGCTGGGAACGTTCAGCATGATAATTCCCGCGGTTTTCGACTTCACCACCGATGTCGACCAGGAAATCAGCCTGCATATTTCGGTTACCTTGCTGCTGATCTATGTCGCCAGCATCATACACACATTGGTTCGGGACGGGCGTAATACGGACTCCATCGACATCCCTCCCGGACACCCTGTTGCGAAACCCAAAACCAAGGAAACGCCGGAATGGAGCCGCAACACGGCGCTGGCTATATTGGCGGCCGTTGCTGTTGCGCTGGCCGTGGTGAGCGATCTGTTAACCGGCTCCATTCAACCCGCAGCCGACGCAATGGGTTTGAATCCGGTTTTTGCCGGCGTGTTTCTGCTGGCCATGGTCGGCAATATTCCGCAATACATGAACTCCGTTTCCTTCGCCCACAAGAACAAGATGACCTTGGCGTTATCGATCAATCTGGGCTCAACTACGCAATTAGTGTTGCTGGTAGCTCCGCTGCTGGTCATCAGCGGAACACTGATGGGTCTGAAGATGAATCTGTTGTTCAGCAATTTCGAGCTGATCGGCGTTATTCTATCGGTCAACATTGCGCGCAGCCTGATCGCCGACAATCGCTCAACCTGGTTCGAGGGGTTGCTGTTGATAGGCGTATACGCGATGCTCGGCTTCGGTTTCTATTATTTACCCCATACCGCCGCAGCGAGCTGACCTGATTTTTTAATGAATTGGTTACTTATATTTATTCCTGTTGCATTCGGACTTGAACATGAACATGCGGCTCCCACCATTACCTTCGCAACCTCTGCTTTAGCTATACTGCCGCTTGCGGCATTAATGGGAAAAGCCACCGAAGCGCTGGCGCATTATCTGGGTCCCCACTTCGGGGGCATGTTATGCGGCAGCATGGGCAACGCGCCGGAACTTATCATCGGCATTGCGGCGCTGAATCACGGTCTGATCGATATGCTGAAAAGCTCGATAGCCGGGGCCATAATAGGCAACCTGCTGTTCGGTCTCGGACTATCGATGTTCGCAGGCGGAATTAAACGCGGCACGCAATCATTCGACGGAAGAGTCATATCCATACATAGCGCGTTACTGGTTTTGGGGACGCTCAGCCTGATCGTGCCGTCGGTTTTCCATGTCGCTGCCGACACCGATCGCGAGCTCAGCCTGCATATCTCCGTCACACTGCTTATCATTTACGCAGCAGGCATCCTGCATATACTGCTCAATGAACGCGCCGCCGTCACCGACAGCCACCAGAGTGTTATCGATGATGTCGCGCTCGAACAGAGACGCGCAGCCGACATTGAAGGCGTTCCGGGATTATCGCTTGATCGAGTCGCCGACCTCGAAGAAAAACCCGCATGGGGACGTAATACTGCGCTTGCCGTTCTGGCATGCGTAGCCTCGACACTGGCGATGCTCAGCGACATTCTGACCGGATCGGTGCAACCCGCCGCCGATGCTATGCATTTGAACCCGGTATTCGCCGGCGTTTTTTTGCTCGCTTTGATCGGCAATATACCCGAATATCTCAATGCCTACACTTTTGCGCGCAAAGACCAGATGACGCTGGCCTTATCCATCAACCTGGGGGCTACCACGCAATTGGTGCTGCTGGTGGCGCCAGTGCTGGTCATTTGCGGCGCGGCCATGGAACTGGACATGAATTTGCTGTTCAACAACTTCGAACTGGTCGCGATTCTGCTTTCAGTCACGGTTACGCGGACTCTGATTGCCAACAACCGCACCACCTGGTTCGAGGGCCTGCTGCTAATGGGTCTCTATACGGTGCTGGGATTCGGTTTTTATTATCTGCCCAAAAGCTAACCGGAAGAAACGCTGATTTATTCGGTTACCACTTTTGCCACCAACCATATCCGTACCGGCGATCAGGCAGAGAAAGATGCGAAGCGGAAACAATCAGTTGTCGAGCAAGGAGGGTGAGAACTGTTGTTTCCAGCTGGCGATGGCGAAAGGTATCCCCGATTCGACACGCTCGCGCCGGATTATCGCCTTGATATAAACCGGTTGCGGCGCTTCTTGCGTCACAACCTCGACAACGACGGTGTAAGCGACATCGCCTGCGGTCGTTGTTGGAATGCCGATAGGCAATGTCAGCGAAGCAAGCGGATCCGCATTGCTGGATGCGGCGGCCTGAACAGATCTCATGAACGACTCGATGGCAGCGCTATCCAAGCCAGGCAACATGGACAATACCTTCCGGGACGCATGGCGCAGATTGATTCCGTCCTGGCCGCTGTAAATCGTGAGCATGGGTTCCAGCGTCCTGTAAAACTCAGGCGTCATCCCCAGCACCATTTGCAATTCCTCTATGGATTGAAATGTTCTGTTGGCTGGAACATAGCCTTTTTTTTCGAAAGTGTACTCGGTTGCTTCGGCGCCTTTCGCAAGCTTTTCATCATCCTTATCACGCCAATCAACAATAGCGGCAGCCAACGCGGAACCGCGTTCGCCATTCCCCAGTAATGGTCCCAAAATACGGGACAGCGTTTCATATTGCGCCGAATTGATGTCGATCTTGCCTCCCTCGTCGAAAAGCCTGACGCGCACCTTCCCACCCGGCAAACTGAACGAGTGCATGCTGCCGCCGCGCCATTTCAGCGCAGGATCGGGTACGGTAAGCTGCAACATGGCGTAATTCAGGGCGGCGTTTGCCAATGCTATCCCCTGCGCACGCTCCATAGCCCCCTCCAGGACACCCGACCCTCTCCGCAATGTCAAAGAAAAACTGGCGGCCATTATCATTAACAGCATTACCGCCCATAACACGGCAATCAGCGCATAACCCTGCTGCCTGCCCTTCGGGCTCACATTTTTACCCGTACCTGTGGCGCTACAACCATTTCCGGCCAGTTTGCTGCGCTGTCGGCAATCTGAATCTTTATCAACCACGGCAAAATGTTTCCAGTCCACGAAGACACCCACGGCGTACCCTGCGGCGCAGATTTGTCAAAATAACTGATCTTCAATGATTGCACATGCTCGAGCAATACCACATCGTCTATCGACTGCGGGCCTGAGCTTGCTGAGTCATTGCCTGCCGCCGGGCGTATGGAAATCATCAAACGCCTGTCGTTTTCCAGTCGTTCGATATAAAGCCTCAACACATAAACACCGCCATGCACTTGCGGAGGCAGTGCCGCCGCATATTCGACCCAGTCGGCGCCGCCCTGAAAATAAAGCGTCGCAGCCGCATTGGGAGGCTCCAAAGCCGACCTGGGGCGTACCAGCGGGCGCAGAGCGCTCAACTGCGCACGCAAGAAATTCTGTGTCACCAGCAGCCGGTTCAGTTGCTCGCTTTGCTTGTCGCCGGCATCCCAACTGCCGGCCACCATGCGCAGGCTGCCCAGCAATAGCGTCATCATCATCATCATCAGGCTTGATGCAATCAACACCTCCAACAATGTGAAGCCGGGTTGATAGCTACGCCGGCCTAAGCGTTGGGGGTGAAAACGCCGCGCCCTGTCATGCAAATGCTCGCCATGTGCGGCCTCCCTGGCCCGGCAGATCTCAGAGGAAGAGGAGCTTAGCTGTCCGCTTCGCGATTTGCACGGCCCCGCCTTACGCCCTCCAAGCGGCGGCGGAGATGAGCCATGAGAACAATAAGCGTTCATGAGTTAACGGCTATTTGGCTAGTTGGCCGGGGCGGCCGACAGCTTAAGCGTGGCCAGCGCCACCTCGCGCTCTCGCTGCCCCGGTCTTTCCGCGCCCCAGCGCACGGTCACTTGTACCCATAGCGCCCTGAGCGGCAGATTTTGCGGAATTGGCGCGCCTTCGGCCTGAAAAGGACTGATATGTATCTGCCAATGAAAACGCTCGTCGAACTTACCCTGGCTGTCGCCCAACTGCAATGGCGTTTCCACCCCTACCCCTGCCAGCAACGACTCCGCATGCTGCAGCGCGCGCGCATAGTCCAGAGATAAAGAGCCCAGTTGCAGTCCACTCCCGAAAACGCGCAGCAGTACGGAGACCGCAATAGCCATGATCGAAAAAGCCACCATGACCTCCAGCAGGGAAAACCCTCGCTGTCGGCCGGCTTTAAGAACCGGCACCGGCATGCCGCGCAACGATAGCGCCCGTCAGCCAACTCACATCCACATATTCGCGACGACCGGCGCCGGTCATCGTGATGCGCCCTCCAGTGGAAGAGCCGTCAGGATAAAAACGGATTCCGCCCTGGCTTTCCCCCTGCCGCTCCTGTTCTGCTGTAAACAACTCCAGTTTAACGGAGTCCGGCAGGTTATAGATCCGGTTTTTACCGCTTAGCCGGTAAGCGTGATGCTCTATATCCAGAACAAATATCGATTCATGCCCCTGTATCAGCGCTTCGCTACGGACAAATCGCAAACCCGACACCACATCGTCCACCGCAGAACGAAAACGGGCGGAGGCAATTGCCGGCATCAGATTTGGCGCCACCACGCCGGCCATCATTGCAGCGATGACCAGCACCAGCATCATTTCGATCAGCGTAAAGCCTTTCGTCATGGTCCGCCTGAAAACCACGAACGTTTATTCCCAGCCAAGCACATCCTTGTCTTCACCGTCACCGCCTTCGGCGTTGTCGGCTCCCAGTGTAAACAAATCATACTTACCGTGCTGGCCTGGCGCAGTATAGTGATATGGCTGATTCCAGGGATCGAGCGGCACTTTCTTCTTTCGCAGGTAAGGGCCATTCCAGCCAGCTGCGTTTGACGGAGCCTCTATCAGCACATCCAAGCCTTCTTCGCTGGTAGGATAACGTCCGTTGTCTATGCGGTACATATCCAGCGCCGAGGATAATTCTTCCAGCTGAACGCGCGCCGCCTTGCTCTTGGATTCGCCCAGGTGTTTAATCACCTGCGGCCCCACCAGCCCGGCCAACAGACCGATAATGGCCAGCACCACCAATAATTCAATCAATGTGAAACCGGCGCAACGGCGAAAAGAAGCAATGGGATAGTTGGAATAGTTCATGCGTTAGTCCTTACTATGGATAAATTTGTTTCGCTAAGCGTAACGCCGCAAGCAGGTGCCGCCAGCCCTTGTCTGAGGTTAAAACGCCAGGTCATTGACACTTAATATCGCCATCAGTATCGAAATAATGATACCAGCAATCATGATACCAAGGCCCACGATCAGCACCGGCTCCAATAATGCCAGCAGGCGTTGCACGGCTATTTTGATTTCCTTGTCGTAGGTCACGGCGATACGCTCCAACATCTGGTCCAGATGCCCGGATTCTTCACCGAGCTTGACCATCTGAATAGCCAGGGTGGGAAACAGACCGGATTCGATCAACGGCGCCGACAAGCCCCCCCCCTGCTTCAGGCTCTCCAGCGCCAGATCCATTTTTTCAGCGATAACCCGATTACTCAAGGTGTCACGAACAATGGCAAGCGCCGGCAAAAGGCTTACGCCATTACTCAGCAAAGTACCCAGGGTGCGGCTGAAATTGGCCACTTCTATCTTGCGTATCAAATCGCCAACCAGAGGCAGTTTCAGAAAACGCGCATCCCAAACCTTGCGCCGCTCCGGGTCCGAGAGCTGGTAGCGCCAAAAACTTACAAAACCCATGCCCAGCAATGGCAAAGCCCACCAGAAGTTGCGCAGCCCGGTAGCCAGACCGACAACAATTTGCGTTGGAACCGGCAGCTCCTTGCCGGCGCTTTCAAACATTTCCGTAAATTGCGGAACAACGAAAGTCAGCAATAACAACAGGGATAACGCCGACATCGTTAGCAGTATGGCCGGATATACCATGGCTGTGCCGACAGTTTCGCGCAACTCGCGCGTTCGTTCCAGATATTCCGACAATCGAGACAAAACCTGATCCAGCGCGCCGCTGGCCTCACCTGCTCTTATCAGATTCAGGTAAAAACGGCTGAATACACCACTTTGCGCTTCCAGCGCATCGGAAAGCTGGGCACCGCCTTTCACGCTTTCCAATATGCGCATTATCATCGCATTGAGGTCCTTTTGTTCCTGCGTAAGCTCCAGCAGCACCGTCAGCGCCCTATCCAATGGAAGACCGGCTTGCAGCAAGGTCAGCAATTCGTGTGTAAACAGCACGATATCCTTGAGACCCAGCTTCGAACGGTATCTGCGCATACGCCACCAGCTCAGCGGATTGGACGAAGCCAACGTTACTCGTATCGGCAGCATCCCCTCGCGTTGCAACTGAACGACGAGCGCTTGCTCGTCGCGAGCCTCGCTTTGCGCTTCAATTGTTTCACCTTCAAATGTAACGGCTTTATAAAAATAAAGGGGCATACCCGGGCTCTGTAAATACTCGCAATGTACCCCTGTAGGAGCGAGCTTTAGCCCGCGAGCGGTCGGCCATTCGCGGGCTAAAGTCGGCTTCTGCAAAATATTTCAGCCGAAAGCTTTTATGCGCCGCCAAATTAAGAGCAACTACCATGTTCTGGTTCCGCTCGCTGAATAATTACCCAAATAATAACTTAAAACCCAACCGGGAATTCACTCCGGCCAATACTCGACATTTGAACTCGATCAGATCAAGCGTCAGCGGCATCTGCTGTGATCGCAGTCCGGCGTCGCTGGTGTCGATTTCGGCGCCGTCTCCCTTGAACAAGGAATCTATAGCCGGGTTTAGCTCCCCTTTAAGACGGCCTTGATAGCGCATCCGCTCAAAAACAAACGGCAACCCTACGGTATTGAAAGCTGAAGCAGAGTTCGTAATCTGGAAGTGTAGATGCGGGGCGTCACTGTTTCCAGAGCTGCCGAACTGTCCGAGGATTTGCCCGGCCTTGACACCATCGCCCTGTTTGACCTTGACGCTGCCGGGCACCAAATGCGCATAGAGCGCATATTTTCCAGAGCCAATCGCGACAACCACATGATTGCCTGTATATTGAAGAACTTCTTGCGGAGGAACCAGCCGTCCGGGAATCTGCTCCGTCATCCCGTCGGACACTACTACCACGCGTCCGTTCGTCGCGGAAAGCACGTTTAGCCCATAGCAGAAGTAACTGCTGTTGTTGTACTGGTCGCCTGAGTGAAGCTTACCAGACTGATCCAGCTTGATAAAATCGATGGCAAAATGCTCCGCTGAACGTAGCGCTCCATTGGTTGGCTGAGCTGTGTAGCGATGCGCGGTAACGATTCCGCCGCTTCCGTTGGCAATCAGCCAGCCTGCGCCTTCCAGCGGCGGACTGATGCTCAGCGCTTTCTCGCGGCTGATTTCGGTTCCAGCGTCCATGGATGTAAGCGACTGAGTCGTACCGTCTGCTTTTTGGAACGAAACAACGACTCGATGCTTAATCGATTGGGGCAGGTCTCTCGCTATCTGGTAGCTCAGATCGTAATAAATCACGCCGCCTTGTCCGGGACCGAGCTGATTCGTGTAATCAACTGCGTTCTGGCTGGGATTTTCCAGGGAGAAAGGTCGGATTTTGCCCGCAATGTCCTGCCCGTCCAGGCTGATGGCCTGGTTTAGCCCTGTCCGGAGGCCGGTTCTCGCGTCCAGCACCTCAACGGCGTCAAGGTTAACCGTATAGCGCGAATTATTATTGACATTTAACTCATACACCAGATGGATACGTCCGTCGGTCGTCTCGACAGGATATACAGGCTTGGCCAATACAGACCAGACAAGGGGCGAGATCATCAGCGGGTCGGAAACCGGTAATATCGCGCGCGGCTCCGGTTTATGTCTATCTCCATTCGCGCCTGATTCCTTCGCATTAACCAAGCGAATAGGTGAAGTCAGCACCAGTACGGCAAGAGCGGTAGCGATAGAAGACAAAAACGAAAGTCGTCGGCGAAACATAAGTTATCCCCCTGAATAATAGGTTTTTTTTGGCATCCAGCTCACGCTTTGCCGGTTGTGGTGAATTGCTGGGCAAGCGTTGCCCGCCTTTCACGCTTCCGGTCATCGGTCGGCAGTCGTTCAAATGTGGAACGCCTGACGGATGCAGCGGAAACTTCCTGTACCCAGGTCGCCGAAGCGCAGATTCGTCGTTCGCGTTATGCCCATGCAAATTAAACATCCGAAGTGACGCGCAGCACTTCCTCTATCGTAGTCAAGCCCTCGACCGCCTTGCGCACGCCGTCGGCATGCATGGTCAACATGCCTTCTTTCAGCGCCTGCTCTTCGATATGACGCGCCTGAACATGCTCCATCACCATACGCCGAATTTCATCACTCATCACCAGCAACTCGACGATGGATAGACGTCCCTTGTACCCCCGCTGATCGCAACGCTCGCATCCACGCGGACGGTAAAGCGTAACATCGCCTTCGGCCACGAAACGGCGCAACCTCATTTCGCTGACCACCTCCGGCGCCGCGGCGTACGGTTCGCGGCAATGCGGACACAAGCGCCGCACCAGACGCTGCCCCAGTATCCCGTTCACGGTGGAAGTAATCAAATAATCCTCCAGCCCCATATCGAGCAGACGCGTTACGCCGCTCGCGGCATCGTTGGTATGCAGCGTGGAAAGCACCAAGTGACCGGTCAAGGCGGATTGCACCGCGATACGCGCCGTTTCCAGATCGCGCATCTCGCCTATCATGATCACATCCGGATCCTGGCGCATGATGGAACGCAATGCGCTGGCGAAAGTCAGTCCTATCTGCGCCTTGGTTTGTATCTGGTTGATGCCTTCGAGCTGGTATTCGACCGGATCTTCGACAGTGATGATTTTACGGTCCGGGGTGTTGATACGATGCAGCGCGGTATACAGCGTGGTGCTTTTTCCGCTGCCGGTCGGGCCGGTAATCAGAATAACGCCATGCGGCAACTCCAGGAGTCTCAGAAAACGCGCGAGTACGTCGCCATCAAAACCCAATGCGGCAAAATCGAGACTGATGCTTTCCTTGTGCAATAAACGTATGACGACGCTTTCGCCGTACAGCGTCGGCACCGTCGAAACGCGCAAGTCCAGCTCACGCCCTTGAACCATCAAACTGATGCGGCCATCCTGCGGCAAGCGCCGCTCGGCTATGTTCAGCTTCGCCATGATCTTGATGCGGGAAATCACGGCAGCCGTCGAACGCACCGGCGGCGCTTCCACTTCCTTCAACACGCCGTCGACACGAAAACGCACATGCAGCCGCTCCTCGAACGGTTCGATATGGATATCGGAAGCCCGCGCGTCCACCGCGCGCTGCATTACCAGATTCACCATGCGCACAACCGGCGCCTCGCTTGCCATATCCTTGAGCTGCTCGACATCAGTCTCTTCACTTTCGTCATCGCCGCCAAAATGATCGGTCAACTGTCCCATCAAGGAACGTCCTGTACCCAGCTGCTGCTCAATGGCTTTTTCGATTTCGGAAGCAAGTCCGACGCGCATATGCACGGGCTTGCCGCAAGCCAGACTCAGCGCGTGCGCCAGGAACCGGTCCAGCGGGTCCGCGACCGCCACTTCGAAAGCTTCGGGCGTTTCATTCAGACCGATAACCTTGTTTTCCTGTAGAAATCGCTGCGGTATGGAATCAGGGAGTATCGCTGCGCTGGGGTACTCGGCAGCCTTGACCAGCAGCAAACCGCTGACATCGGCCAAACCTTCGGCCACGTCCCTTTCGGAAATCACCCCCATGCGCATCAACAACAGCGGCAGCGACACCTCTTCCGACTGCTGCGCCAAGCGGTAAGCGCGATTAATTTCCACATCGCGCGCTTTGCCTGTTTCCTGCAACCAGCCGGTAAACTGTGAATAAGCCGATGAAACCTCAGTAATCGTATTCAGATGTGAAAAACTCCGACATGGTTAACTTCATAGTGAACGGACCCGCAGTCACTTTATCAACAAACAAATCAAAGAAATCGCTATTTTCGCAAACCAGACTACCTGATATCAGTGTACGGCTGCAGGCATCGACGGCGCAGTCTCATTCCATTCGGACAAGCGGCGCCTGTACTCATTTGTCACGCTGGCCGCATCGGTCCGCGATGCTAAAATTCTAGGCGTCAACAGCATCACCACCTCGGTTCTATTCAAGGATTTGAGCGTTGTGCCAAACAACCAGCCGATATAGGGCAATTCGGACAGTATCGGTATACCGTAAACGGTATCGTTGGTTTGTTCCGAAATCAACCCTCCCATGGCCAGGGTATCTCCGCTATATACTGCTACCGTACTCAAAATTTTGCGCTGTAAAAAGGGAGGATTCAACGGAGCGGCAACCGAAGCGGCTTGCGGTTGCACAAGCTCCTGTTGAACCGTCAGGAACACCAGACCGCCTTCATTCACGCGCGGCCTGAGTTTAAGCGTAACGCCGGTATCTCTATAAGAAAATGTACTGGTCGAGGTCGGAGCGCCGTTTGTGGTGACAACCTGGCTGCCGTTCGACACGGCTACTTGCTGACCCACATTGATTTGCCCCTCCTGGTTGTTCCGCACCACGATCGAAGGCGTAGTCAAAATATTGACCTTGCCTTGCGATGCCAGCAAATCCAGTTCGACCCTGAGATCATTGGCGGCCATCACGTAACTGAACCCGCCTGCCGCCATCGCAGGGGTAAAAAACCCCTTGGTCGCTGCGTTGGAGGGAACTGCCGACAGCGGATTATTGGCGTTCACTCCCAACAAACCGGGCTGCCCCAACCCGCCGGAACTGCTGCCATGGTTAAAATACCATTGCAGACCGTATTGCAAACTACCGGTCAACGTCACTTCGGCAATCATCGCGTCGACAATCACCTCCCTGGGCATCGTATCCAGCTCCTTCAGCACGATTTCCATGTCATGGTATTCCGCCGGCTTGGCGAATATCACCAAGGCGTTATTGGCTGGATCAGCAACCACGCGCGCGTTGTTGGCCAGTTCGGCAACCGTAGCCTGACTATTGCCGTTTCCGCTCCTGACGCCGGCAGTTGACGCGCCGGCTCCGAAGGCGCCGGAAGCGCCTGTTTCTGCAACCAATGCGGAACCAGGACCCGAAGCCGCATCGTTCGCGACGGAAGAGGAACCGGCCGTACTGCCGCTACCGCCCGAAGAAACGCCCGACGCCTGACCGCTTCGGCCGTTATCGCTCGCGCCAAAAGCGCCGCCACCGACAGACGCGCCGCTCATTCCCAGCGCGATTGAAACCTGCGGCCCGGACTCCGCATGAGCCGCCGGACCAAAAACCTGGGTCAGCGTCCGCGCCAACGACATGGCATCCACATGCTGCGCTTTATAAATATTCATTTCTCCGAATTTATGCGGGCTCAGGCGATCCAACCGCTCTACCCAGGTTTCCACGTCGCGCAAATAGGCAGGCTGCGCCGAAACCGCCATGACGGCATTCAGCCGCTCTACCGGCAGAATGCGCAGTAACCCCTGCGCAGCCCCCTTATCGCCGCTCATCATCAACGCATCCAGCTCGTGCTTCAGCGTAACCGGATCGACATTATGCAACGGGAAAAACGCCACCGCCATTCCGCGCATAAAGTCGACATCGAAAGCGCTTACGGTCTGCTTGACGTTCTCAAGATCGTCGGCATTCGCGGCAACTATCAGCAGGTTCCGCAGCGAATCGGCATAGATCACCGACTTCGGCGGCAACAACGGCTCTACGATTTTTTGCATTTCATGCGCGCCTGCAAAACGCAACGGCACCACCCGCACCTGAAATCCCGGCTGTATCTTTCCGGCCGGCCCGGCTCCACGGCTTGGCGCATTGACGATCGCGGACGTATCCGCTTCGATGCGATAAAGCGAATCGCTCTTGATCAACGCGGCGCCGTTCATGTGCAGCAGCGTCTCCAGCACCGGTATCATTTCAGCATCGCTCAACGGCGCTGCAGTTTGCAGGCTGATCTTGCCTGTCACTTTCGGGTTGATGACGTAGTTCAACTTCAGCGCATCGCCCAAAATAACCCCGGCTACTTCGCCTATGTCGGCATTGTCAAAGTTCAGGGCATGTTTACCCTCCCTCTTGCCCTCCGTCCGAGTTATTTTCTCCGCATTACCGCTCTGAGCATCATAGATAGTCCCGGAGACCGGGAGATACTCGACCTCGCTCAAGTTCCGGGAAGCTTCGGCAACCTCATTGAGTTGCGGCGGAACAGGTTTTACCTGCTGAATTTGTAATATCCCGGGAACTTCCGTCTGCCTGTCGAACGGAGCCGGATATTGACAGCCTGTCAATAGTAAGGCGGACACGCACAAACCGGCCCATGCTGAAACTTTTGCGTATGAATATTCCTGAAACAAACGAGTATCATCGACAAATAATTTTAGCCATATTTCTTAACGCCCACCCGGATCGGGCGACAGCGGTTTCAAGTCGTTCCATCCTGTCAAATGGCGTCTGAACTCGTTGGCCACCCTGGTTACGTCGGGCCGCGAATCAAGAGTCCTCGGCGTCAACAGCATCACCAGCTCGGTTCTATCCATACTTTTGACGGTTGTTCCGAACAGCCAGCCGATATAGGGCAATTGAGCCAACACCGGTATGCCCGTTACCGTATCCTGGGTATTTTCCTGTATCAACCCGCCCATAGTAATGGTATCGCCGTTATTTACGGCGACCGTGCTTATAATTTTACGTTGCAAAAAAGGCGGATTCAACGGCGCGGTAACCGGAGCGGGTTGCGGCTGCACCAGCTCCTGTTGAACCGTCATCAATACCAGGCCGCCTTCGTTAACCCGCGGCCTGAGCTTGAGCGTAACGCCGGTGTCCCTATAGGAAAACGTACTGGTTGAGGTCGGAATACCGCCCGTGGTGACATTCTGTTGACCGTTGGATACGGGGACCTGTTGACCTACATTGATTTGCCCCTCCTGATTGTTCAGCACCATTATCGATGGGGTCGACAAAATCTTGACCTTGCCTTCCGTAGACAGCAAATCCAGCTCGGCGCGGATTTGATTGGCCGAAAAAATATAACTAAACCCGCCATTCTGCATATTTTTGGTATAAGCAGTATCGGGAACGGGGAAGTTGGCTGGAAACCCCATTATGCCGGGCGTATATAAACCGCCCGAACTGCTGCCTTTATTAAAATACCATTGCAAACCGTATTGCAATTTGCCGGTCAGCGTCACTTCGGCGATCATCGCATCGACAATGACCTGCCGGGGCATCACGTCCAGCTCTTTCAGCACGGTTTCTATGTCATGGAATTCCGCGGGCTTGGCGAATATCACCAGGGCATTATTGACCGGATCGGCGACCACGCGCGCATTGTTGGCCAGTTCCGCAACCACCGGTTGCCGGTTGCCGGTTCCGCTGCTGCCGGCGCCGCCAAGCCCCGAAGAGCCGGCCCCGAAGCCGCCTGAAGCGCTCGATCCGCTCGATCCAGTGGTAGAAGATGAAGCCGGGCTCGAAGAGCCAGGGCTTGCGCCGGTCGAAGAACCGGTTGAGGCGGCAGCAGCCCCCCCCATGCCTGAGCTGCCTGAGGAGGAGCCACCACCAAACCCGCCGGATGAACTGCCGGAAGCCTGCCCGCTATCGCTGACGCCAAAGCCGACGCCCGACACACTGCTCTGCAGATTGCTGGCGCCAAAAGCGGCGCCGCCGCCACCGCCTATAGAAGTTCCGCTCATTCCCGGCGCGATCGAAGCCTGCGGCCCCGAACCCGCATGGGCCGCCGGACCGAAAACCTGGGCCAGCGTCTGCGCCAACGTGACCGCGTCAACATTTTGAACCTTGTAAACATGCATATTGCCGGATTTATGCGGACTGAAGCGATCCAACCGCTCTATCCAGGTTTCCACGTCGCGCAGGTAGGCAGGTTGCGCCGAAATCGCCATCACCGCGTTCAAGCGCTCCACCGGCAGGATGCGCACCATGCCCGACATCGCCCCTTTATCACCGGTCATCATCAATGCATCCAGCTCATGCGCCAGCGTAGTCGGATCGACATTCTGCAGCGGGAAAAACGCCACCGCCATCCCGCGCATGAAATCGACATCGAAAGCATTCACGGTCTGCTTGACATTTTCCAGATCGTCAGCGTTCGCGGCGACGATCAGCAAATTGCGCAACGGATCGGCATAGACTACCGATTTAGGCGGCAGCAACGGTTCTACGATTTTTTGCATTTCATGCGCGCCGGCAAAGCGCAACGGCACCACCCGCACCTGGAAGCCCGGCTGTATCTTGCCGGTCAGCCCGATCCCGCTATTCGGCGCATTGATGATCGCAGCCGCATCCGGTTCGATACGATAAATCGAATCGCTCTTGATCAACGCGGCGCCGTTCATGCGCAGCAGCGTCTCCAGCGTCGGTATCATTTCAGCGTCGCTCAGCGGCGCCGTCGTTTGCAAGCTGATCTTGCCGGTTACTTTCGGATTGATGACATAATTCAATTTCAGCGTATCGCCCAAAATCACTTTGGCGACTTCGCCTATATCGGCATCGTCGAAGTTCAGGGTGTATTTGCCTTCCGGCTTTCCCGGCGCTATCTCAGCGGCGTTGCGCTTATTCTGCCGGCCGGGCTGTTTCCGCTCATTGCTCTGGACGGCTTTATAAGAAGACCCGGTAGCAGGGAAATACTCGGTCTCTTTGAGTCCCCGGTTATCCTCAACGACTTCTTCTACTTGCGGCGGAGCGGGTTTTACCTGCTGGACTTTCAATATCTCGGGAACCTCCTTCGGCCTATCGAACGGCGCCAGATACTGGCAACCTATCAATAGCCCGGTAACCACCAATAATCCGGCCCACGATAAGGTTTTATTAAATCGATACGTTTGAAACAAGGCAGTATGCATTTTCATCCAACTTAAACAGCGGGTTTAACTATATCAGGCAACCGGCATGTACAGCGCCAATTTATTGTTAGAGCGGCGCAGGTCTGCAGCTATGGCTTTTTTTTGGTATGCAGACGGATATCCTGTCTATCGCCTCGCTGCTCTATAACGGCATGGTCGGGATATACGCCCTGCAACGTCCACCCGTTCCAGCTTTCGCCTTTTTTAAGTCGCTTGGTGTGGTGCTGATCATCGGTCAGCAGCGCCTCTTCACCACCCGGCGATAAAACGACACCCGTCAAGCTCAGCGGTCCCTGCGTCGTCTTCGTACCCTGCTCCAGAGACAGCCACGGCTCCAAACCGGGTTTGCGTCCTTCCATAAACACCGGACGTTCAACGGTTTGCGCGTAGCTTTCCATTGGAAGCAGATCGGATGCAACCGGCCCCTTGACGGCAGGCGGCTGAGCCGCTTGCGGAGGCTTTTCATCAAGTCTGGCCAGCAGCATCTTATCGCGCCATGACATCACACCCCACTCGGCCAGCAGCATAAACAGCATAAAAACACTTAAAACAAAAAGAAAAATTGCCCAGCGATAATCGTTCAGCGCACGCTTCACAGCCAGACTGTCGTTAGAGAATTGCTTCATTGCGACCCCGGATGCATATAGCCAACCACATCGAATTCGATACTCAATTTTTCCATAACTGGCGCGACGACGCCATTGGAGAGCGTTTGACTAAGCCGTATCGGACGGATACTGAGACTTTCAACGAACAAAGCCGGTTTAGTGGAGTCGAAATAAGTTGCCTTGACATAATAAAGCACCTTTCTCAAGGTTCGCGTACTTCCCGTCATGCGCACCTTGATTCCAACCCGGACAAACTTTTCCTCCATTTCGTCCGGCAGCGTCTGGGTACTAATCAACTCTCCTCTGGCGTCCTTAATGATTTCGCCGATTTGCGCCTGCATGTCGGCGGATGCCAGCGAAGACGTTTCTCTGAAGATAAACTGGAACTCCTGCTGATCCTGCTGTTTTGCACGGTCAAGCTCTTCTTGCCAGTAATCTTTTTTCGCAATCAGGCCATTGAGCCGCTGCAGGCGGAAAATCGAATTTTCGATAGATGCGGCATATTCCGCTCGTTGTCCCAGCACCGGCAGAACGGCCACAAAGAAAAACAATCCGGCAATTCCCGCCAGCAACCCCAATGCAAGCAGACGAGACTTATCGAATGTTATTTTAATTAGCCTGACCATTAATCACCGCAGCGGAAATCTGAAAGCGTTCAATCCGGTTGGCATCCTTGGTTATAGGCGAGGCGAACTTCACGTCCTGAAAATAAGGGGAAACCTCCAGTTTTTCGATCAATTCCGTCGAATTCGGAGACTGTCCCTGCACAAGCAGCTTGTGTTCATCGTATTGCAAACCGTTCAACCACGTATCGTCCGGCAATATACGCGTCAGTTCTTCCAGCATATCGAGCATGCGCGGTTCTTCCCGCTTTTTACGGCGTATAAAATTAGCGTTGATCCTTATCTTTTCCGCTCCTGTTTTTAATGCTTCAACCTCCGCCACAACCTTGTTTCCCGCTTTAATTTCCGCTTGCAGACGGCTTGCCATAGTCTCCCCCATCGTAAGCGGCAACCACAGGGCGATACCCGCTATCGCCATCAACACGCCCCCCGCCGCGGCAGCGACCCACCACGGCCCCCGCTTTCTGGGGATGCGAAAGGCTTCGGGCAGCAACTCATGGCGCCGGGTCAACGCAACGCCCTCATCTATATCAGCGCGAAAGGGCTTCCAGCCGCATCGATGCATCGCCTGAAGCAGGGGATCGAGCGTGTCACGCAGCACCAGCGCGACCTCGACTCGCAATTGTTTGCTTTCCTTTATACGCTCCAAAATTCGGGCGCTGTAATACACTTGCTCCGGTTTGAACGGCGTCAACCTATCGAGCTCGAAGCCGACAACCTGATGCAGGTTTTCTATCGCGGCGTGGGGCAGCTTGCAACGGCGCAGCAAAGACACATCCTGTGTCAACATCAGCACCTGATCGGTATCGCACAGATAGGGGTTTTTGGCAAACAAGGCGTCGCGCGCCTGTGCGCCCGTTTCATCGATTGGAAATAACCCCAACTCCTGCAGATTATCGTTTTCATACACGAAAACCAACAATTGCCCCGACATCGGGCGTATCAGTAGCGAAGGACGCCGCGGCCACAAAAAATTCCGGACGCCCTCAGGTGCTAAAAAACCGAGCTGCAACCCCCACCATCGCAAAAAAGCATTGTAGTCGAATTCAGTTTTCAGCAACGAGGGTAAGTCAAACATAACCTAGATGGGAACAGTCATAAACTTGAAAAACACGCTATCGGCTTTCGATTAATAAAGCCGGATTGTCATTATTACAGTATCCCATAGTTCAGGGTCGGATAAGTAGTCAGGATTTCGTTAAAAATAACCTCTCGATTTCCGGATACGCAGAGCTGGCATCCTTAACAATATTATGAATCAAGCCTTTCATATCCGGCTGTTTTTGGCGTATGATAATTCTCAGGCCGGCAGGTAAACCCCGTCGTCGCTACTACCAAAGCTTCAGACAACGTCGGTGATCAAAAATACTCTGTCATGCAGGAGGGCACGGCTATGCCTAGACGTATAGATAAAGACAGCGATGACAAATCCGCCGGTATCCGCTTCCATATCAGTTCGGCGCGGATGTCTATAAAAAAAATCAGTTTTGTCGCGTTTCAGCGTTTTCTCGACGATATGGAGCGCTCGATGTTTCTGTGCCAGGACTGCGGCTGGCGCGGGCGAGGACGCGACCTGATCCCGATGGAACAGGACAGCCACGACGTCTACACCCTGCAGGATGCGGAAACCTGGTACGCCTGCCCGCAATGCGAACAGGAAATCGCCGTCGAGCATCCCATCATGCGGAGCGCGGATTGATAGAACCTGCCGCATGGGCGCGATCCAGTCCGTGACTTGACGGATAACGCAACACTCGGAGTTGAGCGGAAGAGCGCGCGTCACCGCTCAGCCTGTTGAATCAAAGCGAACTGACCCTGTTTGAATTCGTAATAATAAACGCCTTTTCCCTGCTCGTTGCGGCTTCCCGTGATCACAAGCAAGCGGCTGTTTTTCCTGAAGGCCACCGGCTCAACGTCTGGGCCGAAGTCTTCCCCGCAGCATACAGCCAGAAAACCTGTCCGCTGGTTTTGTCCAACACAAACGACATGAAGCAACCCCTCAGCAGCCGAATGACGACAGTACATAGTGACCTGCAAAATTAATGCGCTGTTTCAATGCATCAAGAATCCGGGCTTTATACTCTCGATCCTGGCTCGATTAAAAACCGGGGCGTCGTGCCGACTTCCGTACTGACCGGCGATTCGTAATACGTCTCGAACGATGGCGCGCCGCCGCATGAGCCGGAAGCATAGCACCCGCAATGCAAAGAACGAATTTGTAATGACCATATTCATTACTTTGCTTTTGTCCTTAAACTTATGGGTGCGTGTGCTCTTCAGTCAGCTCAATCTGGATTTCAACGACGCTCGCAGATTTTTGTTGTTCGCGGCTTTCCTCGGGAACAAATCCAAGCTGTCGTTTATGGGAGTCCAAAGGAAGTATCGCGGCAATCAGATTATGCGGCAAAAATACTTCATCCTCCACTTCCTGTCCATCATAGAGACGATGAACTCTTGCTGAAAAATACGGTCCCGAAACTACAATTTCCGAGCATGGCAGGAATTGAATCACTTGTTCATTGGCTAAATAAGCCGATTGGTGCATGGAGTAAAGCAGATATGCCAGGGGCGAGTCCAAATGATCGAGATTGTGCAGAAAAACCATGTGCGTAAAATTATTCACTGTGCTCCCGGGTTGGCTGGTATCTAATCCGGATATGCTATTTGACGCAAAACCATGCGTCAATTACGATTGGATCAATTGTTCGTAAGCAGGCCAACGGCGAATGGAAAATCATCCGCTACATCGGCTACGAGAATTAAACCTGGCCTGGGTATCCGGCCGCTCTGCCTAACGCAGCAGGTCTGCAAAAACCGATTAAATCAGCGCTTCCCCAATACTAAATGGATGTCGCTGATTATATCGAATTAGCATTGCTTAACAAGGTCGAGAGGAAACCGCCACCCCTATCATGGAAGCTCTTACCTTGCCCGGTTTCCCTCACAGCGCCGCTCCCAAACGGAGCGGCGCTTAAGTGCTCGCTTCGCGATTTGTAAGTAAATACATCGTACAGTGTAACCAGTAGGCGTTACACCACACCCTGACTGGCAAGATAATCCTCATAATTGCCATTGAAATCGATGACCTTGCCGTCACGTATCTCCAGAATGCGGGTAGCCAGCGATCCGACAAAGGCGCGATCGTGGCTGACGAAAATCAGCGTGCCCTTGTATTTGTCGAGCGCGGTGTTCAGCGATTCGATCGATTCCATGTCCATGTGGTTGGTGGGCTCGTCCATCAACAATACGTTGGGACGCTGCAGTATCAGCTTGCCGAACAGCATGCGTCCCTGTTCTCCGCCGGAAAGCACGCGCACCGGTTTCTTCACGTCGTCGCCGGAAAACAGCAAACGGCCGAGGATGCCGCGCACCGTCTGCTCGTCGTCGCCGGGGCGCATCCACTGCTGCATCCACTCGTCCAGCTTCATACTATTATTGAAATCGGCGGCATGGTCCTGTGCGAAATAGCCGATATTGGCTTTCTCCACCCATTTGACGCCACCGTGATCCGGTTCCAGATCCGTTGCCAGACAGCGCAGCAGCGTGGTTTTACCGACACCGTTTTCGCCGATAATGGCCACGCGCTCGCCCGCCTCGATACGTAAATTAAGGTTCTCGAATAACGAACGGTCAAACCCCTTGCTCAGCTCCGTCACATCCAGCGCCTGACGGTGCAGCTTTTCGCGTTCATCGTACTCGAAACGAATAAAGGAATACTGGCGGCTGGAAGGCTGAATATCCTCGATCTTGATTTTTTCGATCTGTCTGGCGCGCGAAGTCGCCTGACGCGCCTTGGAAGCATTGGCGGAAAAGCGCCGCACGAAATCCTGCAGCTCGGCGACGCGCTCCCTGGCCTTGGCGTTATCGGTAAGCTGACGCGTGCGCGCCAGCGTCGAGGCTTCCATATAATCGTCGTAATTGCCCGGGTAAACGGTCAGCTTGCCGTAGTCCATGTCCGCGATATGGGTACAGACCTGATTGAGGAAATGCCGGTCATGCGAGATGATGATCATGGTGCAGGTGCGGTTGTTGAGCACGTCTTCCAGCCAGCGTATGGTGTTGATATCGAGGTTGTTGGTCGGTTCGTCCAGCAGCAGCACATCCGGATTGGAAAACAGCGCCTGCACCAGCAGTACGCGCAGTTTCCAGCCGGGCGCGACCGCGCTCATCGGGCCGTTGTGCTGGCCGATCGGTATGCCGACGCCCAGCAACAACTCGCCGGCGCGCGCTTCCGCCGTATAACCGTCGTATTCGGCGAACTCGGACTCCAGCTCCGCCGCCCGCATGTAATCATCTTCGCTTGCATCCGGGTTGGCGTATATGGCGTCGCGCTCCTGCATCGCGCGCCACATTTCCTCATGTCCCATCATGACCACATCCAGTACGCGCCTATCTTCATAGGCAAACTGATCCTGCTTAAGCCATGCCATGCGCTCATTACTGTCTAGCGAAATATTGCCGGCGCTCGGCTCCAGCACCGAAGCCAGAATTTTCATAAAGGTGGATTTACCGCAGCCGTTGGCGCCGATCAGGCCGTAACGGTTGCCTTCGCCAAACTTGACGGAAACATTTTCGAAAAGCGGCTTGGCTCCGAATTGGATGCTGAGGTTATTGGTGATAAGCAAGTTAATATTCCCGAGAGGTAGTAAAATTCAAAAGTTAGGCTCTGATCATGGCAAAGTTGCATTCCATGAATGCAACAGGGGTATGTTTTTAACGGGCGCGGGCTTGAAAGTCAATGGAGCGAGCCTCAGCCTGTACCAACAGTTGGAATGCCCGAGAATACAGTATCGCTCCCACCGGACGGCGAACATATTGCATGATAACCCAAGGAACACTGACATTTCCTGCTTTCGGTCAATTTACGGGCAAATACCCGCGACTTCCTGTGTACCCTCAAAGTTGATAGACTGAGGATGTAGAGAAAGATTACGACCATCCATTGCCTGGGCAAAAATCAAGCTGTCCGCATTAATTTATGCAAGAAATTAAAAACTTGCTCCGTATCGACTAATTGCAGATATCACGTCATGCAGATACGTACTGTTTCCGGATTTGGATTGGAAGGAAAAACCACGGCGTAACGGGATGCGCAAACTCGAATGTCAACAGCATAGTCAGACGGTTTTGTCGAAAACTTCAACTAGACTGCGACTCTGAAGACGCTACTGACGAATTGATTGAGAGACATATGGCTAAAAAAGGTAAAATTCTTGCCGTCGATGACACTCCGGCCTCTCTGAAATTGTTGTCGAACCTCCTCCAGGAGGAAGGTTATGAGGTACGCGCAGCCATTAACGGGGAACTGGCCTTGAAGTCCGCGATCAGTAACCCGCCTGAACTGGTTTTGCTCGATATTCGCATGCCCGATATGGATGGCTTCGAAGTCTGCCGGAGACTCAAGGAGCACCCTAAAACCCGTGGCGCACCGGTGATTTTCGTCACCGCCCTGTCCGAAACCGAAGAAAAAGTGCAAGGATTTGCCTTGGGGGCCGTGGATTTTGTCACAAAACCCTATCAGCGCGAAGAGTTGCTGGCCAGGGTCCAAGCCCACCTCGAAATTAACCGTCTGCGCAACCATCTGGAAGAAATGGTGGAAGATCGCACCAGCAAGCTAAAGGAAAGCATGCTGGACTTCATCACCGCGATCGCCGCCACAGTCGAAATGCGCGACCCCTACACTGCCGGACATCAGCGCCGTGCGGCCGGCCTCGCTGCCGCTATCGCCAGAGAGATGCAATTGCCGGAAGATCAGATCGAGGGAATCTATCTTGCCGGCGTAGTGCACGACATCGGCAAGATACGGGTTCCGGCCGAAATACTCTGCAAACCGGGACGGCTGAGCGCCACTGAATACTGTCTCATCAAGGAGCACCCGGAAGCTGGCTATGAAATACTCAAACCGATCAATTTTCCCTGGCCGATTCCCCAAATCGTATTGCAACACCAGGAACGGCAAAACGGGTCGGGTTATCCGCAGGGGCTCAGCGAGACGGAAATCCTGCTGGAAGCCAGGATTCTGGCGGTCGCCGACGTAGTAGAAGCCATGATGTCGCACCGCCCCTATCGCCCTGGACGGGGTGTCGATGCCGCGCTGGAGGAAATCACCCGTAACAGAGGCGCGCTTTACGATCCCCTGGCGGTGGATGCCTGCCTGAAACTTTTTCGGGAACGGGACTATCAGTTTCCGGACTGATCCGACGCGCACGGCCTACAGTCACCCGCTACGGCTTCTAGCGATATCCGCCAGACTTAAATACCGGCAGACTGGGCTGTGTGACGATACGCAGACAATTTTTCGCCGCCGGGCGAGCGTCTCCTTGGCCCTGTCGAACAAGACTGGATACTGCCTGATCTTGTCCGCGATCAAACGATGCAATGCGAGACTACGTTCGTCCAGTTCGTGATGTGTTCGCATGCTCAGTTACCCATCGATAAAGAACACTGTGCGCAAGATAAACCTCCTTGAAACGAAAAAACCGGCCAGAAGCCGGTTTCCCCTTTCTACGGCGGTTACACCTACCTTTACCCGACCACTTAATTAAGCGAGGGTGATGAGACCCGCCCCACTAATAACCGTGGCTGCGGTATCGGCATAACCAATGAGGACGACCGCAGCCGTACCGTGGCCGACAGTCGCATCGGCCCACTGAACCAGGGATGAATTACCCGTGGCAGAGGCAGTAAACGTACCATTGGTACCACCAGTGTAATTACCCAGCACGATTTGTGCTGACAGCCCACCGGCAACAACCGGGTTTGTAAAGCCGCCATCCAATGCGTTGGTCAGCGTACCGGCAGCAGCGCCAAGATTGATTACGTCCCCAGTTCTTGCGCCGCTGATAACGTCGACACCGCTCAGTGCGCCGTTGGCGGTGATGGCCGAGCCGGTATCATTGGTACCGCTAAGTGCGGCATAGATCAGTTTATCAACCGTACCGGTGGTTTGGGTACCCAAGTTGATCGTGTCAGCACCGAGGCCGCCTGTAATGGTGTTGGTCGAAGCCGAGCCAGCAGTAGCAGTATAAGAGAGGTTGATCGTATCGTTGCCTGCGCCCGTTGCAATGGTATTGGTTGCTCCGGCAGACAACGTCACGTTTAAAATATCGTTGCCCGCACCCGTTGTAATCGTCTGCGCGCCTGAAAGATCTGATGCTGTTATTGTGGCGGAGCCTGCGCCCGTACTGGTAATCGTCTGCGCGCCTGAATCATCAAATGCTGTTATTGTGACGGAGCCTGCGCCCGTACTGGTAATCATCTGCGCGCCCGAACCATCTGATGCTGATATTGTGACAGGGCCTGCGCCCGTACTGGTAATCGTCTGCGCGCCCGAACCATCTGATGCTGATATTGTGACAGGGCCTGCGCCCGTACTGGTAATCGTCTGCGCGCCCGAACCATCTGATGCTGATATTGTGACAGGGCCTGCGCCCGTACTGGTAATCGTCTGCGCACCACCGCCACCTTTGTTTGTTATCGACACTCCGATAAGATTTGCACCCGCAATGGTTTGCGCACCACCCCGGTCTGATGCTATCACTGTGGCAGGACCAGAGCCGGCGTTAATAGTCTGCGCACCCTGACCGGTTGTGTTTGCATTGATTGTTTCAGTCCCGGTAAACAGGGTCCCACCATGACTCCCATCCATATAAACATTAATCGCGCCGTCGACGGCTGTCGACGTCAGATATACGCCTGCCGTAGCAAATGCGGCATTAAACTTAGCACCTGAGGTAAGGGTCTGTGCGCCTGTGCCGTCGGTTGCAATCGAAAGATTTTGGATCCCGCTAACATGAGACCAAATACTGTCATTATCTGCTGTAAATGAAGTAGCACCACCTTCCGTATAATACGAGATATTCAGCGTATTGATAGTTCCCTTGCCAGTGATAATATCGTCAATTTTAAACGTATTCCCCCCCCCAACTTCGCCATCGCTATAGCTACCGTTAAAAGTATTCATAACTGGGTTTGCAGCAATATAGCTGGTCACTGAAGCACTGAGCGTGAATGTGTATGGAGAATAAGCATTTGTCGCATCATTCGTGATGACATTAGGCGAGACTCCGACCAATCCCACCGTAATGGCATGCACTACCGCCGCTGCTAACTGCGTTTGATCAAGAGCGGGGTTGGATTGTTTGATCGCCTGCTCCAAAACCGCTGCCTCTGCTGCAACCTCCGGTGCCGCGTAAGAGGTGCCTGAGTCAGCCTTTACCCCCCCTCCTATCTGATAGCCCAACACATTGGCGCCCGGCGCGTCCACATAATTATAAGCGGCGCTGCTGCCGGCCTGATTGCTGAAACCGGCCTGCACTATATCTGAACCGGAAGCAGTGTACTGCGTAGCACCCACAGCGATGACATTGCCCAGTGTTTGAGCGGCAGCAGCCGGATAAGCTGGGCTAGTATAGCCCGAATTGGCAGAGGCAACCACCACAATGACCCCGTTATCACTGGCGTATTGCAAAGCTGTCAACAGCTCGTTGTCGACAGACGTTCCCAACGATATATTGATTACGTTGGCGCCGTTATTGACGGCATAAGTGATTCCTGCCGCTATGCTGCCTTGAATACCCTGATAGCTACCGTTGACGTAGGTGCCATCATTCAGCGCCAGCAAGCTCGCACCGTAAGCGCCGCCGGTAACCGGCGACGGGTTTGCTGCCGTACCTGTATTCTGCGCAATTATTTGACTGGCTACAAAGGTGCCATGACCGTTGAAATCCTGCACAGAGGAAAAAGCGCTGCTTTTTGATGCCAGGTAGTTTGTTTTGAGCGCGGTATTGCTCAGGTCGAGGCCGCTATCGATTACTGCGATGGTAATACCCGCGCCGGTGTACCCGGCTTTCCAGGCACTCTGGAAATTAGCTGCGTTTATACCCCAATTAAGCGTTGTAGTATCAGAGGCAGAGGTAAGGGGGGACGCAGGGGTAACGGTCTTCCCTGTAGCCAGCGCCAGCGCAGTATCGAGATTTATCATCCCGAGTCCGGTAGTGCTGCTCCAGGTACTGGCTACAGAACCAGAAGAAGGAGCATAGATAGGGGCGAGCGTATCCGCCGGGTTGACTGTCGTAGAACCGAGCGTCGCAAGACTCAGCGCAGTTTGTACGTTAGTCGCGGGAAGCGCCACCGAACCCGTTCCCCACATGTTACTGGTTCCGCCTTTGGTGACATAGGCTGACCAGGCACCGCTGTTGGCATCGACATAAGACGTAAAGGCCAGACCGCCATCAAGAAACTGTACGTCGACACCTGAATCATTGGCGCCGGCTTCCGGTTGGCTGAGCTGAAATTTTATAGTCTGGCCGTTCTGAACGTTAGTCAATGTGACATAGCCATAACTGCTCGATACTGTATACGATTTATATGAGCCTTCCACCTTCAATGTGAACAACCGATGGAATCCCGTTTGTGTATCGGTGCTGTCTTGCCGGCTGGTAATGTTGGCATCGCCCAGCGTCCCGAATATGAAGGTATTTGAATTATTCTGCGCCACATTGCTGTATGTGCTGACCCAGTCACCTGGCGCATAGATGTTACCGCTGATTCCATCCAGATTCTGGCTTCTAAGATTGAGACTACCCATAATTACTGTTCCTGTTTAGATTACCTTACTGTGTGTGCCTGCGGCACACTTTCACCACCCTGTTATTAGGACGTTTAACCTGCCGCCCATAGCCTACGAGCAGAAAATGGCAGCAACACAACCTATCTGGATGTCCGAAAATACTTGACCACTACATCGGATTAGGCTTTTCATGATTGCTCCTTGGAATATTGAATATAAGATCGTTGCTGCGCGCATAAAGCCACCCAGTCATGCGCGATAAATTTTACCCAAGTCTTTCAGCTTATTAATCGGCATCGAAATTTTGACTGCTTATGGTTTGAGTAACAGTACGCGAGAAATGGTTCTCGCTTTTTGCAGCAGCCATTGATCGGCGCTGTTTGCTCGATCGTCCGATGAAGTAAACGTCCATTAAGGAAACACTGATTTAATCGCCGCCTATTTCCATGTATTTATTATTGATAACATTTAATCATGATATAACAATCAATATATTACACTGTAACGGCGCCAGGCGCATGATGAAACAGACCGCTCTCCCAGACCTACTTCTCCAGCAGAAATCCCGCATCACGCGGCGCGAGACTTTTTTGAACCCGATGGATCGGTAGTTCCCTGGTCCGAGCTGATTGAGATCATTCAGCCGGTATATCCCGCTTCCGGGCGAGGCCGCCCGCCTATCGGGATAAAAAGGATGCTGCGGCTGTATTTTATCCAGCAATGGTCCGGCTTTCCAGACGAAGGAACCGAAGACGCGCTTTATGACATACCAATACTTTGCCGCTTTGCCGGTATAGACCTCACGCATGAACGCGTACCCGACGCCGCCACGCTATTGACCTTCCGCCATCTGCTGGAAGAGCATAAGCTGGCTGCGGTGATGCTGGAACGCATTCATGCATTACTGGAGGCGAAGGGGTTATGATGCGCGAAGGAACGATAGTCGACGCTACGCTGATAGCAGCGCCGCCCTCGACCAAAACAAAAGTGGAAAGCGCGGGAAACTAAAAGCGATGCGCGGCGCTGAGCGCGCAAAATGCGCAAGCAGGGTGGATGGGCATCAACGCGGCATATGTTAAAAACGGCGTCGTTTATCAGCAAATCAACCCTATCAACGGTATCATTCCGGTCGCCGCGCAGTTTATCAACCATGGTAAACTCGATGAGACCGTTCCCCAATTGAGTTGTCCTTACAAACCGGAGCCTTGTCAATAATGCGCCGAAAACGAAAACTTGCACTTGACGACCGCCTCGTACCGCTCACAGCGCGGGCAAACCAATCAACCGCCGGCCCGCCAACGTCAACCGTACAGAAGAGCGCTCAGGCATGAATTGCGTCTAACCCAGTCGATTGAGAAAACCCGTAGTTCAAAACCCTCGTGTAGCCGATCAACCGGTCGGCGTATACCGTAACGCAGTTAATCCGTACAGGAGGCGCATGTGAAAAAAAAACACCGACAACACCTAATCGCTCTATTCGCTTTATGCTGTTTATTTGGCGGGCCGGTTTTGGCTGCAACCGTACCGAATTACGACCCGTCCCAAACATACAAAAAGCTTGCGGATGTCATGTACGGCGGAAAAAAATGGCGCGCCATGTACTGGGTGGAACCAGGCATGACGCCTTCGGAAACGCAAGGGCCCTGGGCTCTTTTCGAAGAAAAGCGCTGCTCGGACTTTCCAGCCTGGGAAGCCAAAGTATATGCCACGGCATTTACTAAAATCTGCTATCAAGGCGCGATATATCAGAATCAGTGGTGGGCCAACCCTGGGGATATACCAGGCAAAGCCGGCTTATGGCAAAAAGTGGAAAATACTATCGTACCGCCAGGACCGCCGCCGTATAAACCTGTACCGACGTGCCCTTCATTTTATACGCCACTGCAGGCCGACGCATTATTCAAAAGCCGCAAGGATATTGACTATCTGTTTAACAACGGAGACATCAAAAGCCGTGAATCCGTAGCGACGAATTTTTCATCGCTTTCGCAAACTCAAAAAGATTATATCCTCAAGCAATTGTCGGCAGCTTATGCGCTACCCTGCCAGCCTGCCGTCGATGCAGGCAATATGGGTAATAATCAATATAATGTGCAGAACGTCATGCAGGCATTTCCAATAGAGTCATGGAATATGTACACAAAATACCTTACGGAAGTAACACAGAAAAATGCAAAAAACAGTGAGGCAAATAAAAAATCCATAGAGAAGAACTGGCAGGATATTTTTGTTGAAAACGGCGGCGGCCCTGTGTTGACCCAAACGTTGAGTTACGAAAACTTGCTTAAGGTTATTGCAAGATATCCGCACTTTTGCGGCGACCCTTCCGCCTCGGATAAGGGTAACGTATCGATCGATACGTGCAGAAGAGAAATTGCAGCCATGTTCGGTCATGCCGCGCAAGAAACCGGCGGTCACGATACCATCGTAGACCAAATCAAATACCCTGAAAACAGGCAAATATTGTCTGCAAGCCGTGAAAACAACCAGGAAAGCTACGCATACGAGTTTAAACCGATCACGACAACCAACTGGTGTTATACGAGTTACGGCGGCAATGATCAAAAGCTTTTGGACAATTATCAAGTATGCTATTACGGCAGGGGTTTGCACCAATTAAGCCATCCCAGCAACTACGCAAACTTTTCTGCAGTCATGCTCGGCGACCCGGACTTTTTACTGAAATACCCGGATCACGTTGCGCGCGATGGATATTTGATACTGGCTTCGGCTGTTTATTTTTATATGACGCCAGATCCGCCAAAACCTTCGATACACGCCATGTTCATTGGCAGTTACAAGCCAGGCGCTTTATATAATTACGGGACGCCGCTTCCGGAAAAAACAGCCAAGGATTACCGACAGGCGGTCGGACCGCTGGGAATCAATATCACCAACCAGGGCGAAGTAGCCGACCCGTTTAAATTCAGCACCAGCGCCATCAACGGCGCGTACGAATGTTCTTTGGAAACTTCTGAAAACCCTGAATGGAAGAAAGATACGAAAGGCCAGCTTAAGCGGAACAGCCAAAACCGTCATAAGTATTATCTACAATCGATTGAGTACATACAGGCATCAAAGAATACATCTGAGAATTCCTACATTGCCGGACAAACCTACTGCGACCTTCCACATAATTCATTATTCGCATACACATGGAAGGATCTGACGACATTATTCGGAGCAATGTCAACCAGCACAGACTTTACCAGCATGTTCGCCGATAAAAGTGTATTCACCGACGCTATTCCCATGTTGATAAAATACGACGCGTCGGACTGCGGCGTATACGACTTTGCGAACGGAAGGATGACCCCTCTTATTGCGCCTAACGCCTATCCGGATTCGTGTATAAAGCAGTAGGAAATACCGCTTCGTTATTGCGGCCGAGTTGCCATGCTTTTTTCTATGCGTGGCATGGCAACTTCGGTACAGCAGTACAACACCGAAAGTATCGCCATTTTTTGCGAAATCTGACGTGAAAATCCAGTTTTTGCAGGAACACTTCATCCCTCCCCGCTCCCCTGCTGACCGCACAGATGCCAAGGATCAACAGGTCTATCAAGACATGGAGCTGTTTGCGCTTCATCCGGGACTTTTTAATATGGCGGAACACCCAGGCGCACAAACCATTTGAGCGAAGAGACCGGATAATATTATAATGTAAAGACAATATCCTGAGTCCGTGGTAGTTAGAGTCAACAGTATGATTTCATAAGAAATCAACGTTCATTTTGGGTGAAGCGAAAAGCGGCGCATCCATATGAATTCCATGAATATTCCCGGAATCGACCACGGATTCAGGAATATTCCTTGCGCCCATATGGCATGGTGCAAACAGCAAAACGAACGCTTACCCTCTACTTCAGTCCGGAAAGGCTTGGATTGTGAAACAGGAGCGGCATTTGCACCCTAACCTTAAACGTAGCGATTACCAGCCTGCTTTTCCGTATCGCTTGGAGATGATTAATGAGCGAAACCGAACTCATCCGTGTACTGTCGATAGAAACCGAAGCCGGCGATATACAAATCTCGCTGCATCGGTTTGCGCGTATGCATTTTGATGTTACCCGGATCTGTTCGTTGCGCGAAGCGCTGCAAGAGGAAGTTGAATCAAGCTACGATGTTTTACTTCTGGATCTGCCGCACGCCGAAACGGAAGCCCTGGAAACCGTCCGCATCGCGCGGCAATCGGCGAAGCGTATTCCCATCATCGCATTAACCGCGCCAGACCAAACCGATTTCTGCCAGAAAATGCTGGACGCAGGGGCTACCGACTACTTGGTGAAGGGCGATTTCGGCCACAATGGCTTGGCACACTGCATTCGCAATGCGCTGCATCGAGTGAAACTGGAAGATGCCTTATGCCGATCGGAGAGCAGGTTTCGCACGCTTTATGATTCGACCGTTGATGCGGTCATGCTGCTGGATGAGCAAAGCGTTTTCGACTGTAACGAAGCGACCTTGACAGTTTTCGGTTGCGCCAGCCAGGAAGCGTTTTATTTGCACCTCGCCGACTTGTCTCCGCCGGAGCAACCCTGCGGCGCCAATTCCAGAACGCTGGCCGACCAGAAGATCGCCCAGGCCCTGAACGAAGGCAATCAACATTTTGATTGGGTATTCGAGCGTGCCGATACCGGCGCAAGCTTTCCTGCAGAAGTAATGCTGAGCAGGACGATACTGGAGAGTAAGCCCATTCTGCAGGCAGTCGTGCGCGACCTCTCCGAACGCAAGCTGGCGGAAGAACTGACGTGGCGTCAGACGCATTTCGACGGCCTGACGCAACTACCCAACCGGCAGATGTTCCATGAACGGCTGAAGCAAGGTGTCGAAGATTCGGCTGGGGCGGATATGTCCCTGGCGTTATTTCTTATAGACATCGACCGCCTCAAGGAGATAAATGAACATTTGGGATATGACGAAGGCGACAGTTTGCTGATAGAAGCCGCGCGCCGCATTGGCGCAAGCGTGCGCGAATCGGATACCGTCGCGAGGTTGGACGGCGATGAGTTTGCCGTTATTCTGCCTGAAATAGCCGTCCCAACCAATATCGAACGCGTCGCCCAGAAAATTATTCAAGCATTGAACCAGCCTTACGCATCGGGAGACGAAACAACCCGCCTTTCAGCCAGCATCGGCATAGCCTTTTATCCAAACGACGCCGTTACCATCAAAGAGCTGCTCTATAATGCCGAAAGAGCGATGTATGAAGCCAAAAATGCGGGCCGTAACCGTTTCAGTTATTTCGCCCAGCCTTGTGACGGACCGCATAACGTCGCCAGCCCTGATACAACAACCGGTTAGCAAAGCAACCCCGCAACCTATCCGCCAATACTGCCGGCTTGTGAAGCATGAATTTAATCAAAACCGGCCGGAAACAGGCAAAACAAGGCTTTTTACACAGGCGGTTTAAAACATTGGGCATCCGGTTGATGCCCAGGGTGCGATAGCGACGCTGACGCGACCGAAAGGTCGGCGGTCCGGCCGAGCGAGTTCAATATAGCAGGATAATCGAAATACTCCACCAGGCCGGACAACTTACGCCCCAGATGCGCATCGCACTCGCCTATCTGCCGGATTATAGCCGTGATGCGCCCGCTATCCAAGCTTTCCAGCGCTTCCCTGAGCTGTTGACGCACTGCGGCCGGCAATACGGCCAGCATCGCCGGCGTCAGAACCACTGGAATATTGTGTTCCTCGACCTCGGCATGATAGCGATATTTGATGCCCAGTTGCCGCGCAAGACTGTCATAGATTTCTTCGAAGCGGTAGGGCTTATGCACGATATCGTTCATCCCCGCATCAAGCAGTTCCTGCTGCTCTTCGCTAAAAACCGAAGCGGTTACGGCGACGATCTTCACCGATTGGCCCTCCGGCAATTGACGGATGCGCCGGGCGGCTTCATCCCCATCCATAACCGGCATGCGCCTGTCCATCCAAATGAGATCCGGATGCCAATCCTGGAAGAGTTTCACACATTGCTCGCCGGTCCCGGTCGCTTTCACTTCGAGACCAAGGCCGGTCATTAGCTTGCCGAGCAATAACTGGTTTTCTTGCTGATCCTCGGCGATCAGTATGCGATAGCTTGGCTGCCCAGGAGCAAGTCCCGCCACTTCGCCGCGTTTCTCCGGCTTGAAAACGTCGGCAGCGCTCACCAGCTCCACCGGCAAGTCAACCCAGAACAATGCCCCTTTCCCGGCTGTGCTGTCGACGCCTATGTCACCGCCCATCAACTGAGCAAACTGACGAGAGATACTCAAACCCAGTCCGGTGCCCTTTTGTTCTCCGCCATCCGCCAATTGCACGAAAGGATGGAACAGACGCTGCTGATCTTGCTGGCTGATACCGGGGCCGGTGTCTTCGACCTCGATTCGTAAATGTTGATTGAAATTGGAATTGCACTCGACGCCGAGACGGACAGTAACCTGACCCTGTTTGGTGAATTTCACAGCGTTGCTGACCAGATTGACCAGAATCTGGCGTATCCGCGCTTCATCGCCCCTGATATTTCGCGGAAAAGAGGAGGCCAGATCGAGCGCCAGCTGCAAGCCCTTTTCTTCTGCGCGCAATCGCATCATCTCGACAACTTCCCGCACCATGCCGCCCAAATCGAATGGAGCTATTTCCAACTGCAGGTGTCCAGACTCGATTTTTGCCATTTCCAGCACATCATTGATCAAACTCAGCAAATGCTCGCCGCTACGATTGATGATATTGAGATTTTCACGCTGACTTTCGGTCAGATGCGGGTCGCGGCGCATCATATGAGAGAAGCCGAGTATGGCATTCATCGGTGTGCGCAACTCGTGGCTCATGTTGGCAAGAAACAGGCTCTTGGCCTTGTTGGCCGCCTCGGCCGCATCGCGCGCCAGCTGCAACTCCTCCGTACGTTGCCTTACCGTTTCCTCCAGCTGATCCTTGTAACGCCTGAAATTTTCCTCGACACGCTTCCGTTCGGTAATGTCACGGTCAATTCCGCGATACCCCTTCAGCCTGCCCTCGGCGTCAAATATAGGGGTAGCGCTGCTTTCCAGAAAAACCACCCTGCCATCCTTGTGCAGATTGGCGTTTTCCAAAAGACGGAACGGCTTCTTCTCACTGGCGATGTCATTGAATACCGCCTTGACCCGCCCCGATTCAGCTGGCGGCATCAGATCGAATGGCGTCTTGCCGAGAATCTCCCCAACGCTGTAACCCAGCAGGTCAAACACCTGGGGACTGGCATAGGTGTAGACCGCCTGCGCGTTGATCTCCCATATCCAGTCGCTGGTGCTTTCCACCAGAGAGCGAAAGCGCTCCTCGCTCTCCCTCAGCGCTTTCTCCGCCGCCTTGCGCGCGCGAATACCCCGCTCTGCAGACAACGCCTGACGGACGGACGACGCCAGCCGCGCCAACCCGTCTTTCAGTACATAATCCTTGGCCCCCGCCTGGATCAGCTTCACCGCTTCGATGTCGCTAAGCGCGCCGGTGACCATGATCACCGGCACGTCAGGGTGGTTGCCGCGCACAATTTCCAGCGCGGTCATGCCGTCGAAATCGGGCAGTTTGTAGTCGGACAGCACAATATCCGGACGGAAGTCATCCAGCGCCCGGATGAACGCATCACGAGTATCCACGCGCATTGAACTGAAAGTCATACCCGACTTGCGCAGTTCGCGCTCAGCCAATTCCGCGTCAGTAAGCGAGTCCTCCAACATCAGGACACGCGCCCCCCGATTCATGGCGGTCTGCGCCACGGCTACTTCGCGGCAAGCGGCGGGCGATTCACCAGCAGCCAGTACAGTCCCAGTTCGGATACTGTCTTGGCGAACTGGTCGAATTCCAGAGGTTTGCTGATATAGCTGTTGACGCCGAGCTGGTAACTTTCCGCGACATCTCTGTCCTCAGTGGAAGAGGTCAGCACCACCACAGGGATAATACGGGTACGCTCATCGTCCTTGATCCGGCGCAGCACTTCCATACCGTCCACCTTGGGCAGGCGCAGGTCCAGCAGAATCACCTTGGGGCCATTTGTCACCTGGCGTCCGCTATAGGCTCCGGTAGCGAAAAGGAAATCCAATGCTTCCGCGCCATCTTTTACCCATACCAGTTTATTGGCGAAATTGTTTTTTTTAAGCGCCCGTATCGCCAGTTCCGCATCGGTCGGATTGTCTTCAACCAGCAGGATTTCAACTTCTTTTACTGCATCATCCATATATATTTTCCTTTATAAACACAGATTTGTCCCGTTCAGCAATAATTCAGCCCACACTAGTGGGTTTACCGGCGCCAGCTTATTTCGAGTTAATCAGCACATACTCTGACCGGTAAGGTGAAATGTACCGTTGCGCCCCTGCCAACCTCTCCTTCAGCCCAAACCCGTCCGCCGTGACGGGTGATGATGCGTTTGACTATCGCGAGTCCGATACCCGTTCCCTCGAACTCGTTCACGCTATGCAGGCGCTGAAACACGCCGAACAGTTTATCGACATATTGGTTGTCAAAGCCTACACCATTATCCATCACATAATAAACAGCTTCACTCCCTGCAATGGAACCACCCACCTTGATTCTGGCGATATCCCTGGAATGGCTGAACTTGATCGCATTGGACAGCAAATTGACAAAAACCTGACGCATCATGGCGCTGTCGCCCATAGCCGGGGGAATCGCCTCTATTTCCAGCTGCAGCCTGTCGCCGGCGCCAGCAGGACGAAGTTCTTCGAAAACCTCATGGGCCAGTCTCTCCATGTCTATAAGGGATAAAGTCAGCTCCACACGACCTGTGCGGGAGAACTTCAGCATGTCGTCGATGAGTTGCCCCATTCTGCAGGTATTGTCCCTCACCACATTAAGCAGCCGTCTGCCTTCTTTATCCAGCTTGCCGGGATACTCATCCAGCAGGATACGGGAAAATCCGTCTATGGCGCGCAACGGCGTGCGCAAGTCGTGCGAAACGGAATATGCAAAAGCTTCGAGCTCCTTGTTGGCGGCTTCGAGTTGCCGGGTGCGTTCGACTACACGCTGTTCAAGTTCATTCTTGAGCGCGCGCAACTCGGTTTCCGCCTGCCTGCGCTCGGTAATGTCGCGTGCGATGGTGGATATGCCGGAGATATTGCCGGAAGCGTCTCTGATCGGCGAAAGAGTGAGAGCGACGTGGATCAGGGCCCCACCCTTGCAGACTCGCTCAGTCTCGTGGTTTACGACGGTGCCGCCCTTGCGTATCGTTTCCAGCAGCCCGTGGATTTCGGCATGGCGTTCGGGTCCCAGCAAGGTGATCGACTTACCCAGGACTTCATCTGCGGAATAGCCGTAAATTCTCTCGGCGCCTTTGTTCCAGCTGGTAATAATGCCGTCCGGCGTTTTTCCGATAATCGCATCGTTGGAAAACTCCACGATGGCCGCCAGCTGCGTCCGGGCCGCTTCCGCCCGCTTGTGTTCGGTGATATCGCGCGCGGCGGCAAACACCCCCGCCACTTCACCCTCTTCGTTGAGGTAGACGCTGGCGTTATAGTTCACTTCGGTTTCCTTTCCGGAGATATGGCGCAGGGTCAGTGGAAAGTCACGAACGAAGCCCCTGGCGAATACTTGCCGATAGCCCGCACGCGCCTTGTCCGGCTCGGTAAAGTTGTCGGCGAAATCGGTGTCAATCAACTCGGAACGCTTCCTGCCGGTAATGGCCTCGGTAGCCAGATTAACGTCTGTAATTTTCCCCTCCGGGCTGATGGTCACCAACGGATCGATGCTTGCCTCAATCAGGCTGCGTGAATACAGCGATGCTGCCCGCAACTCCATTTCCGCCCGCTTGCTTTCGGTGATGTCTTCGACAATGGACCAGATGTACATCCGGCCGTCGCGTCCCGTAACCAATATTCCGTTGAAACGGAGAGGAATCAGGCTGCCGTCCTTGCGCACATACTCTTTTTCGTAGGGGCCGTAGCGCCCTGTACCTGCGAGCGATTCCAAATGCCGCGCCTCGTCCGCCTCGTATTTCCTGGGTGTCAGGGTCCAGTAGTCCAGCGTCTTCAACTCCTCCTCGCTATAACCGCAGATGCGCCGGAACGATTCGTTGAACTCCACATAACGCCCATTCATATCCGTCAATGCAATACCCAGGGGCGAGAGTTCGTAGAGACTGCGCAACTTCTCCTCGTTTTCGCGTAAAGCATCCTTCTCCCGCTTGCGTTCGGTGATGTCCTCTGAAATACCGAGAAGATAACGAGGGCTCCCGTCACCGGCAAAAATAGGAATTTTTTTCGTATGCAAATAACGCAGACCCAGCAGTCTCGTACTGATAGGCTCTTCCGGTATATCCAGCGGCTCGGCGCTGTCGAGAATCGCCCGGTCTTTCGCTACGAAAAAGTCCGCCTGCGCTTTTGGAAAAAAATCATAATCGTTTTTTCCCAGCAACTCTTCGCGCGTATAGCCAAGCAACGCTTCTCCGGCTTTATTAAACCTAACAAAACACAGGTCATTGGCGTCTTTTACAAATAGTAAATTGGGAATGTGGTCTATTACACAACTGAGGAAGTGTTCACTTTCGCGTAATGCATCCTCTTCCTGTTCAAGTTTGACGGAGCGTTCCCGCAGTTGCTCTTCGACCAGCCGCCTGCGCCGGATTTCGGTGTTGAGCTCCTCGACTTTTTGGACCAATGCCTGAAACTGAATAGGTTCGTCGAATTGAATAATGACCAAAAGCTGCTGTCCGGGGGATGGCCGTTGCATCACGCACCCCTTGCACGGGAACTCCAGTCTGCTCCCATCGCCCTTATGCAGAGACAAGCGGCCCACCAGCCACTCGCCGCTGCCGAAAAACAGTTTCAAGGTCTGTCTGGTTTTTTCCCGTGGCTCCGCGACCAGTTCCATGAAAGAGCGGCCGATCAACCGGCCTTTTTCCCATTTAAGCAGTTCGCAGAAGGATTGATTGGCGAAAACAACCTCGCAGGCTCCGTCGACCACCAGAAACGGGCCCGTTATCAGTCGAAGCAACTGGGCGGTTTCCCTCGCAATCATCCGGCTGCGCTCTTGAAGTATTCCCGGCCCTCTACCGCATCCGCTTCGTCGCTCATCTTTAAAAACACCACCACGCGGCATTCGGGCTGTCCTTCGGCAAGAGTAGCTTGCAGGTGTACTTTGGCGTAGCCCAGGTTGGCGGCTGCGATGCTGCCGAAAACATTGGAAGTCATCATGCACATCGCCTTTTGTCCAACCACTTTTTCCTCGAACGGGCACGATCGGCTGCCAAAAATGATTTTCTCATCATCCTGCGCGACTATGAAAAAATCGCCTCCGATGCGCTTTTTCAAATCCACCAGCACCGCTGCAACCTGCTCCCTGCTCAGCGAAGTTGCGTCGAGGGCCTTGCAATACTGTTCGTTGATCCGCTTGCCCATCAACTGACCGACTACGCTGATAAAGCTCGACGCCTGCTCGGCGCCGACTACATCCTGCAGCACGTCGGCCAGCTCCCGGATCAGGGTGCGCATGAACAGGTCGCGATCCAAAGGGATTTTCAGGGCCGCCATTTGTTCGGCAATATTTTCTGCGTCATTACTCATTGATTGGCTCCTTGGCGCTGCTTACAAACGGGTCTCTCTGTCCACGAAACCCAGGAGAACCCAAAAGATCCATGGTCAATTCTCCGAACCCCGCTCCCGCAGAACGTTCAGTATGGCCGGGTAGTCGAAATTTTCCGTCAACCCGGACAACGTACGGCCCAAATCTGCGTCGATGTCACTAATCTGCCGAATCGCCGCCGCAATACGGTCGCTATCCAGCCGTATCAGGGCGTCCCGCAGTTCAATTCGCAACCCGGACGGCAACCTGGCGAGCATTGCCGGTTTCAGCGCGGCGCCCGCAGCCTCTCCGGCTTCGGCATAGCGATAGGTAATGCCCAGTTGCCGCGCCAGACTGTCATAGATTTGCTTGAAACGATAGGGCTTGCTCACACAATCGTCCACCCCGGCAGCCAGCATTTCCTGATGCTGCTCAGAGGTGACCGACGCGGTAACCGCGACGATCTTTACTGCCCGGCCTTCTGGCAACCGGCGAATGCACCGCGTGGTTTCCACGCCGTCCAAGACCGGCATGCGTCTATCCATCCAGATAAGATCGGGATGCCAGCTCTGAAAGAGTTCCACACACTGCTCGCCGTTTTCCGCCACTTTCACATCCAGACCGATATTGGTCATCAGCCGGCTGAGCAGCAGCCGGTTGTCGCGCCGATCTTCGGCGATCAAAATACGATAGCTGGGCTGACCCGGAGCAAGCCCCTCCACTTCGCCCTGATTTTCAGACTTGAACACATCTTCGGCTTTCGCAAGCTCCATCGGTAATTCAATCCGGAACAGCGAGCCTTTCTCCGGCGTGCTTTCGACAACAATGCTGCCGCCCATCAGCTCGATCAACTGGCGCGAGATCGCCAGACTCAGTCCGGCGCCCTGTTGACCCCCTCCTTCCGCCATATGCACAAAGGGTTCGAACAAGCGCTTCCTGTCTTCAGTACCGATGCCGACTCCGGAATCCTCGATCTCGATCACCATGTGTTGCCTGGCGTTTTGTTTCACGCCAAAACGTATGGTCACGCCGCCCCGTTCGGTGAATTTCAGCGCATTGTCCACCAGCTTGACCAGTACCTGACGCAGGCGCTCCTCGTAGCCCTGGATGTAACGCGGAAATACGGATGTCTGGTAAAGCAGGAGTTGCAGGCCTTTTTCATGGGCGCGCAACTGCATCATTTCTGTGACATCGCGCAGCATTCCGCCCAGATCGAACGGAGCGGTCTCCAGTTGCAGGCCTCCCACATCGATTTTAGCCATGTCCAGCACCTCATTGATCAGGCTCAGCAGGTGCGCACCGCTACTATTGATGATGTTGAGGTTTTCGCGCTGGCTTTCGGTTATGAGAGGATCGCGGCGCATCATGCTGGAGAAACCGAGAATAGCGTTTAGCGGGGTACGCAGCTCATGGCTCATATTGGCCAAAAACTGGCTTTTGGCCTTATTGGCCGATTCGGCGGCATCGCGAGCCCGAATCAGCTCCAGCGTGCGCTGACTTATTGCTTCCTCCGTTTGTTCCGCGCCGCGCCGGTGTGCAGTCATGCTGCGTATATTGCATTGGATTACCTGAACTTCGGCATCAGGATAAACGTGACTAATGAACTCTACATACATCACGGCGCCGTCCGCAGTCTCCAGCGGCACATCGTCATAGCATATGTATTTTCGGCTCTGCAGGTCCAGCAAGCCCGCCCGGTCGGACACGACATGCCTGAATGAACCGATGTCCCATAGAAACTTTTCGAGCAGCGCCTCCCGCGAGTATCCCAGCAGGGCCGTCAAGGCTGGGTTGACATCTTCGATCATGCCGGATTGCGCATTGAGGATCAAAATGCCGTCTTCAATCGACGGGAAAAGACAGCGGTATCGTATCGCGGAAGCCTGCAATTCTTCCTCTGTCATCGTGACTGGCGACGCCGCGACGCCGTGCGTGTTATTCGTGGTCATGGTTCTGAGTCCGCGTAAGTCTGGGAGGCGCTGATTTTTTTTATACATCAATGATGGAAGTAATGCCGGCAGTTTGCGTTTCATGTTTGGCAAAAAACGCAATTCAGCACACCCATGGGGTATGCCAATTCGCGCTGACGGAATTTTGGCGGTTTTAGCTTACACCTCTATGAGGTGTTTGTTCATCATTTCGCAGCATGATTCGAGCAGGAACGGATCGTAAACATGGGAATCACGCTGCATTACGCACAAAGCCTCGTCGCATGAAACGCGCGGGTGATAGGGCCTGTTCGAAGTTAACGCGTCCAAGGAGTCCAGAACTCTGACCACCCGGGACAAAAACGGAATTTCCTCCCCTGCCAGACCTTGCGGATATCCGCTGCCATCGTAGTTTTCGTGGTGGAAGCGCACGATTTCGGCGATACGCACATCCAGCTTCAGGGGAGCAAGCAGTCTTTCGCCTATTTCGGTATGTTGCCTGATCAATGAGAACTCGGTCGCGGTAAGCTGCGTGGGTTTGTTCAGGATATGTTCGTTAATGGACAGCTTGCCGATGTCGTGTATACGAGCTCCAATCGCGAGCAGTTCCGAGTCTTCCGCCGAGCAACCGATATGTTGCGCAAATAACATTGCAATCTTTCCGATCCGCTGGTGATGCCCGTACAAATCCGGGTCGCGCCCTTCGATGATCCCGGATATGAAGTCTGAAAGCTTTTCCACATCGGATTTGTAAGAATTGCTGTTCACTATTGACGCCCTCTGTTCTAAAGCGCGGCAGCATCACTCATGGCTGTCCCTGTATTCGCCCTATACGACTCGTCTGAAAAGCAAGGGTACGGTCGCGGTATACCCATCATAAAGCGAGGGTGACCGGAGCATCACTGAAACGCCACCAGCCGCCTGGGCATCTTTGGATCCCAGTTGGCTGCTGCTCAAATGACCGGTGCTCATAGCATGCAGGTGCTTCTCAAGCAGTTTATCCGTCCCCAGCAGATGGTGATAAAACCAATCCTGCAAAAACACCATGGTGTGGGCAGTAACCTCGGCTTGGTTACTGCTAAAGCGGTTTTGCAGTTCGACCGCTGTGGCTGTAAACTGTTGATGTTCCAGCACGTGCTCAGGAAAACCGGGAAAGTCGTATCGCGCCATCCATTGTTCTTCCGTCGCGAAATGAATACCGGCGAATTCGACTATCCCGTTAAAAACCCCGGCCATGATATCGTTGGCGTCGCCCTTCCGCATATGTTCGTCCAAGCCATTAATCAGTCGCACCATCCTCTTGTGCTGCCCATCAATTTCCGCCATTTCAACGCTAAGAAAGTCGCTCCAGGTAATTAAAGACATTTTTCCTCCCAAGCTTCTGAATAAAAGAGTTGCGGGCTCTTGTCGTGCTTGCCGTCAGCGCCGTTGAAACAAGCCAGGTAGCCGACGATGCCTATGGTGATGGCCGGACGCTCTTAAACCGAGGCCAGACTTCGCCCCGCGAAGCAGGTTGATAGTTTTCACATTCGTCGAACAGGTTGACATGAGAGCGACAAAGCGCCATACCGGTTTCGAACATCGTTTAGTTTGCACACGGTATTTCGCTCTCTGTTCGAGGTAAACCTATTTTGCGGTTGCGGCCGGCCGCCATATTCCGTTCCGGAAATCAGCGCACAATGCAGTCTTGAAACATTGATAAAAAATAAGGACTTCCTTACAATGAGATAAGTACTTACTTCTTATTACCAGAATAATGAAAATAGACTGATAGTGAATACCTCATTCGGGTTATTTTGAAGTTTTATGCCAGCGGTCCGCCACTCATTCCGCCGCAACTGAAATTGCCGCCGATGGAAGTCATGCATGAGAGATAAAAACGTCGGTGACGCCGGGCAAGCGCAAGCGAACCGGGCAACCAGTAGGCATCGCCGCCCCGTACTTCGGAGAACCGCCGGCAGACTTCATGGCTAAACCAAGGTAGCATTCAATGCCGATCAAGAAAACAGATGATGCGGCAACTGTTTTTCACATTGTCGGCATAGGAGCTTCCGCCGGCGGACTGGAAGCGTTCAAGCAATTCTTTCTACATACCGCTGCCGACACCGGCATGGCTTTCGTGCTGGTGTCGCATCTCGACCCTGACCGCGACAGCCTGCTCGCCGATATCCTGCAACGCAGCACCATTATGCCGGTGGCCGAAGCGCTGGATCAAATGCCGGTCGAGCCCAACCGCGTGTATGTCATCCCTCCCAACCGCGAGATGGTCATCGCACAGGGAAGATTGCAACTGAGCGTACCGCTTGAGCCTCGCGGCCAGCGCATGGCGGTAGACAAGTTCCTTGGGTCTTTGGCTGAAGACAGGAAGAAAAGCGCTATCGGCATCGTCCTTTCCGGCAGCGGTACCGACGGCACATTGGGATTACAAGCCATTCAGGATCAGGGTGGCGTCACCTTCGCGCAGCAACCTGATACCGCCGAATTCGACGGCATGCCGTCCAGCGCCATTCAAGCGGGTTGCGCCACGCATATTCTGCCCGTCGATAAAATGCCTGAGGCGGTTCTGGCCTGCGCCGGCACTTTGGCCTCCCAGACTGAAACACCTGCCTTTTCTACAATGAAAAGCGGGATCAGGGCTATCCTGAAGCAGTTGCTGGACTTTACCGGTCACGACTTTTCGCTATACAAAAAAAGCACCATCGTCCGTCGTATCGAACGCCGTATGCACCAGCTACATATCGAAGATATCGAAGTCTACGCCCATTACATTGAAGAAAACCCGGACGAGTCGCGCAATCTGTTCAAGGAGCTGCTGATCAATGTCACCGGCTTCTTCCGGGACGCAGAGGCGTTTGCCGTGCTGCGGAATGATATCTTGCCGAAGATGTGCAGAGACAAAGCGGATGATTACGTGTTTCGCGTCTGGGTAGCCGGCTGCGCCACCGGCGAAGAAGCGTACACCATCGCCATTCTGCTGCGCGAATTGATGGAGAAAACCCATCAGCCGTTCAAGACGCAAATATACAGCACCGATCTGGATGACAGCGCCATTGCTGTTGCCCGCCAGGGCATTTATCCGCCCAGTATCGCCCAGGATGTTGCCCAGGAGCGGCTACAGCGATTCTTCACCAGAGAGGATGCCCGATACCGGGTAAAAAAAGATATCCGCGAAATGGTGGTGTTCGCCACTCAGAACGTGATCAAAGACCCTCCCTTCACCAGAATCGATCTGATAAGCTGCCGGAATTTATTGATCTATTTGACTGCGGAACTGCAAAACCGGCTGATTCCGAAATTCCACTATGCGCTCAACCCAGGCGGAGTGCTGTTCCTGTCGCCATCGGAGAGCATAGGCAATCATACCGAACTGTTTTCATCCATTCACCGCAAGTGGAAATTTTATCGTGTCAGCCATTCCAATTTATCTTCCAGGGCGGCGATGGCGCGAGGTATGCACAGACCGGCGGAAAGCGGCGGCAAACCGCCAGAACAAGCCATGAAAAAAGCAAGCAGAACCAAACCGTTACAACACGCTAACTACTGGACGCCGGTACAATGTTTTGCACAGGCCTCGGTGACAGCCAACCTTCAGGGCGATATTATTTGCTCGCATGGCGAGACCGGCAGATACCTGCATCCAGCGTCGGAGCATACGAAGCTTAATGTGATCGAAATGGCGCGCGAAGGGCTGGAACTGGAATTGCGTTCCGCGTTCCACGCAGCCGCAGGCGAGGGAATTGCCACATTGAACCGGGAAGTACGGATCGAGTCCTATGGCGGTTCTACCTCGCTCAGTCTGAGCGTCAAGCCACTGCCCTGCCCCGTTGGCGCGCAGAGACTGCTACTGGTCAGTTTCCATGACGTCACCGATACGGCAGTAAAACTCGGACGTGAGCGCAGTGCGAAACCGGGGCGCATCGAAGAACTGGAACGCGATCTGGCATATCTCAAAGAATGCCATCAGACCACCGTCGAAGAACTGCAGGTATCCAACGAAGAGCTCAAGTCGACCAATGAAGAACTGCAATCAACCAACGAAGAATTGCAATCAACCAACGAAGAACTGGAAACCTCCACGGATGAGCTGCATCTGGCCAATGAAGAACTGATTACGGTCAATTCCGAGCTGCACAGCAAAATCGAGCAACTTGAAAGAATGCAGAACGACATGAAAAATCTGCTCGACAATATCAGCGTCGGCATCATTTTCCTCGACCGGCGCCTGATGATACGCAGTTTCACGCAAGAGGCGGTACGCATCTACCCCCTGATCGCCACCGACGTGGGCCGGCCTTTAAACGACTTCAAGCCGGTTGTGGAAGAGGGAGGCGAGCTGCTGCCCGCAGCCCGGTCCGTACTGGAATCGCTGATGCCTTATGAGCGCGAGCTGAAAATCAACGGCAACGCCTGGGTGCTGGCGCGCATCCAGCCTTACCGTATGCTGGATAACGTCATAGACGGCATCGTACTGACTTTTACCGATATCACCGCACGCATCAATGCGGTAGCGGCGCAAGAAGCCCTTAACCTGGCCGAAGGCATAGTGAATACGGTACGCGAACCGCTGGTCGTGCTGGATAGCACGATGAAGGTGGTCACCGCCAGCCGCTCATTTTACCAGGAATTCCAGGTTACGGCGGAAGAGACCGCAGGCAGCCTGATTTTCGATCTTGGCTGCCGCCAGTGGGACCACCCCGCCCTGCATGAATTACTGGAGAAAATACTGCCTGATGACCGGGGATTCGAAGGCTTTGTGCTGGAACAGGACTTCCCGGTTATCGGTCATCGCAGGATAGTGCTGAACGCCCGTCAATTCATAGGCAAGGCCGGTGAGCCGCAACTGATATTGCTGTCGATGGAGGTCGATGCATGAACGATAAATACATCAAACATCGGCAACCATTGCGCGCCAAGGCTGAGGCCTGCATAGCCCGCGCGCCTGAAATTGAGCAGCCTGCCGCGCAGGAACTGCTCCACGAGTTGCAGGTGCATCAGATTGAACTGGAAATGCAGCATGAGGAACTATGCCAAGCTCAAACGGCTTTGGAAGCGTCCCGCGACCGTTATCTGCGGCTCTACGATTTCGCTCCAGTCGGCTATATCACACTTGCCGAAGACGAATCAATTATAGAAGCCAACCTGACTTGCGCCAAACTGCTCGGCGTCGATCGCACAAAACTGATCAACCGCCGTTTTGCGCACTTTGTCGCAGCCGAAGACAGCGACCGCTGGCATCGTTATTACCGGCAGGCAATGCAGCAGGGCGGAAAACAAAGCGTTGAACTGGCGCTCCGCCACACCGGTGGCGCCGTATGGCATGCCCAGCTCGATTGCCGGCCGATGGAAACACTCCATTCTCCTGTGCTGATGGGCATCATCCTCACCGACATCACCGAACGCAAACGTGCGGATCAGGCGCTGCGCATTGCCGCCGTAGCCTTCGAAACGCAGGCCGGCATCCTGGTAACCGATGCGGACAAAACCACCCTTCGCGTTAATCGCGCTTTCAGCCGTATCACCGGCTACAGTGCTGAAGCAGCCTGCGGCCGGAAACCGTCCTTCCTGCATTCAGGCCTGCATAACGAGGATTTTTATCGGGCTATCTGGGCATCGGTAAAGCACCATGGTTACTGGCAGGGCGAAATCTGGGACAAAGGTAAGAATGGCGAGGTGTTCCCGTTATGGAGCACCATAGCCGCAGTCGCCGACGACGAAGGACATATAACCCATTATGTCGGCTCTTTCACGGAGATCACAGCACAAAAACAAGCCGAAAAGATATTGTTCGATACCCGCGATCGTCTGGAAAATCAGGTGGCACACACGCAAATGGAGCTGGAAAAATTCAAGCAGGAATCGGCGCTGGTCAATACCGCGCTCGACGTTCTGCTCAAGTATCGGGAAACAGACAAATCCGAAGCCCAAAATCAGCTTTCACATGAAATAGAGAGAACAGTCATACCCTTCCTGACCAGGTTAAAGGGGGCGGCTATCGATGAAAATCAAGGTCGTTTGATCGACATTCTCGAAATCAATCTACGGCACCTGGTAAAATCCTACGGACGCGCAGAAAATCTGCCTGCCGTCTACCAGCAGTTAACCCCAGTAGAAATTCAGGTGGCGTCATTGGTCAGGCAGGGGCTGGCCACCAAGCTGATCGCAAAAACATTGAATCTCTCGCCTGGAACCGTCAGCATTCACCGCAAGCATATCCGCAAGAAATTGGAATTGAAAGGAAAGGCCAGCAACCTTCACAGTTATCTGCTGTCGCTCTATGAATAAGACAAAACCGGAATCGAGCCATTAACAATCGTTCCACAAAAACATATATAAACATGCGAACCGAGTTTTGCAGAGAGCGCCAGGTATCGGCAGCTATACCGCCAACTTTTACCATCCAATAACCTGCGGCGACTGGCAGGCGGTAACTGACCGCCACCGCGTGTGACAAAATAATGACGAGAATGCGCCAACCCATAGGCAGCGGGAGCATACGAGGTGTATCATGCGGCGCAGGCCCGGCAAAACAACCCATATCTCGGATCGTACGCCCTTTTTTCGACCTGGGCAGGCGAACGGAAGGCCGGTTTTATCAACTTTCAAATCCTTATGGCTAAACCCATGTCTATCCTGAAAAGTATCGTACTTATTATCATGCTCGGTCTTACAGTCGTCAGCGCCACCGGCTGCGGCGGAGAACCGCTGGGCAACGGACAACCCAAAAGGCCCGCCTACACCAATTGATCGGCAAAAAAAGAATAGGGCGGGTACTCAAGTACCTGCCCTATTCGACAAAATGCGGCAACCGTCAGGCAAACCGCGCTGACTGCCCGGAATCAGGCAACGAAATTCTTGGTCGCAAACGCCCAGTTAACCAGATTCCAGTACGCCTCGAGATATTTGGGACGCGCATTGCGATAATCGATATAGTAAGCGTGTTCCCATACATCGACCGTCAACAATGGCTTCTGGTCCGTAGTCAACGGCGTTGCCGCGTTACTGGTGCTGACCACGGCAAGACTGCCATCCGCATTTTTTACCAGCCAAGCCCAGCCGGAACCGAAGGTAGTAACGGCAGACTGGGTCAGAGCATCCTTGAACTTGTCAAAGGAACCGAAACTTTGATTAATCGCGTCGGCCAGCACACCGCTCGGCCCGCCGCCGCCCTGAGGAGACAGACTGTTCCAGTAGAAGGTATGATTCCACACCTGCGCCGCATTATTAAAAATACCGCCGCTGGATTTTTTTACGATTTCCTCCAACGACAGGTTTTCGAACTCGGTACCCTTGATCAGGTTATTAAGATTGGTCACATAGGTCTGATGGTGCTTGCCGTAGTGATATTCCAGGGTCTCCGCAGAAATATGCGGGGCCAGAGCACTTTTATCATAAGGTAGTTCCGGTAACACATGTGTCATGACGATCTCCATTCAAATTCAACAAACTGCTTTAAACCGCGCGGGAAGCCACACCCGGCGTGCAGCAAATATTTCCGGGTAGTTTCCTAGGGAATAGTATCACTCCGTGAACCGACAGAAAACCCTCATTGCCGTCCCATTATACAATAACTATACGCCATGCCCGTTATCACGCCACTGCTGAACCTGCGCCTTCCAGGAACCGTCACGCTGCCGTTTCAATACGCTGTACAGCACGCCGTCATAGTGGTATTTCATGACCTGTGCGGCGGCCGGAAGCGTTTTTACCTCGGAAATACGCGTAGTTGTCACGATAGTATCTTCATGCTCGTCTTTAACCTCGATCACATCGATCGCCAGAACGCCGCCGCGCTTTTCAATCAATGTCTGCCAAAAGGCACGAATTTCGCTTGTATTTTTCGAGATCGTGCCATTCGGCTGAACCAGCATGGCGTTATCGGCATAGAGAGCGACAATATCGTCCACCTTACCGTGCGCGAATGCCTCATTCCACTTGGCGACATTGGAATCGGCTATCCGCTGAGAACTGTCATCGGCGCTAACTTGACCGCCCCAAAGAACGACCGGTAAAACGGCAAAAGCCAGAATATTTTTTTTCATGATAGCTACCTCACAAGTTTTAATGCTGTATACGACTATACAAAACCAACAACTTGTATACAATACCCAAAATTCTTTATTGATTGTTTCCTCATAAAAAATAAACTCAGGAATCCAACATGGACAAACTGACCAGCATGATTGTATTTACCAAAGTCGCCAAGGCGGGAAGCTTCGCGGCAGCGGCAAAAGAACTGAACCTTTCGCGTGCGATGGCCACCAAACACGTGATGCAACTCGAAAATACATTGGGCATCCGCTTACTGAACAGAACCACCCGCAATCTCAATCTTACCGAAGTCGGCATCGCCTACCTGGAACGCTGCCTGCAAATACTCGACGATATCGAAGAAACGGAACTATCCGTAACCCGCCTGCAAACCGAGCCCAGAGGCACGCTCAAGGTTAATGCGACGCCGTTTTTCGGCACCTATCATATTGCGCCGGCCATAGCGGCATATAACGAAGCCTACCCGGACGTCAATGTAGAGCTGGTGCTGCAAACCGGCCATGTGGACCTGATCGAGGAGGGCTTCGATCTTGCGATCAACCTGAACGAACTGCACGATTCCAGCCTGATTGCGCGCAAACTCGGCAGTTCACAGCGCGTCGTGTGCGGCTCGCCCGATTATTTCAAGCGGCGCGGCTTCCCCGCTACCCCGAACGACCTGAAAAAACACAATTGTCTGGTGAACAATACGCTTGCTCCACGTGATCAATGGCAATTCAGCGAACCGGTAACCGGCAATACTTCCGTCGTCAAGGTTACCGGCACGCTCGAAGCCAACAATGCCGACGCATTAAGACTGGCGGCCATTAGCGGCCTGGGACTGGCGCTGCTGCCCACCTACATGACCGGCCAGGACCTGCAAAAAGGGCGGCTGCAGGCAATACTGAAAAATTACGACCCGGTACAAGTCGAAATACACGCCGTATACCCCCACCGTAAACATTTGTCGGCAAAGGTCAGAACATTCGTGGATTTCCTGCATGAACGCTTCCACCCTACCCCGCCATGGGAAAAATGGGCGTCGGGTCCGCACGATTAAACAGCACACCGCCCGACAAAAAAACAACAAACCGGCTCTCATACTACGCATGGCTCATGAAATAGAACGCAAATTTTTAGTCGCCGGCAACGATTGGCGCAAGGAGATACATGCCTCGCATCGTATGACGCAAGGCTACCTGAACAACGAACTTCATTGTTCGGTGCGTATACGCACCTGCGGCGAGCAGGCCTGGCTTAATATAAAAAGCGCCACCATCGGCAGCAGCCGCCTGGAGTTCGAGTACGAGATACCGATACAGGATGCGCTGGATATGCTGGGATCGCTCCGGCAGGGTCCATTGATTGAAAAAGTTCGCCATCTGGTTCGATATCGCGATCATTTATGGGAAATCGATGAATTTGAAGGCGATAATAGCGCATTGATCGTCGCTGAGATTGAGCTGTCTTCGCCGGAGGAGTATTTCGAGAAACCCGCATGGCTCGGACGGGAAGTAACCGAGGACATTCGCTACTACAACACGCAACTGTCCAAACATCCGTTTAATAGCTGGTAACCGGCAAAAACGAAGTTCTTTCGCATTTTTGAACGGCTCCAGGGATGCTGAACCGATATATTCCATGTAAAATATGCTTTTGCAACCGAGACGACATGCTCCACCATCGCCGGCTGAAGTGCACTGGCTATGCGGTGCTGATCGCCAATACCAGAAATTACCAGGAATATCAATGACTTTTGTAGTAACCGAAAATTGCATCAAGTGCAAATACACTGACTGTGTCGATGTCTGTCCCGTCGATTGCTTTCACGAAGGCCCCAACTTTCTGGTAATCGATCCGGATGAATGCATAGATTGCACGCTGTGCGAACCCGAATGCCCGGCAAACGCCATTTTTTCGGAAGACGAAGTACCGGCGGCAATGGAGGATTTTATTACGCTTAATGCCGAACTGGCAAAAATCTGGCCAGGCATTACCGAAGTAAAGGACGCGCTTCCCGATGCAGATGAATGGAAAGGGAAGAGCGGGAAAACCGACTTACTGGAACGATAGAATTTGAGCGGCAGCTTGGGCAAAGAAAAGCGGGTTTTTTATATAAAAAAAAACAATATAAATGACTTTCGCCTTGAGTTTGCCGGAAAAAACGATCAAACCAACGCTTCCCAGGCGCTGGTCAGGCAGGATTGTGGCAAAACGACAAAATCAGACAGTCCAATGTCTGTTTTTGTACAATTTTTAAGGCGGCGGATGGTGTTACTGCAAAGGAATGCTTCGGACCGAAATCGCCGCCCCCCCCCCATTGAATCGACATGAAACTGCAGCAACTACGGTACATCTGGGAAATCGTCCAACATGATTTGAATGTTTCGGCAACCGCGGACAGCCTGTTCACATCCCAGCCGGGAATCAGCAAACAGGTTCGTCTACTGGAAGACGAGCTGGGCGTCCTTGTTTTCTCTCGCAACGGCAAGCACTTCACGGAAATAACCCCGGCAGGACAACAGATAGTGGCGATTGCCGGCGATATCCTGGCCAAGGCAAGAGACATCAAGCATGTCGCTCAGGACCATAAAAACAGCAGGATGGGTTCGCTCGGCATCGCCACCACGCATACGCAGGCACGTTATGCGCTTCCCGCCACCATTACCGAGTTCATAAAAGCTTACCCGGCAATCAAACTGCATATCCACCAGGGAACGCCCAGTCAAATCCACGAAATGGCGCTGAAAGGCGTGGTTGACATGACGATCGCCACAGAAACGATACAGGAAGAATCTGACACCCTGTTAATGCTGCCGTGTTACAGGTGGAACCGCTGCGTGCTGGTCCCCCGGGATCATCCGCTGACAACAGTCAGCTCCGTCACGCTCGAAAATCTGGCCGATTATCCGCTGATTACTTATACCTTCGGTTTTACCGGACGCTCACAGCTGGATAAAGCCTTCGAGAAAAAACATATACACCCCCAAATTGCGCTCACCGCCGTCGATGCGGACGTCATCAAAACCTATGTCAAACTCGGCCTAGGGATAGGCATAGTCGCAAAAATGGCTTTCGATCCCGATGTAGACACAGAGCTGACCGCGCTGGACGTAGGCCATTTATTCGAATCAAGCATTACCAAGGTATGCTTGAAGCGCGATATGTATATCCGCGGATTCATGTTCGATTTCATCAAACTTTTCGCCCCCCACCTGACGCGCTCACTGATAGAGCAGGCCGTGATGCTGCGCGACAGGAAGGAAATCGGCTCGCTTTTCAAACAGATCGAGCTTCCAGAGCACTAAGCCTTGATAAGGACACCCCACCACTGCGGACAGACAATAACCCCGAGTGAAATACGCCATTATCGAAGATAGCGAATTGAAAGCCTCTCGTGCAAAAACCGCCATAATACGCCTGGCGCCCGCCCTGTCCGGATGGGCGTTATGGTTATTGCTTTCCCGCCCGCCAACCCGACCGGCAATGCTGGCACAGGGCCTAGGCGCTACCGCCGTAACCGCCGGCATCATATTCCTTATCATGCTGGGCTGCGTATCATCGACAGTCAGATACGCGGATAAACTGGCCGAACGCCTGGGAGAGCCTTTCGGCACCCTGGTGTTGACGCTGTCGTCCACCTGCATCGAAGTTACCCTGATGCTGCGCATCATGTTCGGCGGCGAGGAAAATCACGCCATGCTGCGCGACACAGTATTCGCGGCATTGATGATTACGCTCAACGGCGTAACCGGGCTGGCGCTGCTCAGCGGAGCGTTGCGTCATCGCGAACAGTCGTTCAACCTGCGCGGCGCGCTGTCATTTCTGCAACTGATCGCACCGCTGTCGATGCTGATACTGATCATGCCGAACTACACGGAATCATCCCCCGGACCCACGCTTGCCCCGACGCAATCCGTATTCCTGGGCGTGCTTTGCGCGGTCGTGTACGGGCTTTTTCTGATGCTGCAAACCGGTCGCCATCGGGCCTACTTCAGTCTTGCCAGCACATCCGAAGTCGCCGTCAGGCAAAAGCGCCCGCGCCGCCTCGTCGATATTACAAAACCCGTATTCGGATTAATCATCAGTATATTACCGGTCGTGCTGCTATCCGAATGGCTGGCGCATCTCATAGACTTCGGCATTGAAGAACTTCATGCGCCTGCGGCGCTGGGAGGCGTTATTATCGCCGGTCTGGTGCTGTTTCCCGAAGCGGCAAGCGCGATACGCAGCGCGCTCGCCAACCACATGCAGCGCTCCATCAATATTTGCCTGGGATCGGCGCTTTCGACCATAGGTTTGACCGTACCCACCATCATCATTGCCTCCGGCTGGTTCGATCACCCGCTGATACTGGGACTAAGCGGCGCCAACACCACATTGCTGCAGGCCTCCCTGCTGATAGCCATGCTGACTTTTATCAGCGGCGCAGCCAATCTGCTGCAGGGCGTGGTGCACTTGATGCTTTTTTTCGGCTATCTGATTTTCATCCTGTTTCCATGACGGACACGCCAGCCTTCATCTTTAACAACAAACCTGGCTTAAATGTTTTATTATTTAAAACATTAGACTCACCCTTTACGTCTTTACCGGCTTGACGGGCCTATAGACAAACACGAATAACAACCAAGGAACTCATCAATGACATCCCCTTCTTCAACGAAGGAATCCGGCATCAAGCTGGAAGATCCATATGCGCAACGCGAAGCCGAAAAGTATGAAAAGCCGATACCGAGCCGCGAGTTGATACTCGATGTGCTCAAGGACCAAGGCGCGCCTCTCGGCTTTTATGAAATTACCCAGCTGCTGGGCCTGGAAGACGACGACGATAGCGAATCGTTGCGCAGACGGCTGAACGCCATGGAGCGTGACGGTCAACTGCTGAAAAATCGCGCCGACCGCTATTGCGTGGTTAACCAGAAAGATCTGGTGATAGGACGCGTACTCGGCCACCATGACGGTTTCGGATTCCTGCGACCGGACGACGGCAGCGAAGACTTGTTCCTGTCGCCCAAGGAAATGCAACTGCTGATGCACGAAGATCGCGCCGTGGTCAGCATACGCGGCGTCGATCGGCGCGGCAGGCGCGAAGCCGCCGTTATCCAGGTTCTGGAACGCAACACGCAACAAATTGTCGGACGCCTCTATCTGGAGCGCGGCGTCGCCAGCGTCAAACCCGACAGCCGGCACATCACCCATGAAATCATCATCCCTGAGCAGGACCTGGGCGGCGCGCAGCCCGACCAGATCGTTGCGGTAGAAATAATCGAGCAGCCGACACGGCGCCGCGGCCCGGTAGGACGCATCATCGAGGTGCTGGGCGACCATATGGCGGCCGGCATGGAAATAGAGGTCGCAATACGCTCTCATAACCTGCCCAATCAATGGCCGGAAGCCGTGGACGACGAACTGTCCGGCATCGGACCCGATGTACCGGAACAGGCAAAATCAGGCAGGGTCGACCTGCGTTCGCTGCCGCTGGTAACCATAGACGGAGAAGACGCACGCGATTTCGACGACGCCGTTTACTGTGAACCGCTGAGCGACGGATGGAAGCTGTTGGTCGCCATTGCCGACGTATCGCACTATGTCAGGCCGGGTACGGCGCTGGACAGAGAGGCACAGAAACGCGGCACTTCGGTATACTTCCCCGAACGCGTCATCCCGATGCTGCCGGAAATTCTGTCCAACGGCCTTTGCTCGATCAATCCCGACGTAGACCGCCTGAGCATGGTGTGCGAAATGCATATCGGCCGTTCGGGACAAATCGAACGTTATGCATTCTACCCCGCGGTGATGCGCTCGCACGCCAGACTCACCTACAATGAAGTCGCCGCAATACTGATCGATCAGGACGCTGCATTGCGCGAAAAACGGTCATCCCTGCTCCCGCATCTCGAAGCTCTGCATGCGCTCTACAAAAAACTGCACAAGGCGCGCGAAGCGCGCGGCGCGATGGATTTCGATACCCAGGAATCGAAAATCGTTTTTGCCGACGACCGCAAGATAGAAAATATCGTGCCGGTTACGCGCAACGACGCGCATCGTTTGATCGAAGAGTGCATGCTGGCAGCCAATACCGCATCGGCAAAATTTCTGGCGCGCGCCAAGATTCCGCATTTATTGCGCAATCACGACGGCCCCACCGATGAAAAGCTTTCCGACTTGCGCCTGTTCCTCGGCGAAGTCGGACTACGGCTCGGCGGTGGCGAAGACCCCAGTCCCAAGGATTATTTCCGCCTGCTGGAACAGATAGGCGACCGTGCCGACAAACACCTGATCCAGACCGTGCTGCTGCGCTCGCTTTCGCAGGCCGTTTACAGCCCGGAGCCAAAGGGCCACTTCGGACTGGCGTTGGACGCCTACACGCACTTTACCTCGCCGATCCGGCGCTACCCCGACCTGCTGGTTCACCGCGCGATCAAATACGTGCTGGAAGGCCGTCCGCCGGAAGCGTTCGGTTACTCGGTCAACGACATGGTGCTGTTCGGCGAACACTGTTCGGCGGCCGAACGCCGCGCCGACGAAGCGACGCGCGATGTCGTCAGCTGGCTCAAATGCGAATACATGCAATCGAAACTGGGCGAAACCTTCGACGGCATCATTTCCGCGGTCACCTCATTCGGCCTGTTTGTCGAACTAACCGATATCTTTGTGGAGGGCCTGGTGCATATTTCCACGCTGGACAAGGATTATTTCCATTTCGATCCCATCGGCCACCGTCTGCAGGGAGAAAGAAGCGGCATACAATACCGTCTCGGCGATCCGGTCAGCATACGCATCGCCCGCGTCGACCTGGATGAACGCAAAATGGATTTCGATCTTGTAAAGACATCGGAAAGACCCGCCGAGACAGTCGACAAACCGAAAAGAAAGCGCAGACCGCGCAAGAAGATAGAAAAATAAATGGCTACGCTACGCCGTATTGTTGGAATCCATGCCGCGCAGGCGGCGCTCGATCACAGCCCTGAAAAAATAACCAGCGCCTGGATCGACCTGTCGCGGCAGGATGCGCGCCTGCTGAAACTGCGCGACGCGCTCGAAACGGCCGGGATAACGATCAAACAGGTTGATCGCAAACAACTGGAACGTTTTGCTGAACGCCGTCCGCATCAAGGCATACTCGTGGAAATCGATCTGCCGACGGAGCTCGGCGAGCCCGACTTGCGCGACAGCCTGGATGAGAACAGCGGGCAGCGCCTGTTTCTGGTGCTCGATCATGTGCAGGACCCTCACAATCTGGGCGCCTGCCTGCGCACCGCCGACGCCGCCGGCGTCGACGGCATCGTCACCACGCGCGATCAATCGGTAGGCATTACCGCTACCGTATCCAAGGTTTCTTCCGGAGCAGCCGAGACCGTCCCGTTTTACCGCGTAACAAACCTGGCCAGAACCCTGGGGTGGTTCAAGGAGAGCGGCATCTGGGTGGCCGGCGCAGCCGGCGAAGCCGATAAAACCGTTTACGAAACCGATATGAAGCTGCCACTGGCTATTGTAATCGGCGCGGAAGGTACCGGTTTACGCCGCCTGACGCGGGAAAAATGCGATTTTCTTTTCAAAATCCCGATGTTCGGACAGGTCGAAAGCCTGAACCTTTCCGTCGCAACCGGCGTAATACTGTTCGAAGCCGTGCGTCAACGTCTGAACGTCAAAAAGTGAAAACACCCGGACGAAGGATAAAACGATTGACTCCCGTTTCTCGCTGTTCCATCATTGAAAACATAAAGCGCAGCACGCGCCATCCAATATCCCAAGGGGCTGGCCATGCCAAACGACGACAACATCAAACAAAACCTGTTCGACATTAAAAACGCAATTGCCCAGCAGCGACTGGAAGGGCTTACGCCTTCCGCTGAACTGGTAAGCGATCTGGAACGTGCCGCACAGGGTGAAATCAGCGTGCGCGAGGTCATCTCCAACATAGGCAAGAGGCACAGGGATGCAGAAACCCACGGGCAATGATCATTACCTTGATATGGAAACCGGTGTTCTAAAAAATAAGCTGGGAATCAAAAACCAGACTATTCTTCAAGAACTCGAAGCCGATTATGCTGCGGCGCGCGCCTATGAACTGGCTCAAACCCCTCTCCATGGACAGTTTGACTTAGCCCACCTGAAATCCGTTCATAAGCACCTATTTGGGGACGTTTACGACTGGGCGGGCGAGCTTCGCGATATTGACCTGGCAAAAGGAGACAATTACTTTGCAAACCATACCCACATAGTCAGCGCCGCACGATCGATTTTTGAGAAACTGGCAAAGGAAAATGCACTGGCCGGACTGACTACATCGGCTTTCGCAGACCGGGCGGCTTGCTATCTGGGTGAAATCAACGCACTGCATCCTTTCCGCAGCGGAAACGGCCGCGCGCAACGCGAATTCATCAATCACCTTGCCTATAACAACGGGCTGTCCATCGCCTGGAACAACACCTCGCAGGAAGAGATGGCCGAGGCTTCCACCGAGTCGCTCCATAGCGGAGACACGACATGGTTTGCCGGTTTCATCCGCGACAACCTTTACCCGCGCGTAACAGTTGCTCAGCCGAGCAACACCGCGCCCAAAAAGCCCAGAAAAGCAGCACAGTCAAAATCGAAGTGAGCGGAGCAATTATCCCTGCCTGCTATGCAGCGGAGCTCCGCTCCAGCTGATGTATTTCCATCAAAACGACACTTGCTGCAGGCGACGATAAGGACTATTTCGTGTGCAAACCTTACCGCTGCTGCAGAATTTACGACGATCTCGTCAAACACGACACGCCATTTTCGTTTTGCCCCACAGATAAAAAATGTCAACTGGGCAAGCGTGCCTGACGAAGTTATGTCTCTGGACGCTACAGTAACCGACAGCGCCTTAAGTGTTCAAGACTAACTGACGTGGAAGACACTTTGGCTCGTTTTCCAGCCCCAAAGCGTGTTGCTGGCGACACAAGCGCATATTTCCACGATGGTTAGACAGACACACTTATCCCATTCCTGAGAGGCGGTACAAATGCGCTTCGTACTCCGATATTTACCGCACAACACCGAATGAAACATCTTTACGAAACCGTAGCCGAAGATATCGCGGCCCGTATCGAGCAAGGCGTTTATCGCCAGGGGGAACGACTGCCCGGCGTGCGCGGCTTGAGTCAGCAACTGAATGTGAGCATATCGACGGCGCTGGAAGCCTACCGGCTGCTGGAAGATCAAGGCAAAATTCAGGCTCGGACGCGTTCGGGTTACTATGTCAGCAACATTCACCGCCCAAACATCATCGAACCCGCCATTTCCGATCCGCCGTCCACCCCATCGCGCGTCACAGGACAGTCGCTGACGCGCCAGATTCTGCGCGCCGCCAAAGAGCCGCATCTGATCAATCTGGGCTCATCCGTCCCCCACCCCGACCTGCTGCCGACGCATACCTTGCAACAGGCAACCGCAAAAGTGGCGCGCACCTACGGTAAACGCTGTTTCGATGCGGAAGAGTTGCTTGGCAACCAGGATCTGAGACGCCAAATCGCCAAGCGCATGGCGGCGCTCAATTACAGCTTCGCCGCCGACGATATTGTCATCACTTTCGGCGCGAGGGACGCCGTGCGGCTGGCGTTGCGGACAGTTTGCCAGCCGGGCGATGTCATCGCCATCGAATCCCCGACGTTTTATGGCCTGCTTCAGGTCATCGAATCCTGCGGCATGCAGGCGCTGGAGATCCCCACGCATCCGCGCGATGGCATTTCGCTTGATGCACTGCAGTTGGCCATTGATCAGTGGCCGATCAAGGCATGTCTGCTCGTCGCCAACTTCAACAACCCGTTGGGCTCGTGCATGCCCGACGACAGGAAACGATCGCTGATAACGCTGCTGGACCAGCACGGCATTCCGTTGATCGAAGACGATGTTTACGGCGACCTGGCCTTCGGTCAGCTGCGTCCATCCATACTGATGTCGCACAACAAGGAAGCAGATGCGTTGTACTGCTCATCCTTTGCAAAAACGCTTTCGCCGGGGCTACGCGTCGGTTGGCTGGTGCCGGGACGCCGCCACCGGGAAAAAGTCGAAAACCTGAAATACATGCAGCATCAGGCCGTACCAACACTGAATCAGCTCGTTGTCGCCCATGTGCTGGAACAGGGCGGGTACGACCGTTATCTGCGCCAAATCAGACAGGAATACGCCCGCAACATCGCTCGCACGGTGCAGGCAGTGAGTCTGGCGTTTCCGGAAGGCACCAAGGTCACCCAACCGGAAGGCGGCTTTGCGCTGTGGGTGGAAATGCCCGCCGGAGCCGATGCGATGGAATTGCATCGCCGCGCCGGTCTGGAAAACATCATCATCGCCCCCGGCCCGCTGTTCTCTGCGACGCAAAAGAAGTACGGCAACTTCATCCGCATCAGTTGCGGCGCCCCCTGGTCGGATCGCATCGAACGCGCGATCAAAAAACTGGGCGACTTGACTCGTGAGTTAATGACAAAAACAGGCCAGGGATAGGGCTGGAAATAACTTCCCGATCTTATCCCGCGTCCTGGTGGGGCGCTACGCTTACCCCCACTTTACCCGACCAGCACTGACTGCCGCAGAGCGGATAAGCGGCATCGCATCCGCCAACTAGCCCAAGCGACCGACTCGGCTGTTCGACAGGCGTTCGGCTATCTCAACGGCCAGATACTCGGCATCTTCGGCAATGCCGAGGAAGCGCCCCGATCCCCAGGTGTTGAGCCAGGGTAAGCCAATAAAATACAGCCCCGCCACATCGGTGACGCCGCGCCGGAAACGGGGATGTCCGCGATCGTCGAAAGCGGGCAGTTCGATCCAACTGTAATCCGGACGGAAACCGATCGCCCATACGATAGAGGTAATGCCTGCTTCGTTGGCATCCACACTGATCGGATCGAAATCCGGTTCCCAGAGTTTCCGGAACGGCGGCTCCACCGGCGCATCAATGTCGTTTTCAGCGATGTAGCGGTCGATGTCGTTACGGATATTGACGTAAATCTTGTCGGCATCATCAAGGTTTTTGGTCAGATCCGGTTTGAATTCCAGGCGCGCGCCGCGAATATTCACCATGCTGCCGTATAAACGCACGCCTTCCAGCGCAAACTTGCGCAGGTCGATTTCGTGACCGCCGTCGCGCCCGGTCATGTAGTGGTTGGTTTTGTGGCGTACTGCGTCGCCTAACGGATGTCGATCAACGGTCAGATCGTAAAACCCCAGGTCGTACAGCCATTCGGTCGCCTCGCGCCCGCGATACAGGCGCGGCGAGCGCGGCGCGGTGCCGACGGCCAGATGCACCTTGCGGCCCGCCAGATGCAGATCTTCCACGATCTGCACGCCGCTTTGCCCGGAACCCACCACCAGCACCTCGCCGGGCGGCAATTGCTCAGGATTGCGGTAGTGCATGGAATGCACTTGCGTGATGTGTTTCGGCAGGCTGTGGGCGTAATCCGGCACTATCGGAATATCGTAACCGCCGGTCGCCACCACCAGATGATCGGCGCTGAATTGTCCTTCACTCGTCGTCACCTCCAACTTCCCGGATTTGCTTCGGCAAACGCGCGTGACCGCCACGCCTTCCCGTAGCGGCGCATTGACCTTTTGCGCAAAGGCTTCCACATATTCGACGATTTCGTCCTTGAGCATGAAGCCCTGCGGATCGTTGCCCTGATACGGAAAATCCGGCAACCGGCATTGCCAGTTCGGCGTCACCAGACAGAAAGTGTCCCAACGGTCGGCGCGCCAGGAATGAGCGACGCGGTTTTTTTCGAAAACAATGTGGTTGACGCCTAGTTTTTGCAGGTGGTAACTCACCGATAATCCGGCCTGACCGCCGCCGACAATGATGACGTCATAATGAACACTGGGTGTGGCGTTTTGATGTTGTTTCATACGGTTCTCTCTTCTGGTTGTGGCGATGCGGTAAGACTGACAAAGTGACCGTCAGCCGGATGCCGGATTGGCACGGAATATTCTGGAAGCGAGACCGATCCGGTCACAGATTCAGAGCAGAGAAAATTTTCTGGATACAGATCCCGCTGAAGCGAATCTGTGATGCCCGAACAACCGGATAACTGTTATGGGAACGTAGCCGCGGTCGGGGTGAAATATCCGTAACTATTCAGAGAGCGCTTTAGCTTCATGACCGAAGCGGTCGGAAGTGAGGCAAGCCAGTCGAGACACGCGGAAGCGTGTCGGTCAATCAACCACGCTGCAAGTCCGTCCATGGAAGCTCTCTGCGCCCATCCATGGGCGCAAAAGGTCTCGCCTGACTCACCTCACTTCCTCTCCAGCGGGTAGGCTGAATAGTTACAAATATCCTTGCGACGCGCTATCGCAACCCGATAAATCATGCGATCATGCAGCCATGCAATAATATTTAACGGAGATGTCGGCATGAGCATGATCAAGACCATCGGAGCGAGCGGACAAATCACCTTGGGCAAAGAGTATTCCGGGCAGACTGTGCTGGTCGATGAGATCGAACCCGGCGTCTGGATCGTCAAAACCGGTCAGTTCATTCCTGACAGCGAGCAATGGCTGCATACGCCGGAAAACAAGGCAAAACTGGATGAGGCTATTGTCTGGGCGGAAACCCATCCGCCCTACTCGGATAATATGGCTGACATTGAGGCCGCTGTGCATGGCCGATAACACGCTGCGGCTCGACCTGAACAGCCCGGTATTTCAGCGCGACCTGTTTGTTTTGGAGAAGGCCGAGCAAACCGCGCTGCTGTCCACGCTCAAGCGTTTGAGCACCATGTCCTGGCCGCAGGTCTACGCCGACCGTGGGTTAAAATGGGAAGCTATCCACTCCAGGCAAGGCCCAAACGGTCAACGGTTATACAGCTTCCGTGCGAGCAAGGTTTTTCGCGTGCTGGGATACCGCGACGGGCCATGGTTAAGGATACTCAGTCTTCACGCCGATCATGATTCCGCCTACCACTGAAGACCATCGGTCGATCGCGGCTACCCAAAGCTGCAATATCGACCCACGCGCCTGATTCCGGCTTTACGTTCCACTTCCTTTGCTACCTTGGCTTCTGCCCTTGAGATGGGCGAGTTCTTTCTTTGGATGCCGCTGGCACACATCAACCCAAACCGCGTATTGTGTAAAACTCCGGTCATAAGAAAACGCCCGTACGAGTGTTTATTTTAATGTTATTTCCTACGGTTATCTCTTCCGGTTGCGACTATGCGGTAAGGTTACTCAAGTGACCGCCAGCCTGATGCCAGATTGGCACGGAATATTCAGGAAACGAGACTGATCCGATCACAGATTCAGAGAAAAAAAATTTTTCAGGACACAGATCCTGCTGGAATGAATTTGTTATGCCAGAACAATCGGATAACTGTTATGGGGAAGTTCCACTAGCAGTACAGAATATCCAGTTCATATTACAAAGCGGGTAACATATAGGAGGTCGCAGAAAGTGAAAGCCGCGCCATATTAGTGAATAATTACTGGCACAGTAGCGAAGTAATTGGTTATGAGGCTCAACAAGGAGCCTCATAATATTTATTGAACATTGGCTGTTGTAAATTAAGTAATTCTACAGATAGTCTACAGTAGACTATGTATGATGACTACCTATCCATATAATGTATTATGAAAATGTATACTCCCTCCATGGTATTTGTGACATGTGAATATTCGCAAGGAAATTAACAATATCTTTACGGCCTCGATAAGTCGGCACTCCTCTACTATCTTGTGCCATTAGCGTAACTGGCATGCCAGGAAAATACACAGAGAAGGCCCGTGCTGCTTCCTGTGATTCTGTTTGTGAATTAATAACATGTGACTTTACGATAATGATAGCGAATGTTTGGCCTTGCTCTTTAATAACTGCGCCTTGAAGTTTCATACCGGTGCTTCCTGGTAAAAGTTGATTTATGGGCTTAGACAAAGGCGGGCATTATTACCTGGGCGGGCTCAAAATACAAGTGCAACACTATGATAAGGTGTTGCAATGGAAAAGAAATATAATCACTTAAGTGCAGAGGATCGTGCCGCGATCATGTTGATGAAGTCAGATGGACATAGCCTGAGGGCGATGGCTTTGAGATTACAGCGATCTCCGTCAACGATCAGTCGCGAATTGTTACGCAATCCAGTCAAGTCTGGTAGCTATTGCGCAGGTACGGCGGGGATACGAGCGAGGCAGTTACGCCATATGGCTCGAAAGCCGCGCAAATTATTACCGGATAGCCTGCTTTTTGGCGTAGTCGATTACTTTCTGCATGAAGGTTGGTCGCCTGAACAGATTTCTGGCACACTCAAGCGCGTGTATGCAGAGCAGGGAGCCCTTACGGTGTCACATGAAACGATATACACCGCACTGTATGCCTTCCCACGCGGTGAATTACGCAGCGAACTGTTGAGCTGTTTGCGGCAATCTCACACGGGCAGACGTCCTCGCGCCAGAGGAACCGATCGGCGTGGTCAGATACCTGATATGAACAGCTTGCATGTACGTCCACCGGAGATTGAAGACCGGCTGGTTCCAGGGCATTGGGAAGGTGATCTGATCAAGGGGTCAGGCAATCGTTCTTCGGTAGGCACGCTGGTCGAGCGTAGCAGCCGCCTTGTGATGCTGGCGGCTATGACGTCCGGCACGGCTGAAGCCGCACTGGAAGGCTTCAGTAACGCATTGAACCGTGTCCATGAGCCGATGCGCAAAACCATGACCTATGATCAAGGTAAGGAAATGAGCTGCCATAAAACGCTCAGTGAGCGAGCGGGCATCACCATCTACTTTGCCGACCCTCATAGCCCTTGGCAACGCGGAAGTAACGAGAACACCAATGGACTACTGCGCCAGTATTTACCCAAAGGAACCGATTTGTCGACCTACTCGCAGGAGCAACTGGATGAAATCGCATACAGACTGAACACGAGACCGAGAAAAATTCTCGGGTTTAGAACCCCCTTGGAAGTTTATGCCGAATTCCTGCATAATTGCCAAAAGGATGAGGCTATGTGCGAATCAACAACCGTTGCACTTGGAATTTGAAACCGCCCTGCCCCAATCCCATTGCGTATGTTTCCGTGATAAGCTTTCGAGCTTATCTCTGTTATTGATGTGTCATCGCAATCTCCTATTTTCGTTGATTTATGGGTGATATTTGTACGAAAAGCCCGCTCACTTTTCCTTACACACCCCTTTGAACGGCGTCTTATCAGTTGTCTTAACATCAATAAACCGACCGGTGTCGGTATCTCTTTTTACCCAATTTCCGGTTGGCGTTTGTGTCTGACTGCGATCTCGTACCGCGCCGATGCGCTGTCCATCACCGCTCGGTGGATTTTTTGCCATTGTAGCTCCTTCATTTAATTTAAAGATGATCATATGTCATCAATATGATGATGTCAATGATCTTTTTTGGTTTTACATGTGCGGCAAATTGACGCATAATAAAAACATATTGACCATATACTCTCTAATTAAGGTGCGATGATGATGGATATGCTTAGCCAAGCCCAACGTGAACGATTGGCATACATTGAGTTTCAGCTGTACTTTCTGGGTAAGGTAGGACGAGGAGAATTGATGGGGCGATTTGGGGTGGCCCCGGCCGGTGCAACGCGTGACTTTGCTCTATATAAAAAATTTGCTCCTGGAAATATCGTATTTGACAATGCTTCAAAAATATATGTGCTTGGCGAGAGATTTGAGCCATTATTTACTCATTCGCCTGAGCGAGTACTAACGGCGCTATCTCAAGGCTTTGGTGACGGAGTTAATCCGGTTGTTGGCCCATTGATTTCATGTGAAATGCCAATGGTATTAAATCGCCTTCAATTAACTAGCTTAGCTCCAATCACACGCGCAATTAATTTAAATAAGGCTGTAAAAATACGTTATTTTTCTGGTAGTGGAGCATCTGAGCGGGAGATTGTACCATTTTCCTTGGCTACAGACGGATTGCGCTGGCATACACGCGCATTTGATCGCAAGAGGCAAAAGTTTGTGGATTTTGTAATAAGTCGGATTGACTATGCCGTTGTTATTGACAACAGTGTTCCTGAAAAACACGAGCTACCCGAGCAGGATATTCAGTGGAACCGAATCGTTGAACTCGATTTAGTGCCTCATCCAGATAATGAGTGTCCCGAATTAGTCGCGAGAGATTTTGAAATACACGACGGTGTATTGCGTATCAACCTTCGAGCCGCAATGGCTGGTTATGTTTTACTCCAATGGCATGTCGATTGCTCACCGAACCACAGCAAAGGCGAAGATAAAGCGTTTCGGCTGTGGTTAAGAGACCCTTTAGCTCTATATGGCGTAGAGAGTGCACTGTTTGCACCGGGTTATCAACCTCCAAACAAAATTAATTCTCATTAGGGAACCACTGATTAATTCAAAATCGGCTGATTACGGACAATAAAAATCAATTGGTTACCATTCAAATTCATGGTGAAAACCGATTAAATCAGTGTTTCATTGTTTGTTCTGCTGTCGATCAATCAAGTCGCAGAAGCAGTTTGGCAGGTAAAATTTGCAGCCGCCTAGAGCGGCCCGAATTGGTCATAAGTAGTCATGTATTACTGATATGGAACTTGCTAAGTATTCAAGGTTAACTGGCGTGGAAAATTCTTTAGCTTGTCACCCCCAGTCCTATATGGGGCTGTATGGCGGCAGAAATTATGTTCCACGTCGGTTAAGCGGACACACTTAGCGAATTGATGGTAGAGCGTGTATATAAGGTGGTTTCCTTGAAAGAGGATCCTTCTTGGTACGTCATACCCGTATGGATTCTCCCGGTGTCCAGTTGATAGGGACGTTACCCCCAAACCATCCAGAGTCTGGATTCCGTCATTCCCAGCCGGAATGACGAGATAAAGAAGCGAACTGGAACTCTGGTATGTTTTTTCTGGAAATAGCCTAACTTTCACTCTTCGCGACATAAAACCGTGTCATTTCGCCATTTGTCGCCTGAAATGGCACAAACGCGTTAACCGGTCAACCGACACATAGCCATAACAGTTATCCGGTTTATCAGGCAGTACAGTTCTACACACCGCCTATCTGTACGCATAAAAATTAGCAAATCCTGAATCTGTTCCCAAAACCGCCCCGCTTTTAAAGTAATCCCCGTCGATCAAGCTCGCGATTGGCAAGCACAACGCTTCCCGGCATCACGCCGGTGCGGAGATTTTCAACTTTTAAAACGAGGTTCATCCCATGCCAGCAGTTCAAAAACCGGCTCACGCCAACGGCGATTTTTTTGTCGATTACGAAGAGAAAGTATTCGAGGACGTTAAAGCTCTACCCGGCGAAAAAGCGCTGGTGAAATTTCACACCGTCGCGTTCGAAGGCTCCATCGGTTTCGTGAATCTGTTGCAGGCCACGCGTTTGCAACGCAAGGGCTTCGAAACTTCAATCCTGCTGTATGGGCCTGGCGTGACGCTGGGCCTACAGCGCGGTTTTCCGCGTCTGGGCGACGAGGCCTTTCCTGGGCATCAAAACTACACCAATCAAATCAAGAAGTTCATTGAGGAAGGCGGCAAGGTTTACGCCTGCCGTTTTGCGCTGCAAGCGCTCTACGGACACGGCGAACCGAGCCTCATCGAAGGTATACGCCCGATCAGCCCGCTCGATGTGCTCGATATTGCGCTGATTCATCGTCGCGAAAACGCATTTATTCTGGATACCTGGACGATGTAGGTCTTTTTCGCAGCTATTCAGTACCACCGAGCATGACGCCACGGAGGGGCTGCGGGTAAGGTTGGCGAGACCGTCTGCGGCAGGGATGCCGCAGTCGAGCCTCCAGGGATGGATTTACGGCGTGTCTCGACAGCCTTACCCGCAGACCCAATGCCGATAGCTGAATAGTTGCGTTGCTTTTTCTATCAAATGTGAATTCCAGAACTCGTGTTCGGGACTTCAATCACGAAAAACAGGAGAACAGATAGTGACATCGCAAACAATCGTCAGAGCGGCAGCGGTACAGATCGCGCCGGTGTTCGACTCGCCTACCGGCACCGTCGACAAGGTTTGCCAGGCCATCGCCGATGCCGCCCGCCAAGGCGCGCAACTGGTGGTGTTCCCGGAAACCTTCGTACCTTATTACCCGTATTTTTCCTTCGTATTGCCGCCCGTGCAGTCCGGCAGCGAACACCTGAAACTGTACGAATACGCCCCGACAGTACCGGGACCGGTCACCGAAGCCGTTGCCGCACAGGCGCGCGCACTCGGCATAGTCGTGGTGCTCGGCGTCAACGAGCGCGATCACGGCAGCCTCTACAACACACAACTGATCTTCGACGAAAACGGCCAACTGGCGCTGAAACGGCGCAAGATCACCCCGACTTTTCACGAGCGCATGATCTGGGGCCAGGGCGACGCATCAGGCCTCGAGGTGGTCGATACCGGCATCGGGCGCATCGGCGCGCTCGCCTGCTGGGAACATTACAACCCGCTGGCGCGCTATGCCTTGATGGCGCAGCACGAAGAAATCCACTGCAGCCAGTTTCCCGGCTCGCTGGTCGGACCGATTTTCGCCGATCAGATCGAAGTCACGATACGTCACCATGCGCTCGAATCCGGCTGCTTCGTCGTCAACGCCACCGGCTGGCTCAGCGACGAACAAATCGCGGCGGTCACGCCCGATCCCGGCCTGCAAAAAGCGCTCCGCGGCGGCTGTTGCACCGCCATCGTCTCCCCGGAAGGCCAGCATCTGGCGGAACCGCTACGCTCGGGCGAAGGCATGGTAATCGCCGATCTCGATAAGACGCTGATCACCAAACGCAAACGCATGATGGATTCGGTCGGCCATTACGCGCGCCCGGAATTGCTGAGCCTGCGTATCGACGACAGAGCGGCATCTCCAATGGTTACCACCGATACCGCAGCGCCGAAATCCAGTCTCCCGGCGTTTGCAACAACACCCTTCATCCCCGACAGCGAGGAAATCAGTCATGCATTACGTTGAACCGGTTTCGCCGCAGCTCATCAACGAACTGCAATCGCTGGGACTGCGCCTCGAACACGACAGTGTTGCCGACCGGCGCGGCGGCGCCGGCCCCTCCGACCACAAAGCCGTCAACATCGGCGGTAAAACCGTGATGGTGCCGGTCGCCACCGTTACGGCAAGCAGCTCGCCATTCGTCGCCGCCCAGCCCGACGCGCACGGCATCAGCGTGATTCGGCACGGCGAACGCGCGCTCGCCAAAATCGCCTTTCCGCGCCAGCCGCGTTTTTACCGGCTGCAGACCCTGGACGGCGTTCCCTATTCCCACATCGCCACGCTGCATGCGGCGGATGTGCTCGCCACCACGCTGCTGCAATCGTGCATACGCTACAACAACCGTCAGAAATCCTGCCAGTTCTGCGCCATCGGGCAATCGCTGGCGGCCGGTAAAACCATACTGCGCAAAACCCCGCAACAACTTGCTGAAGTCGCGCGCGCCGCCGTGCTGCTGGATAACGTCAAACATATGGTGATGACCACCGGCACGCCCAACGCCACCGATCGCGGCGCGGCGATTTTATGCGAAAGCACGCGCGCAGTGAAAGCCGCCGTGGATTTGCCGATACAGGGACAATGCGAACCGCCGGATCAGGATAGCTGGTTCGAGCGCATGAAGACGAGCGGCATCGACAGCCTCGGCATGCATCTGGAAGCCGTCACCCCGGAAGTGCGCGCGCGCATCATGCCCGGCAAAGCCGCCGTGCCGCTGACGCGCTATATGGATGCCTTCGATGTGGCGGTTGCGGTGTTCGGACGCGGCGAAGTCAGCACCTACATACTGGCCGGTCTCGGCGATACGATTGAGGCCATCCTGTCTGTTTGCGAGCAGTTGACCGGCAAAGGCGTTTATCCGTTCGTGGTGCCGTTCGTGCCGATAGTCGGCACCCCGCTGGAACATCATCCCTCACCCGATCCGCGTTTCATGCAGGACATCCTGCAACCGCTCGGCGCAATGCTGAAACAAGCCGGACTGCACTCCGCCGACCTGAAAGCCGGTTGCGCCAAATGCGGCGCATGTTCGGCGCTTTCCGCCTACGAGGTGTGACATGCTGAACCAACCCATCAAACATTTTATGGCGAATGAATACCTGCTCAAATGGGTCACTCAGGACTGGGAGCGGCAGCAGATGCTACGTCTGCGGCAGGCGGTTTTCTGCGAAGAACAGGGCGTATTCGAAGGTGACGATATGGATGCAATCGACCGTATCGCCACCCCTATCGTCGCTATCGCCTGCGTCGGCGGACTGCCGGACGAAGTAGTCGGCACCGTGCGCATTCACCAGCCTGAACCGGGCCTCTGGTGGGGTTCGCGGCTGGCGGTGGCGTCCGCCTATCGCAAACAGGGCAGTCTGGGCGCGGCGCTGATCCGTCTGGCGGTCAGCAGTGCGCATGCCCAGGGCTGCCATACCTTTCTGGCGCAGGTGCAAAGCCGCAATGTGCCGCTGTTTCGCCGTCTGCACTGGCAGACGCTGGAAGAAATCACGCCGCACGGACGCCCGCATCATCTGATGCAGGCCGACCTGAAACGCTATCCGCCCTATGCCGACGCCCTGACCGGTTTTATCGCCACCAGCCGGATCGCGGCATGAACAGCCTGGGTCAACTCGCACGGAATATTGCGCAAAGTACCGGTTTGGCGCACAAGCGCGATATCGCCGCCGTGGTCGACATCCTGTCGCGCTCCGCGCCATTGCACCAGAATCGCGCCATCGCGCTCGGCGACGACTGCGCCGCGATAGCGGACGGGAACGGCTATCTGCTGCTGGCGACAGAAGGTTTCCTGAACGAGTTTGTCGCCACCCAGCCCTGGTTTGCCGGTTACTGCGGCGTGATGGTCAATGTCAGCGACATCTATGCGATGGGCGGCCGTCCCATCGCGGTGGTCGATGCAATCTGGAGCGAGGGCGAAGCCAAAGCGCGCCCGATACTGGAAGGACTCGCCGCCGCCTCCGCAGTTTACGGCGTGCCGGTCGTCGGCGGACACAGCAATACCCGCAACGACCGCCCGCAACTATCGGTAGCGATTCTCGGGCGCGCCGAAAAATTACTGAGCAGTTTTGCCGCGCAAGCCGGACAAAAACTGCTGGCGGCGGTCGATCTGCGCGGACATTTCCGTGAACCGCATAACTGGTGGGACGCCAGCAGCAACGCGCCGCCCGAACGCCTGCGCGCCGATCTCGAACTGCTGCCGCTGCTGGCGGAAAGCGGCCTGTGCGCCGCAGCCAAGGATATCAGCATGGCCGGACTGATCGGCACCGTGCTGATGCTGCTGGAATGCTCTGGTCTCGGCGGCGTCATCGACATCGCCGCGATTCCGCGCCCGCCCGGCGTCGAGCTGGAACGCTGGCTGCGTTGCTTCCCGAGCTACGGTTTTATTTTGAGCGCCGAGGACGAACACAGCGAAGCCATCATCGAACATTTTTCCCGGCGCGGCATCACCTGCGCCGTCATCGGCACAACCGACAACTCAGGGCAACTGCATCTGGCCGATGCATCCGACCAGGCGCTGCTCTGGGATTTGAATGACGAGCCGTTAACCGGCTGCAACAAAATGCAACATCACGAGACTGCATCATGAGTCCGCTACGCATTGCGATGCTCGCCCACTCCACCAATCCGCGCGGCGGCGTAGTACATGCACTGGAGCTGGCCGAAGCCCTGCATGCACAGGGGCAGCGCGTCACGCTGATCGCGGCGGCGGAACACGGCAAAGCCTTTTTTCGCAAGACCTTCTGCGCTACGCAGTTGCTGACGCTGCCGGTTTTATCCGGCGACCTGAGCACGCAGGTCGAACAGCGCATCCGGGCATATGTCGAGTATTTTTCGCGCCCTGATACGCCGCGCTACGACATCTATCACGCCCAGGACGCGATCAGCGGCTGCGCGCTGGCAATGCTGAGCGAGCGCGGCATACTGCCCGGCTTCGTGCGCACCGTGCATCATCTCGATACTTTCGGCGCTGCCGATCTCGCGGCCTGGCAGGCGCGTTCGTTTCGTGAAGCGCGGCAGGTACTGTGCGTCAGCCGCCACTGGCGCGAAAAGCTCGCCGACGAACACGGCATTAACGCCATCGAAATCAACAACGGCGTCGATACCCGGCGCTTTCATCCGACTGCGCAGCCCGAGGATGAATCGCTGCGTAGCCGTCTCGGTCTTAACCGGAGCGGCCCGCTGTTTCTGGCCGTCGGCGGCATCGAAGCACGTAAAAACACATTACGCATTTTCCATTCGTTCCTTGATGTGCTGAAAAACCAGCCACAGGCGCAATTGCTGATCGCCGGCGGCGCCAGCCTGCTCGATCACAGCGGTTATCGGCAAGCATTCGACGATGCGGTAAAAAACAGCGGCATCGCGGAAGGCCCCGACCAGCCGCTGGTTATCAGCGGGCCGTTGCCGGACGCCGCAATGCCATCGCTGTTTCGTCTCGCCGACGCGCTGGTGTTTCCGTCGCTGCAGGAAGGCTTCGGTCTGGTGGTGCTGGAAGCCATTGTTTCCGGCACGCCGGTCATCGTTTCGCGCCGGCCGCCATTTAGCGAATACCTGCAGGAGCATGACTGCGTCTGGACCGACCCTGAAGAAAGGCTAGCCATTGCTGCAGCGATGAAGCAGGCAATCGGCGACTTTCCCCGGCAGCGTCTGGCTGCCACAGCTTCGCGTCTTGCCTCTGAATTTTCCTGGGAAACATCGGCACGGACTCATTTGAAGATTTATCAATCCATCATCAACCCAAGAGGTAATACCCATGCCTGAAATGCGTTTTCGCGTCCGCTGGCCGGACCAATCCGAAACCCTTTGTTATTCGCCGTCGCTGATCATCAAGGATTATTTCAATCCGGGCGACAGCTACGAGCTGGCCGACTTCCTCACGCGTAGCCGCGAAGCGCTGAACATCGCCAGCGAACGGGTACGCCGGAAATTCGGCTTTACCTGCAGCAGCGCAATGAACCAGCTGGAGGAAATCGAAACCATCGCCGCGCGCTTTTCCGATACCGCAAACGCACAGATTGTGCTGGAAGAGTTCATTGAATAACCGCGCATTCACTCAACAATATGAAAGTGCCGACTGCGGCCCCATTCAGGCCATCGGGTGCATGTGCATGCCTGGACACTGGCTGTCGGCTCACCCAGGCTGTCGTCCGTCGAAAAACAATCCGGCAGGTCGTCGGGTAAATAAATTCGAAGCTATGAGAAAGAAGATTTCCGAAATCCTTGTATGGCAGAGGGAGGGCTTCCATTCCCATCACCATAAATCGCGCGGGTAAAAAAACCGCGCTAATGCTAATTAGTGCTTGAACGGAAATTCTACAAGCCTTATCCACCAAAGGTTTCAGACAAAATCATCGATCGAAGATCTTTGAAATATGAAGATATAATTTGCTCAATGTTCAAATAACTAAAGCAGGAAAGATTTTTTGTCCACGAAACTCACGAAAAATATATAAAAATTTTCGTGTATTTCGTGCTTTTCGTGGACAGTTTATTTCTTCGTGTTCAAGAAATCTCTGAAACCCTTGATTCATATAGATTGGCAGCGTTTCCGTTCAGACACTAATTATACCTGCGGCTGACCGCCCCGGCCGCAGGCTCCACACCGAGCTGCCTTAGTTTGCCGGCAGCGCGCGGACTGCCGGTTTTGATCCATACATCATAAAGCCGCAACACATCCTCGTTGCCGTGCAGTCGGCACTGTTCGGCTACTTCGTTCAATACATCGACAAATGCGTGAAATTTTCCGGCCAGCTCAGCGAAAATGTCGGCGAGCGTGCGCGTGCGCGCCGATGCGCCACGTTTGCCGGACAGATAACCGTATGCGCCGCTGCCCATCGCGATGTAGTAATCGACATCGACTATTTTGCGGCTCAGACTCGACGGGAACAGCCCCGAAACCAGCAGCGCAATATCGCCCAGTCGCCGTAATATGGCATGGCGTTCATTCGGACAGCCGGTCAGCGCGGCATGCGCATAAAGTCGGGCCAGCGGCGGGTGCGTTACGCCTTTGGGCGCGGACTCGTCGTATAGCCATTCGGCCTTGACGAAATGCGATAGCAGATTGACGACATAGAAGGCCGTATCTTCCATCACGCCGAGGTTCTGGTTGGCGATTGCGATTGAAACCGTTTCCCTGAAATGCTCCTGAACGCTCATGTCCAGAATCAAACCTGCCGGGGTTGCTGCTGTGTGCGTGTATTGGGTCATGATGCTTTCCTCCATGTTGATGCGGTTACATCACAATACATTGCAGTTTTCGCGCCATACGGCTATCAGAACCAGGCGGACTGTTGCTGTAACCTGATTACATAAACGGCTTATAAAGACAAGACGGCAAGCCTGACGAGATACTGCTCCCCAGTAAGCAGCCCGTGTTTCCGCTTTGCTTCCTCAGCAGCATAAAAAGCGAGATGGAAGCATGGCATTGTCTGCACGGACGCATACGAGATGGAAGCATGCGTGGAGCCGCACAGATGGCCTTATTTATTTTCATGGACTTATGCCAGATTTCCGCACGCGATATGCCTGTGCGCTTCAAACGCGAATTATGGCCTGATAATTGAATGCTATTGTTCAGGCGCCGCAACGCGCCGTAACCGAACATTAAGGAGACTAAGAGTATGTCGATTAAATTACGCCCTCTCGGCGACAGACTGCTGTTGAAGCGGCTGGAGGATGAACAGACCACGCCGGGCGGTATCGTGATACCGGATGCCGCAAAGGAAAAACCTTCCCGCGGCGAAGTCATTGCCGTGGGAGAAGGCAAGGCGCTGGATAACGGCCAGATACGGCCATTGACGGTCAAGGTTGGCGAGCGCGTGCTGTTCGGCAAATATGCCGGCACCGAAATCAAGCACGAAGGCAGCGAATACCTGATCGTGCGCGAAGACGATGTTATTGCTGTGCTGGAATCCTGATTGCCGCGTTTGCTGTTTGATGAGTAAAAAACTTAAGGAACTCTACTATGTCTGCTAAAGAAATACGATTTTCCGATGACGCGCGCCACCGTTTGCTGGCGGGCGTAAATGTACTGGCCGATGCCGTCAAGCAAACCCTGGGACCGAAGGGGCGCAACGTGGTGCTGGAGCGCAGCTTCGGCTCACCGACCGTCACCAAGGACGGCGTCTCGGTCGCCAAGGAAATCGAACTCAAGGATCGTTTCGAGAACATCGGCGCGCAACTGGTCAAGGAAGTGGCGTCGAAAACCTCCGACGTCGCCGGCGACGGCACCACCACCGCAACGGTCCTGGCGCAGGCCATCGTGCGCGAAGGTCTCAAATCGGTCACCGCCGGGGCCAATCCGCTGGATATCAAGCGCGGCATCGACCAGGCGGTGATCGTGGTGGTGGAAGAGCTCAAAAAGCTTTCCCGCCCCAGCACCGACAGTAAATCCATCGCGCAGGTGGCCTCGATTTCGGCCAACTCCGACGAAGCCATCGGCCAGATCATCGCCGATGCGGTGGACAAGGTCGGCAAGGACGGCGTGATTACCGTGGAAGAAGGTTCCGGGCTGGAAAACGAGCTGGAAATCGTCGAAGGCCTGCAATTCGACCGAGGCTATTTGTCTCCGTATTTTATCAATCAGCAGGATTCGCAAAGCATCGAGCTGGACAATCCCTATATACTGCTGAACGACAAGAAAATATCCAATATCCGCGAACTGTTGCCGTTATTGGAAAAGGTGGCGAAATCCGGGCGTCCGTTGCTGATTATCGCCGAAGACGTCGAAGGCGAAGCGCTGGCGACGCTGGTGGTGAATAATCTGCGCGGCATCGTCAAGGTGGCGGCAGTGAAAGCGCCGGGATTCGGCGACCGCCGCAAGGCCTTGCTGGAGGACATTGCGATTCTGACCGGCGGCAACGTCATTGCCGAAGAGGTCGGTTTAAATCTGGAAAAGGCCGAACTGACCGATCTGGGGCATGCCAAACGCGTGCAGATCAGCAAGGAAAATACCACGATAGTCGACGGTTCCGGCGATGCGGGACGTATTTCCGCGCGTGTTGCGCAGATTCGGGTACAAATCGAGGAATCCACTTCGGACTATGACCGCGAAAAACTGCAGGAACGCGTCGCCAAGCTGGCCGGCGGTGTGGCGCTGGTAAAAGTCGGAGCGGCCACAGAAGTGGAGGTCAAGGAAAAGAAGGCTCGCGTGGAAGATGCATTACATGCAACCCGCGCCGCGATAGAGGAAGGCATCGTGCCGGGCGGCGGCGTCGCGTTGATACGCGCGCAGGCCAGACTGAAGGGACTGGAAGGCAAGAATCACGACCAGACCGTCGGCATCAACATTCTGCGCCGGGCTATCGAAGAGCCGTTGCGACAGATAGTCGCCAACGCCGGCGAAGAGGCCTCGGTGATCGTTCACCGTGTACAGGAAGGCAGCGGCAACTTCGGTTACAACGCGGCTACCGGCGAATACGGCGATTTGATCGAACTGGGCATACTCGATCCGACCAAGGTAACGCGTTCGGCTTTACAGAACGCAGCTTCGATTGCCAGCCTGCTGTTGACCACGGAAGCATTGATCGTTGAAGAAGCCAAGGAAGAAAAAGGCGGCGGCTTGCCCGCGGGCGGCGACGGCGGCTTTGGCGGATATTAGTTCAAACCGCACAGATAATGAAGCCCCCTTGATCGGGGGCTTTGTTATTTTCGGAACCGGCGTTCAAATGGCGCGGTCGCGTTTTCTCAAGGCAGCTTGACCGGGTGCGTGAACACCATGTCCTTATCCTTGACGATGCCGTGACAGCCTACGCATTCATTGGCGAAATTAGCGTCCGCGCCATAGGGCTCCAGCTTTTCGCCTTTCCAGCGCGCAAAGCCCCAGCCGTTGGTTGAGGCGTATTTCTGCGTATCCTTGACCATGAAGTCGTATTGAACGAAATCGCCCGGCACCGTCGCATTTTCGAAGCGTTCGTGCGCAGTTTCCTTCCAGCTCAGTTTCACCAGTATCGCGCCGTCCGGCCAGGGATTCGTGTTGCCGCTGCGCGCGGCATCGACGGCTACGGAATTTCCCAGCGTGGCGCGCAGCGTCTGAGAGTCCTTGCGCTGGGAAACACCGATCAGCCGCCAGTTTTTAAAACCCACAGGAATGGTGATGCCGTTGGGCGCCGACGCAACCACCGGCGGAGTTTCCGCCATTGCCGGACTGCATACAGTCAAGGCGGCAAGTGAAATCAGGCCAATATATGCTTTCATGATATCTCCACGGCAAATTAAGGAATAGAAGTTACTTGGGGCAAGGGTAGTTTATCGGGTTTGCCGGCGTTTGCAGAGTGCATGTAGCGCTATGAGCCGTCCGCTAAAAATGGTACGCTTGCAACTCTATAACTATTTTATACCACGGGGGTGCTTTCATGGCGTCTACTGATGAACAGGAAAAACCGGCCATGCGATTGTCTATTGCCGGTATGCGTTGCGCCGGCTGCGTCGCCGGCGTCGAAACCGCTCTGCAGGGCGTTGTCGGCGTCGAGACGGCGGAAGTTAATTTTGCCGATCATACTGCGCGCGTTGAAGGCGATGTCGAGTTTTCAAGCTTGAAGCAGGCATTGGTGGACGCCGGATACGATGCGGCGTTAATGGAAGCGCTGGAGGATGTAGGCGCGGAAGAAGCCATGGAGCACGCGCGCTTTATCTCCCTGCTGATGAAAGCGGGCGTAGCGGCGGCGCTGGGTTTCCCGCTGATGCTCGGCTCCCATTTGGGCTGGTTTCCCGAGTACTCGGAACCGGGCGCCAAGCATTTCTGGTCGTTCGTTTCGGTATTGACCATGGCGGTCATCTACTATTCGGGACGGCATTTTTACATCAGCGCCTTTAAGCTGCTGGAAAAGCATCAGTCCAATATGGATACGCTGATCGCATTGGGCACCGGAGCCGCGTGGTCGTACTCCACCCTGGCAATAGACATATCCAGTATGCTCCCCCACGATGCCGGGCACGCATATTTCGAAGCGGCGACGACGATACTGGCGTTTATCAATCTGGGCGGGGCGCTGGAGATGCGCGCACGCGGCAAAACCTCGCAGGCGATACGCCAGCTGATCGGCCTGCAGCCGCGGTCGGCGCGCGTGGTGCGCGATGGCGTTGAGATCGATGTCGATATAGCATCCATCGGTCTCGAAGAAATATTGCGCGTCAGGCCCGGCGAAAAAATCGCCGTGGACGGCGAGGTGCTGGAAGGGCATTCCAATATCGATGAATCCATGCTGACCGGCGAGTCCATGCCGGTCAGCAAGCAGGTTGGCGACACGGTGATTGCCGGCACCTTCAATCAAGGCGGTACTTTGTTATACAAGGCGACGCGTATCGGGCGGGACACCATGCTGGCGCGCATCGTCGAATCGGTGCGGCAGGCGCAAGCCAGTAAACCGGCTCTCGCGCGCATTGCCGACCGTATTGCAGCGGTTTTCGTACCTGCTGTAGTCGGGATCGCCGCGTTTACCTTCCTGGTCTGGCTGGTTTTCGGTCCCAGCCCGAGCCTGGGTTACGCCTTTGTTACCTCAATGACGGTGCTGGTTATCGCCTGTCCGTGCGCACTGGGTCTGGCAACGCCGATTTCGGTCATGGTCGCCGTGGGGCGCGCCGCGCAGAAAGGCATCCTGATTCGTAATGGCGATGCCCTGCAGCTGGCCGGTAAATTGACCTGCGTGGTGCTGGACAAAACCGGCACGGTGACGCAGGGACGTCCGCGCGTAGCTGAAATACATACCGCTCCCGGCTTGCAGGAAGAAATGCTGCTCTCCTTGGCGGCGAGTCTGGAGGCGGGGTCGGAGCACCCTCTTGCCGCGGCTATAGTCGAGGAATCCCATAAACGGGGTATGACGCTGGAAAAAGTGGAGCATTTCGAGGCCTTGGGCGGCAGAGGTGTAGTTGGCGAAGTGCGCGGCAAAAGCGTTGCGCTGGGTAACGCCAAACTGATGCAGGAACGCCATGTCGATTTCGGCGCTTTCTGGCCGATACTGAATCAATGCGCCAACCGGGGGCAAACGCCGGTTTTGTTGACCGTCGACCAGCAGATTGTCGGCGTGATATCGGTTGCCGACACCATAAAAGCCGACTCCAGGCCGGCAATAGAGGCGCTGAAAGCGCTGGGCGTGCGGGTATTGATGGTAACGGGGGACAACGAACTCACCGCGCAGGCTATTGCGCGCGAAGCCGGCATAGACGAAGTGCGGGCGCAAGTCATGCCCGAAGATAAAGCAACGATAGTCAAGGAGCTGCAGACGCAGGGTCTGGTAGTCGGCATGGTCGGTGACGGCATCAACGACGCACCCGCGCTCGCTCAGGCGGAAGTAGGGTTTGCGATGGGCACCGGTACCGACATCGCAATCGAGAGCGGCGATGTAGTCATTATGCGCGGCTCCCTGCTCAAGGTAGCGGACGCGATGCATTTATCCCGTCTTACCGTGGAGAACATACATCAGAACTTCTTTGGCGCCTTTATTTATAACGTGTTGAGCATACCTATCGCTGCCGGCATCCTTTATCCGGTATTCGGCTTGCTGCTTAATCCGATTATTGCCGGCGCAGCCATGGCTTTGTCCTCGGTGACTGTAGTGACCAATGCCAACCGTTTGCGCTGGAAGTAGTTGTATTGTAAAAAAGCCCGTAGGTTGGGGTGAGCTTGCGAACCCCAACCTGCACACCCCGCCGTGGTTTGCGTTGGGGTTCCCATCGTTCCCCCCAACCTACCTGCTGGCCCTCTCTCACAGGGAAAGGGTTCTTAGTTTCAACGGCGCAGCGCAACGTCGCGCTTATTGCCCCGTTTCACCGTGTTTCGATTGACGCCTCCTCGCCTGCCGATTGGCCGGTTTCTGCTCCGTGCCGGTTGAATATTGCAGGGAACCGGCGGCATTATTCATGAACTCCGGAAGCCCGCGCGCGCCGCTGGCATGATAATCGGCGGCGAGCGCATCGTAGGCGTTGTGCCGGTCTTCGTCCTGTTGCAACAGCCATTGATATGCCAGGTCGTACAGGCGCGACAGCGAAATCTCGTGCGTTTTTCCGGTGCGCTGAAATACCCAGTCCGAAAAAGCCAGAAAGCGCTCGAAAGGTTCGTCGCCGAGCAGCAGCGCTCGTCCGCGCCCGAAGCGTCCCGAATTGCCGATCAAATCCCAGTAGCGCGCATAACGCGTCATGCGCTGTACGTCGTCGAAACCGACCAGACTTGTTTGCAGGATGCTATAGGGCGGATAGGGACTGTAACGCATCCGGTAGGCGTCATCGTGTCGCGCCAAAGGTGCGCCGCGCAGTCGTTTCAGAATGCCGACCTGGATTTCATGCGGATTCAGTTTTATCAACTGATTGAATCCGTCACCGAAGCTGTCCAGACTTTCTCCCGGCAGACCGAAGATCAAATCGGTGTGCAGATGCGCGCCGCTTTCGTTGCGCAGCCATTGCAGGTTGTCCAGGGTTTTGATCACGTCCTGTTTACGGCTGATGAGTTGCTGCACTTCCGGGTTCAGCGTTTGTATGCCGATTTCGAATTGCAGCGTACCAGCCGGAAAACGCCGGATCGCGGCTTTCAAGGCTTCCGGTAAATGATCGGGAATGATTTCGAAATGCAGAAAAAGCCGCTCATCCAGCCGTTCCAGAAAAAACTCGAGTATGTGCAGGCTGGATTTGATGTTCAGATTGAAAGTGCGGTCGACAAACTTGAAATGCCTGACGCCACGTTGATGCAGACTGTCCAGCGCATCCAGAAAGGCATCCGGTTCGAACGGCCAGGCGGTCTTGTCCAGCGACGACAGGCAAAACTCGCATTTGAACGGGCAGCCGCGCGACGCTTCCACATAAATAATGCGGCTGGCAATGTCCTGTTCGTTATAGTGGCCGTAAGGTAAAACCAGTTGCTGTAACGGCGGATATTCGGCGGCGATAATTTTGTGTCCGGGCGAGTTGCCGTTCAGAATCCGGCGACAAAGCGCTGCAAAGGCGAGATCGCCGGGGCCGGTGATGACGTAATCGGCGTAGCGGACGATATCCTGTTGTCCGGTTTCGTAACTGACTTCGGGGCCGCCGAGGATAATATTGATATCCGGGCGGATTTGTTTGAGTAGCGCGACCACCTGCGTGGTTTCGGTGATGTTCCAGATGTAAACGCCCAAGCCGATGATACGCGGCTGGTCACGCAACAGGGACTCGACGATATCGTTGGGGCGTTCGCTGAAAATGAATTCGCGTAGCGTGGTAACCGGCTCAAGCTCACCCATGTTGGCGAGCAGATAGCGCAGGCCGAGCGATGCGTGGAAATAACGTGCGTTGAGGGTGGTAAGAGTAATCATGATAACGCGGTTGGGGATGCAGCGCCGCTGTTTGGGCGCCGCATCCGAAGCCGCGACTTAAGCTCCGAGCTTTTTGAACTTGACGCGATGCGGCGTATCGGCATCGGTGCCAAGACGGCGATGACGGTCGGCCTCGTAATCGGCGTAGTTGCCTTCGAACCAGACTACCTTGCTGTCGCCCTCGAACGCCAGCATATGCGTGGCGATACGATCCAAAAACCAGCGGTCATGCGAGATCACCACCGCGCAGCCGGGGAAGTCGAGCAGCGCTTCTTCCAGCGCGCGCAGGGTTTCTACGTCCAGATCGTTGGTCGGTTCATCCAGCAGCAATACGTTGCCGCCGCTTTTCAACAGTTTGGCAAGATGTACGCGGTTGCGTTCGCCGCCGGACAGTTCGCCGATGCGCTTTTGCTGGTCGGAGCCCTTGAAGTTGAAGCGTCCGCAATAGGCACGCGATGGCGTCTGATAAGTGCCGACGGTAATCATGTCGAGGCCGTCGGAAATATCTTCCCACACGGTTTTGTTGGGATCGAGATTATCGCGCATTTGATCGACGTGCGAAATCTGTACCGTTTCGCCGATGCGGATCGCGCCGGAATCGGGTTGCTCCAGTCCGGCCATCATGCGGAACAACGTCGACTTACCGGCGCCGTTCGGACCGATGATGCCGACGATACCGCCGGGAGGCAGACGGAAACTGAGATCGTCGATCAGCAACCGGTCGCCGAAGCCTTTGCGGATGCTTTCGGCTTCCACCACCACATCGCCCAATCTCGGTCCCGGCGGAATGTAGATTTCCTTGGTTTCGTTGCGCGTCTGGTTTTCATGCGAGGACAGCTCGTCGAAGCGCGCCAGACGCGCCTTGCTCTTGGCGTGACGGCCTTTGGGGTTGGTGCGCACCCATTCCAGTTCGGCTTTCATCGCTTTTTGGCGTGCGCTTTCCTGCTTTTCTTCTATTTCCAGGCGCTTTTCCTTTTGTTCCAGCCAGGAAGAGTAGTTGCCTTCCCAGGGAATGCCGTGTCCGCGATCCAGTTCCAGTATCCAGCCTGCAACATTGTCGAGGAAGTAGCGGTCATGGGTAACCGCAATCACGGTGCCGGGGAAATCGTGCAGAAAATGTTCCAGCCAGGCGACTGATTCGGCGTCCAGGTGGTTGGTGGGTTCGTCCAGCAACAGCATGTCGGGGCTGGAAAGCAGCAAACGGCACAACGCGACGCGGCGGCGCTCGCCGCCGGACAGCTTGGTGACATCCGCATCCCAATCCGGCAGGCGTAGCGCATCGGCGGCAATTTCCAGCGTGCGATCCAGTTCGTGGCCACCGGTGGTTTGAATAAATGCCTCGAGTTCGGCCTGTTTAGCGGCTATGGCGTCGAAATCGGCATCCGGGTCGGCGTAGGCAGCGTAAACCGTATCCAGTTCCGCCAAGGCGTCCTTGATCGGTTGCAGCGCTTCCTCGACATTGCCGCGCACGGTTTTTATCGGGTCCAGTTGCGGCTCCTGCGGCAGATAACCGATTTTAATACCAGGCTGCGGGCGCGCTTCGCCATTAAACTCGGTGTCGATACCGGCCATGATCCGCAACAAGGTCGATTTTCCCGAGCCGTTCAGTCCGAGTACGCCGATTTTGGCGCCTGGAAAGAACGACAGCGAAATGTCGCGCAGGATTTCGCGTTTGGGCGGTACGACTTTACCCACCCGGTTCATAGTGAAAATGTACTGTGCCATAGTCAATTGAATCTGAATTGTGAAGTGGCGTCATTCTCCCATGTTTGCGCGTCGTGCGCACGAGGTATGGCTATCGTGAGCAATAATGTTGTTCCAGCGCCCAGAGCAGATGCTCTCCTACCAGTTCCGAAGCGCCGGCGAGTTGTTGCTGTAATGCACTAATTACTGACGGGGATGGAGAGCTGTTACCCAACGCAATCGCAACATTGCGCTGCCAGCGCTGATGACCGATACGCCTTATCGCCGAACCTTCGGTCTTTTTCAGGAAGCCGTACTCGTCCCAGCTTAGCGCATCAATCAGGCTGAGCGTATCCAAACCGTGGCGCGCCCGAAAATCGGCTTCAGCGCTTTGCGTGGCGAAGCGGTTCCAGGGACATGCCAACTGGCAATCGTCACAGCCGTAAATGCGGTTGCCGATGGCTTTCCTGAACTCGAGCGGTATGCTGCCGTGCAGTTCTATGGTCAGGTAGGAAATACACCGCCGCGCATCGACGCGATACGGGGCGACTATGGCCTGGGTGGGACAGGCCGCCATGCAGGCGATACAGGTTCCGCAATTATTGGAAACGACGTCGTCGCAGGGTAACGGCAGGTCGGTATAAATCTCGCCCAGAAAAAACCAGGAACCGGCTTCCCGCGCAATCAGGTTGCTATGTTTGCCTATCCAGCCCAGCCCGGACTTTTCCGCCAACGCTTTTTCCATCACCGGCGCGCTGTCGGAAAATACCCGGTAGCCGAAAGCGCCGACTTCCGTTTCTATCCTCGCAGCGAGGCGTTGCAGCCGGGAGCGCACCAGTTTGTGATAATCCCGTCCCAGCGCATAGCGCGAAACGAAAGCCTGTAGCGCGTTGTTCAGCCTTTCTTCTGATAGCGCAGCAGGTTCCGGCAAATAATCGATGCGCGCGCAGATTACCCTGACGGTGCCGGGTACCAGTTCGTCCGGGCGCGTGCGCTTGCTGCCGTGCGTTTCCATGTAGCTCATCTCTCCATGAAAACCGTCCGCCAGCCATTGCTGCAAATGCTTTTCCGCGTCTTCGAGAACGATATCGGTTATGCCTATATGTTGAAAGCCGAGTTCCATTCCCCAGCCTTTGATACGCGCCGCCAGCTCCGCAAGCTGGCCAGCGGAGATCGGGATAACAGGTTTTTGGATTTTAATCACGGAGACTCGATATTTTCTTGACTTTATAATTATAACATGCAATTATTATCAGCTCGGTTGGCTGGCTTTTACTGACAGCACATTGAGGCATCGGGGTATAGCGCAGTCTGGTAGCGCGTCTGTTTTGGGAGCAGAATGTCGGGGGTTCGAATCCCTCTACCCCGACCACATTTGCGCTTGTAGCTCAGCCGGATAGAGCATCGGCCTTCTAAGCCGAGGGTCGCAGGTTCGAGTCCTGCCAAGCGCACCATTCACCTTGCTACATATTATGGTGACCGTAGCTCAGTCGGTAGAGTCCCGGATTGTGATTCCGGTTGTCGTGGGTTCGAGCCCCATCGGTCACCCCATTTATTTGGGCCATTAGCTCAGCTGGTAGAGCAGCGGACTCTTAATCCGTTTGTCGTAGGTTCGATCCCTACATGGCCCACCAATAAAAACAATAGCTTGTGCTTAAGCTTGCTATTATTCCGCTCTAAAAATTGCCTATCAGGTACAATTTCGGTACAGTGCTCAGTACATGACACTGTTCAGGGATACTTATGGCAACCATCGTCAAGACAGATTCCGGCACTTGGAAAGCAGTTATCCGAAAGGCCGGATGGCCGAGCGCAGCCAAGACTTTCCGCACGAAACGCGATGCGGAAGACTGGTCGCGACGCACCGAAGATGAAATGGTTCGCGGCGTCCACATTCTGCGCGCACCCGCTGAACGCATGACGGTTAAAGATGCCCTGCAAAAATATCAAGCCGAAGTGACGCCGACCAAACGGCCAACCACTCAGTCCAGAGAAGTTAAGCGAGTGTCAATCTTGACTGATCAGCTCGGGAAATATTCTCTTATCGCTTTGACTGCTGAAGTAATTGCTCAATATCGCGACGACAGGCTTGCCGGAGACTTAAACGATAAAGGCGTGCGCGTTCCGCGTAGTAACAACACCGTTCGCTTGGAGCTTGCCCTTCTGGGACATATGTTCACGGTAGCTATCAAGGAATGGGGATTGGGACTTACCTATAACCCGGTTCTTAACATCCGTCGCCCTGCTCCCGGTCCAGGGCGAAACCGCCGACTTTCTACCGAAGAAGAACAGCGGCTTTTCGAAGCTGTTGCTGCGCACTCGAACCCCATGCTGGGCTGGATTGCCGGTATCGCTATTTCAACCGGGATGCGGTCATCTGAAATTTTGACGCTTCGGCGCAATCAGGTTGATCTTGAGCGCCGCATCGTGCGTTTGCTCGAAACCAAAAACACCTCGCCGCGCACCGTGCCATTGACCAAGGAAGCCACCGAGTATTTTCGGCAGGCGCTGAATAATCCGATTCGTCCGTTTGACACGGATTTGGTTTTCTTTGGCGAGCCGGGCAAGGATGGTAAACGCCAGCCCTATCAGTTCAATGCAGTCTGGGTGCGGCTGAAAAAGAAACTGGGGTTAACTGACTTCCATTTCCACGATTTGCGTCATGAGGCAGTTAGCCGCTTTGTCGAGTCGGGTTTGAGCGATCAAGAGGTTTCCTCGATTAGCGGCCACCGCTCGATGCAAATGCTGAAGCGCTACACTCACTTGCGCGCTGAAGATTTAGTGAACAAGCTAGATGCTATCAATTCTTTGAAGTAAGGAGAGAGCCCTCTTAGATGCTTAGAAACCGTTTTGGGGTGAATACTCAACTTGACGGCTATTTCCTCCTTGCTTAACCCCTGTCGTTTCATGCGCATTATATGTATAGGATTATCGGATAGACGAACGAACTCATAGGCGAAACGCCTAATCTCACGATCCTGCTCGTCATAGGCACCAGGAGGCCAGTGTAGAGCACGGTAACACTCTAAGACCTTAGCGTGAAACACATCTTTGTATTTTAAGTCGGTTCTGTAAAAATTTTTTTTGTCTTTTTTATCATCGTCGCGTGATTTTTTATTTATATTGATAGATGGGTCGTGTTCCTCGCAGAATCGACGACTAAGATCGCGCGCTTTATATTCTTTATCAACTTTTGAAGTGGGATCTCCATCTTTGGCTGCTTGGGCAAAAGCAGATAAACGCCAACAGAGTTCACAGTAGGGGAAATGATTAGTAGCATCAGCCTTATATTTCAATGTTCGCCTAGTAGTCCCAGATGGGTTGGTTACCAAACCGATATTTTGTTTCCGCTCACACATAGCCATAAACTCTAACAGATAAAGTAAAGAATCCAGGGTTTGTGTGAAGTTTTCTGGAAAATTACGGGCACGTTCAATAGAAGCTGAATATCGTATTACTGCTTTTATACTTTCTTGCGTACTTCTGATACCGTTTAACTTCGATGACTCCGAAAAACCAGGTGAGAAAAAACCTAGGATTTTCAAGCTAGGAAAATTGGCCTGATTCAAATAGTCTTTTACCGCTGGGTCAATATGTGCGCGTATAAGACTCCAAAGCGAGTGAGGTTTTGAGGTCAATGAGTACGTGGCTGACTTCATTGCACATATCCGGATCGCATCCGCAACTTTGGTGTCACAAAACCAATGAATTTGGTCGAGTAATAAATCAACATTCGCCGCTCTATCGCGCTTTATATCCGTAACTTTTGCGTCACAAAACCAATAAAAGGGTTTCTTCGCTTTCGCTGGAGATAAATCGCTCGCAAGCGCGATTTCGAGCGCAAGTATTTGCGGGTCAATTTTGCGGAGGGTAAACACTCGGGCGTTTTCATGAGCTGTAAAATTAAACCGAGCCCCTCTGATCAGGATTTCTCCTTCAAAAAATCCAGTTAGGTTCTCAATCTTTATATCTAAGTTTTTGGCTATTTTGTGTATCGCCATCTCTGCTGCACCAGGAGCAGCAACAACCTCTATAGATTTCTTGTTCCCCCCAAAACGCGTTTGCAACAGATGCAACAGATCCCCGTCCCTATGGACAGTAATCTTAGTCGTTTCTGGGGCATTGAGCGTGTGCAGAAACTCGGGTAGATCTTCGCCTAATTCTTCGAGCATGTCATTGTGTCATTAGGTAACCAGATTTACATATTTTATACCTTACGGGCATCTAGTCAACTCATATTATATCCGCGTGCCACACGTAAACACCGAAAAACACGGGGAAAAAATGAATACAACCGAAGACAAACTTGCAAAACAATATGGCGGATTACTCCTCGACACGCGACAGGTTGCCGAGGTGCTGCATCGCACCCCCGAGGGATTGCGATTTACCCTCCGAGGGGAGTCGGCATTTGCCGAAAAATTAAAGCAAGGCAGACTGAAAATAGGTAGGCGTATCTTGTTTCGGGTGGATGTGGTTGCGGCGGTTATTGATGGCGGGGTTTGACTCTAGTCGGGGGGCTCCCGATGGAGCATATATCCGCCTTCGTTGCAGCCCAGGTTACCGCCAACGGGCGTGCGCAGAAAAATGATTTTGGCGACCCGCTTGCCGAGTCAGTCGAAAATTTGCGCCGGGCGATAAAGGCGCGCGAGGAACACGAGGGAAAGAGCCAGCCAGCGGTGCAGGAAGTAAAAAACACCGTCCTGCAGTTTCCCTCACCTTTTGGCGACGATACCCGCGCAGTATCGAACAAAATCGCGCGTTGTGCCTTGTTCGCCGCCGTGAAAAAGCGGCAGTTTTTCCGCGATTATGTGACCGTCGGCGAAGTCGGAGGGGTAAAGATTGAGTTTTGCGGCGAGCAGCTCAATCAAGATGATCATGACACGCTTATGCAGCTTATCTTTAGTGCAAATCACAAGCCGCTAGGCGTGGACGTTTGCGCGTCTGTCAATGCCGTTTTGAAGGGCTTGGGGCGCGATACGTACCAAGAGCAACGGCGCCAACTATTCGAGCAAATAAGCCGCCTTGTGCGCGGTACGATTCGGCTCACCTTGCCGAATATGCCGCGCTATGAGGGGCATTTGCTGGACGATGCCAGCACGCCGCAAGATCAAGCGATCCTGCCGCAATACCGCCGCCACCTTGTCTACAGATTAAACCCGAAGTTTGCGCGGTTTTTCGGTCGGATGGAAGTAACCCTGATCGACTGGCAAGACCGCCTGAAAATCAGTGGCAGAGGCTCCGAGCTTGCAAAGTGGCTGCATTTGCACATCGAGAGCCACGCCGAGCAATACTCGATGAAAGCTGAAACCATCCGCGACCGTAGCGGAAGCCAGACGAAAGAGCTTAAGCACTTCCGCGCTATATTGCGGCAAGCCCTAGACTTGCTAAAGGATGCGGGAATTATAACCGCGTGGAGCATTGACGCCGGCGACCTGGTACACATCGAGCGGATACCAAGCCCCGCCCAGATAAAACACATCGAAAAGAAAGCCAAATGCAGAAAGCCAATAAAATGAACACACCAAAACGCAAAATCATGCTGCCCAACGGACTTGAAGTGGAAATATCGAGTGATGACCTTTCGTATGGTCATTTGATTCTGTTGGAGGTGACGATTGAGATGTGTGTGGCGCGTGGGAATAACATAATCACCATTGATGACGTAGACGAAATAGCCAGTAGAGTGCGCGCTAAGGGTTATGTGCCTTGGACTTACGAGCCTATCAATTAGGTGCGGCATTTCGGCGACCGAGGTGCGGCTTTTCGACGACCGAGCGAAGCCTCAAAGTCATTGCATAATTTTGTTTTTAATGAATGTTTTAGTAAAGTGTTCGCCCCTTAAATCTATTTAAATCTATATTAAATCCGCGCGCGAGACACAGGCGGGCGAACCCGCTAAAGCGGGCCGGCTGCTATACGCTTCGCGCACCGAGCCGGGAACCGTCTCGGCCCTTCGGGTAACGCCCCCTTTCGCAAACAAAAAAGGAGCCGGGTTACGGCGCTAACGCGCCACCCGGCAACTCCCTCAAATTAAAAAGCAACGGCCAGAGCCAAAATGAGCCGCGTCAAGCCGCTTTGCGGCACGCGGCAACCCATTTGTGTTGTTCGAGAAAAAACAGCGTAGCGAGCTTATGGGAGAGAAAAAAGCGGTTGTTTAGAGGGGGAAAGTGCTTGGAGTTTGGCAGCAATGCTTGGCGATCCTCTGGCGGCGCTCGAACAGCCTTGATGTCGAGAACCGTTACGCGATGCCGCGCAGTCGCTTTATGTGGGCAACCGCCCACATACCGGCGCTGGCTTCGCCAGTGCTTTCAATATCGAAAATATTTTTTCTGTATTAAGCGCTGGCTTCCCGCCTTAGCGCTTCTGCCACCCACTGATTCAGGCTTTTGCCTTCAGCACATGCGGCATTGACTATATCGGCATGTAGATCCTCTGGAATGCGCACATTGAACTTGCCGGAAAAGGTTTTCTTCGGTGCAATGCCGCGCTCCCGGCAGGCATCCAGAAACACCCTCAAGGAAATCTCGCCTTCACGCTTCAGGTTGTCAATATCCTTGGCATAAAAATCCGCGCCACCATTCAAGCCGGTGAACTCACCCCGGAACATTTCAATCTCTGGATCGTACTGGATGACGGCACTATAGCCGTCAATGATCATTCTATTCATCATGGCGTTACCCCGTTTGCCTTTAACCACTCCCGCACGCTCGAAACCGCGCCCTTATCGGTATCTGGACGCGGATGCGGGCGATGGAACACGCGCACCTCATTAAACAAAAACACCTCGATACGTGAGCCCTCGCGCTCGCTGATTTCAGCGCCCAATTCGACGAAAAGCGCTTCGATGTCCCGCCATTGAATGTTGCCACCGACAGGGCGGGCATAGATCAGTTCGAGCGTTTTCTGGTGTTTGCGTTTCATGGGAATATAGTACCATCTGGCGGTACTATATACGGCTTCAATTTTAAAATTTGTCCAACAACCGAAGGTTTCTTGGGTAAAAAACTCTTTCCGGACCAACGCCTTGCGCGCCTAGCAATTTTGTCTAAAAACAACCTGCCGACACGATGAAGCAACGGCCACCCCGCGCGGTAGCGGGGGATCAGTGGCCGTAGGAAAAACCCATAGGGGGCGCCGTCCGGGGGTGCGGCAGCAATCCCCCAGAGGACGGGGTGTTGTCGCTGACCGAAAACTGACCCATGTAGAGGTGGTTTGCTGATTCAAAAGTGACCCAGGTGCTCTACTTGCCCTGTCCAATTTTTGGGCAGGAGATAAAGGTGATCACTATGGAAATGATAGGCAAGATACGGCGGATGTATTTACGCGACAAAATGTCGCTGCATGCGATAGCAAAGCGCACGAGCTTATCGCGCAACACGATACGCAAATGGCTAAGGGCGGAAGAGAAAGCAGTACCGCCGAAATACCGCAGGATAAAGGCGGACTGCAAGCTCAGCGCGTTTCACCCCACACTGGAACAAGCCCTCAAAGCGGATTCCCATCGCCCCAAACACAATCGGCGCACCGCCAAAAATCTGTTTGCACAAATCAGGACGGATGGTTACACGGGCGGTTACAGCCAGGTGACTGCGTTCATTCGCAACTGGCGTGCTGACTCAGGCAAGAAGCCCCACGCCTTTGTGCCGTTGAAATTTGAGTTTGGCGAAGCCTTCCAGTTTGACTGGAGCGAAGAAGGGTTGGTAATTGGAGGCATTTACCGGCGCATACAGGTATCGCACCTGAAGCTGTGCGCCAGTCGGGCATTCTGGCTGGTGGCGTATCCGGGCCAAGGGCACGAGATGCTGTTCGATGCCCATACGCGCTCCTTTGCGGCGCTGGGTGGCATTCCTCGCCGTGGCATTTACGACAACATGAAGACTGCCGTTGATCGCGTCAACAAAGGTAAGGGACGCGTGGTCAATGCGCGCTTTGCCGTGATGTGCGCGCACTACCTGTTCGATGCCGATTTCTGCAACGTGGCATCCGGCTGGGAGAAAGGCGTTGTCGAGAAGAACGTACAGGACAGTCGGCGGCGCATCTGGCTGGAAGCGCAGAACCAGCGGTTCGGTTCATTCGTCGAACTCAATGTGTGGCTGGGTGATCGCTGCCGGGCATTATGGGGCGAGCTGCACCATCCCGAGTACAAGGAGCTTAGCGTAGCCGACATGCTGGAGCAGGAGCGCGCGCACATGATGCCCATGCCGGTTCAATTTGATGGGTATGTTGAAAATCCGGCTCGTGTATCGAGCACGTGCCTGATCAATGTACAGCGCAACCACTACTCCGTGCCATGCGAGCTGGCGGGAAAGATGGTCAGCGTCCGGCTCTATCCCAATCAAGTCACCGTTGTGTCGGGTGACGCGTTTGTCGCCTGCCACGAGCGCCTGACAGAACGCGGACATGTTCGCTACGACTGGCAACACTACATCACGCTGATCGAACGCAAACCGGGAGCGCTGCGCAATGGCGCCCCGTTCGCAGACATGCCTGTACCACTCAGACAGCTCAGGCAGGGGCTGATGCGCGATCCGGGCGGAGATCGCTGCATGGCGCAGGTGCTGGCCGCCGTACCACGGGCGGGGCTTGAAGCCGTTATTGTTGCGGTGGAACTGGTCATCGAGTCCGGCGTGTTGAGTGTGGAACACGTCCTCAACGTACTGGGACGGCTGAATGCGCCGCCCCTTCCACCGAATGTGGAAACGAGTTTGCAGCTCAAGGATGTGCCGCTGGCCAATACCCGCCGATATGATGAGCTGAGGCATGACGCTGAAGCTCACCTCAATGCGGAGGAGATTGATCATGCGCTGTGATGTCACTGCTGAACTCAAGGATTTGCGGCTACATGGCATGGCCGGTGCATTGACAGACCTGATCGCACAAGGGTCTGCATCGACCGATTCGTCGAAATGGCTGATCGAACACCTGCTGCAAGCCGAAGCAACGGACCGGCACATGCGCTCAGTGAGAAACCAATTGAATGCGGCCAGGTTTCCGGTACATCGCGACCTGGCCAGATTCGACTTCGCCGCCTCCAAGGCTGATCGGCCGCTGGTAGAGCAATTGGCAACGCTATCATTCACCGAGACAGCGCAGAACGTGGTGCTTATCGGCGGGCCCGGGACAGGCAAGACGCATTTGGCGACCGCCATCGCGGTGTCGGGTATCACCACGCAGAGTAAGCGGGCGCGATTCTATTCGACGGTCGATCTGGTCAATGCACTCGAACGCGAGAAACAGGATGGCCGTGCCGGGCGAATCGCCGCATCGTTGATGCGCATGGATGTGCTCATACTCGACGAGCTTGGCTATCTGCCGTTCAGCCAAACGGGAGGAGCCTTGCTGTTTCACCTGCTCTCGAAACTGTATGAGCACACCAGTGTGATCATCACGACGAACCTGAGCTTCTCGGAATGGTCGGGTGTATTCGGTGATGCCAAGATGACGACGGCGTTGCTGGATCGGCTGACGCATCACTGCCACATTGTTGAAACCGGGAATGAGTCATACCGGTTTCAGCACAGCAGCATGGCCGCGAAGGCCCGCATCAAATCGAGAGAGCAAGCACGAAGAGGAGGCAAAAACGCAGCAGTAGAAGAGCCGTTCTAACCAGGCACGCGCGGGGAGTTCACTACGGTCTCCAAACTTCGTGAACTTCCCACGCATCTAAAAACTTCAAATCAACAATCTGGTAGACTTATCCACAGTTGCTGCAACACAAAACAGCAACAGGTCCTGGGTCAAAATTCAATCAGCACTCTGGGGCATTATTCAATCAGCGTTAACAACATAAGCGAAGGATTGCTGTCTACATTCGCTCACAGACCCACGAACTCCATGAACGGCAACAACCTGGACGGGAGCACATGCGTCCGCGATCAATAGCGCCGGTATCGAGGACTATCACATACACGACCACCCGGCACACGGCCAGCACGGAGCTACGCAACCATGGGCATCACCCGGAAGTAGTGGAGACCGCTTTGAGTCACGCCATACCCGGCTGGCCGGTACTTATTCCCACGCGCAATGCAAAAAGCAGCGTATCGCCATGCTGCAACAGTGGGCCGATTTTCTCGATGACGTCATGAGCGAGAAAACCGTTATTCATGCGACATTTCGCAAGGTGTCATAACCTGATTTAGGCTCAATATACGCATGAATCCATGCAGACAATAAAAAGCCCTGCGATTTCTCGCAAGGCTTTACTTGTGTTGGCTGGGGAACAAGGATTCGAACCTCAGTTGACGGAGTCAGAGTCCGTAGTCCTACCGCTAGACGATTCCCCAATTAACTATAGACCACAGACCGCCACTGCCGATAGCAGCGGTCTGCTTTGCAAGCGATTAACGCTTCGAGTACTGCGGACGTCTTCTTGCTTTATGCAAGCCGACTTTTTTACGTTCAACTTCACGCGCATCGCGAGTCACGTAACCGGCCTTGCGCAATGCGGGGCGCAACGCTTCGTCGAAATCCATCAAGGCGCGGGTCAGGCCATGGCGAATAGCGCCTGCCTGTCCGGATGGACCACCGCCGACGACTTTAACGTCAATGTCGAATTTATTCGACACTTCAAGCAATTCGAGGGGCTGTCTGACGATCATGCGATCGGTTTTGCGTCCGAAATAAACTTCGAGCGGCTTGTTGTTTATAACAATCTGTCCGGTGCCGGACTTCGTGTAAACACGCGCGATTGCGCTTTTGCGACGCCCCGTGCCGTAATTTTGAGTAGCTGCCATGATAACATCCGACTTGGTTAAATTTCCAGCAACTGCGGCTGCTGGGCCTGATGCCCATGCTCGATACCGGCATAGACTTTCAGCTTCTTGAACATAGCCCGCCCCAGAGGGTTTTTGGGCAGCATACCTTTCACGGCGGTCTGGATGATCCGTTCGGGATGCGTCCCGCGCAGTTTGCCCAGACTGACGGATTTCATGTTTCCGATGTAGCCGGTATGCTTGTAATAAATCTTGTCCTGCTCCTTATTGCCTGTCACACGGACTTTCTCGGCATTGATTACGATAATGTAATCGCCGGTATCTACGTGCGGAGTATACACGGCCTTGTGCTTACCGCGAAGGCGACGCGCAATCTCGGTAGAGAGGCGGCCGAGTGTTTTGCCGTCGGCGTCGATCACGTACCAGTCGCGTTTTACTTCAGCAGGTTTTGCGCTAAAGGTCTTCATTTGTTCACGCTCCAGAAATATGGCGTTCTTCTAAAAACCGTGCATTTTACATGAGCTCTTCGGACAAAACAAGCTGAATGTGCATAAAACCCGTATCTACTTACGGAGCAGTGCCGTCTGCTCCCATCCCTGATAGAATAACGCGAAATTCACTCATTGTTTAGGGCTATCGATCCATGAAGCGAAAAAATACTATCGGCGTCCAGGTTGGGAATATCCGGATCGGCGGCGGCGGCCCGGTCGTCGTGCAGTCGATGACCAATACCGATACTGCCGATATCAAGGGTACCGTTCAACAGGTTTATGAGCTGGCTCGCGCAGGTTCTGAGCTGGTGCGGCTGACCGTCGACAGAGAAGAATCAGCAGAGGCGGTGGCGCATATTCGCGATCAGCTCGCCACGCGCGGCTGCGATGTGCCGTTGATAGGCGATTTTCATTTCAACGGCCACAAGCTGCTGGAAAAATACCCTGACTGCGCGCAAGCGCTGAGCAAGTACCGCATCAATCCCGGCAATGTCGGAAAAGGCTCCAAGCGCGATCCCCAGTTTGCGCAAATGATCGAATTCGCGTGCCGCTACGAAAAGCCGGTGCGCATCGGCGTCAACTGGGGCAGTCTGGATCAGAGCGTGCTGGCGCGCCTGCTTGATGAAAACGCCACGTTGAGCGAACCCAGGCCTTTGCAGGAAGTCATGCGCGAAGCGGTAATTACCTCGGCGCTGGAAAGTGCGGAAAAGGCGGTGGAGCTGGGGCTGCCGCGTAACCGCATCGTGCTGTCGTGCAAGATGAGCGGCGTGCAGGAGTTGATTCATGTCTACGAGTCGATGTCCTCGCGCACCGATTTCGCGCTGCACCTGGGATTGACCGAAGCCGGCATGGGTTCGAAGGGCATAGTCGCTTCTACTGCAGCTCTGTCGGTGCTGCTCAGCCAGGGTATCGGCGACACCATCCGTATTTCGCTGACGCCGGAGCCGGGCGCGGACCGTATACTCGAAGTTATCGTCGCCCAGGAAATTCTGCAAACCATGGGCATACGCGCGTTTACTCCGATGGTTATTTCCTGCCCCGGCTGCGGACGCACCACCAGCGATTATTTCCAGAAACTGGCGCAAAATATCCAGTCGCATCTGCGCCACCAGATGCCGTCCTGGAAACAGCGTTACAAGGGCGTCGAAGACATGCATGTCGCGGTGATGGGGTGCGTTGTCAATGGTCCCGGCGAAAGCAAGAACGCCAATATCGGCATCAGTTTGCCCGGCACCGGGGAGCAGCCGGTAGCACCCGTGTTCGAGGACGGCGTAAAGACGGTTACCTTGAAGGGCGACCGCATTGCCGAAGAGTTTCAGGAGATAGTGGAGCGCTATGTGGAATCGCATTACGGCGCGCAGGCATAGGTTCGTTTTTTAAACCTTCCCGTTCTCCGTGAGCGAGTCGAACGCCGGTTTATGTGTCTTCGGCTCGTTCAGGTCGAACGGCCTTTCCTGGTAATTTGATGGAGCCAACAGCCAGCCTCGGATGTTAAACCTGTACGGGGTTGGCCCAAGGATTCGGCCAGCAAGATCTTTCCTTGTCCGTTTTGTGCTGAGCACCGTCCGGCGCAGCTGAATTTTGGTAGGAGCGTTCTAAAGCCCGCTCCCACGGGAATAGGCGACGGTAGCTGACCTGGTTTTAAGCCGCTCGTCAGCCTCGCTCATATCGCAAGCGTTCTTCGTTTTCCTTGCGCGCGGCATCAATTGCGCGCATGACGCCGCGTACATCGGCCGGTTTGTCATGGGATATGAAGCGGCCGGTCAGCTCGGTTTCAGGATGAAGTTCGCCGCTCTTGTAGAGCCGCCACATTTCCTTGCCGTATTGCGTGGTTAAAAGCTCGGGGGCAAAACGACCGAAATAGGCCGCCATGTTGTCGACGTCCCGCTCAAGCATCATGGCCGCGTTGTTGTTGCCTGCGGCGTCGACCGCTTGCGGCAGATCGATGATGACTGGCCCATCGCCGCCGAGCAGAACATTGTATTCCGACAAATCGCCATGGACTATGCCGTCGCAAAGCATGAGCACGATCTGTGCAATGATTTTTCGGTGATATTCGCGCGCCTGCTCAGCCGTCAAATCAACATCGTTTAGCCTTGGGGCCGCATTGCCCTCATCGTCGGTCACCAGTTCCATCAGCAATACGCCGCCAAAAAAACCGTAGGGCTGAGGGACGCGCACGCCGGCGGCGGCAAGGCGGTACAAGGCGTCCACCTCGGCGTTCTGCCAGGCGTCCTCCTGCTCCTGCCGCCCATAGCGGCTTCCTTTTTCGATTGCGCGCGCCCTCCGGCTGCTTCGCACCTTGCGTCCTTCCTGATAGAGAACGCTCTGGCGGAAACCGCGCTTGTTGGATTCTTTGTACACCTTGGCGCAACGGATTTCGCCATTGCAGCGCACTACATAAACAGAGGCCTCCTTGCCGCTCTTGAGCGAACGAACGACTTCATCTATGAGACCGTCATGCACCAGCGGTGCGATCTGTTTCGGCGTCTTCATAAGCAGGTCTTTTGCGCTACGGACGGCGCAGGGGGGAAATTATTCGGCATAAACTCACTACTGGATTCTGATGTTCCATTCTATATCAAGAACGGCTGTAAGACATTTCCGGAAGAGGGGAGGTTCCGTAATGCCGGACCTCCACTGCCGGCCAGGCGCTCGTTTATCTAAATCGGCACGCTATGATATTCGTGATGCGACGTTTATGTGCGGGAGTAAAAAGAAAGCCGACGCTTCGATAAAAAGCTTGCGGTAGAAGTGTTTTTCCCGTATCTTAGTCACTGGTGTATAGAAATCCGCGCCTAGCATGTCAGTGTAGTTTTTGTTCATATAAGAATCGTTCCTGCTTCAACTGTCCGCTTTTCGTAATACCCGCCCGTACTTTCAGTATATCCATAATGGAATATTGGAATCTTTGCGCACTCAGCGCGTTTTATAAAGTATTAATAATCATGTCACAACAAAATGGAACCGTTAAATGGTTCAACGAAAGCAAAGGCTTCGGCTTCATCCAGCACGATAACGGCAGTGACTTGTTCGTGCACTTCCGTTCCATCGTCGGTCAAGGTTACAAAACCCTGGCTGAAGGTCAACGCGTCAGCTTTGACGAAGTGAAAGGCCAGAAAGGCCTGCAAGCCGAAAACGTGACCGTTGTTTAATTAACGCCACTGGCTTAACCCGCTCATCGCAAAAGCAGGCAGTTCAAAGCGCCTGCTTTTTGCTCATACCGTATTTATTATTCCCCCAGGCCAGAACAGGCCGGCCTTCACTGCCAGTTGACGCACTGCAATACAAAGTGTGCATGTCGGTATATTATAAGCGCCTTCATTTTATTCGCTTGAGTAAGTTGGCTCGTCACCAACTCCGGCGGTACGGTCGTCGTCAACGGCACATCAATAAATCCACAAACCAGTCCCGAAGTGAGCCTAGCCATGAAAACAATCCGTTATCTTTCAGTTCTCTTCCCCCTACTGTTGGTTGGAGCAAACACCAGGGCGGACAGTACGCTGGAGTATCTCGCCGACGCCAATAAAAGTGCAGGTCGCCAAACCCACTCGGTACTTATCAAGAGCGGCAAAATTCTGATCCAGGCGGCAGAGGGCAGTACGCAATACAATCTGCTCTATCAAAGCGCGCCGGAAACGCTTTTTATCATCGATCACAAAAAACGTTCTGTTCAGACCTTGAACGAACAACAGATCAACAGTATGGCGAAAACCAGCGAGACAGTTCAGCCTTTATTGCAGGGATTTAGTAAACAACTGGCCCAACTGGACCCGCAGCAACGTGCCAAATGGCAGCAGATGCTGGGAAACTCGGTATCCCTGGATAAAATCAGCGAAGCGGCAAAACCGCCTAAAAGCGCTTCCCTGCTCGATACCGGCAAAAAGCGAACTGTCTCGGGAATCAGCTGCAAACAGATCAACGTGCTTACCGACAACGTTCCCAGCGCGGAGTTGTGCCTGGCCAGTCAGGGCAATCTGCATATGAATGATAATGATTACGCAACGTTCAAGTCTTTATTTAATTTCGCCGATAAGGTTGTGACCTCTTCCCGCGGGTTGGCGAGTCAATTTGGCGTAAATATTCCCAGCTTCTCGCTGACCGATATTGACGGTATACCTGTTGCGATAAACGATCTGAATAAAAACGGCAACGGCAATATCTCTCTGCAGCGCTTGAGCGGCGCGGCCATAGCGGATGAGAAGATGCAGGTTCCGCAAGATTATAAATCGGAAGCATTTGCGCTTTTCAAATAAAACGTGTAACTTTCGAGTGCCGCCCGGCCCGCATCGCAGAATATGTCGGCGGCGGAAAAGTGTTGGCTCTATAATCCCATTCGTTTTCTGTGCCATGTCACTGACAGATTAAAGAGGAGGTCATATGGGCTTCATGGATATGTTGGATATGTTCTGACAGGTGCATTATTCGGAGGGGGGCATATGGGCTTCATTGGATTTATTCTGGCAATAGTTGCTTTCGCCGGTGCGTGGCAAGTGTTTGTCAAAGCGGGGCGGGAAGGTTGGGAAGCGGTCATTCCGGTCTATAATCTTTACGTGCTGACCGTCATCGCAGCCCAGCCGTGGTGGCTGCTTATTCTTTGCCTGATACCGGTGGTAAACTTCATTGCGCTGGGTTTTCTGTACTGGAAACTGGCTGAACGCTTCGGCCAGATTTGGCCGTTCGCAATCGGTTTGTTGCTGGTGCCGTTCGTGTTCTATCCCCTGCTGGGTTTTGGCGACGCCAGGTACATAAGACCGTCGCCGTCGCCGGAAGACCCGCGCTTTTTGGATCGCGGTTTCCAGTAGCCTTACTTATCCGACAGGAAGCGCTGGTAGAAACAGCGCTTCCTGCTGCAACCTTACCAAATACTTCTGAACAATAAACTCAACGAGCCGGTAATCACTACCGCGAAGGTCAGCATCATTCCCGCCTTCCTGGGCGCCATCGGCGATTCGGCGGTCGCAATACCCTTGATATGCAGAATCCTTGCGGCTATCAGGGAGACTCCCAGCGCATGTATCAGCCACATTGAAGCGCCAGCCAGCTCGTTGAGCAGCATTAGCAGCAAGGCAAATGGCACATATTCTGCAAAATTACCATGAATGCGTATGGCGCGGGTTAACAGTTCGTGCCCCCCATCCCCTACCGATACTTTCAGTTTCATTCGTAACGTAATGACGCGCATGCTGAGAAAAACAAACAACAAACCCAGTAACGCTGCGTAGAATCCCGTATATTTCGATGCCATTTTTACTCCTGAGCAGTTAAGTTCAATGGTTGTGTATACTTTTTGAATTGCACATAGGCTATTTTAACAAGTGGACTTCATTATACATGGCTTGCAATTTGCAAGCAGTATAATGGATAGGTTGCATTTTACAATCGTTATAACCAGGTTTCATCTATGAAAACAAAGAAACACAACGCCCTACGCTCGGGCTGCCCCGTTAATGTCGTGCTGGAAACGCTGGGGGACGCCTGGTCGTTTTTGATTGTGCGCGATCTGCTGTTCAGGGAACGTAAAACCTTTAACGAGTTTCTGCATGCCGAAGAGAAAATCGCCACCAATATTCTGTCGAACCGGCTGCAGCGTTTGGAAGCTGCCGGTATCGTTTCGAAACAGCGCGACTCGGACGATACCCGCCGCTATATTTACCGGCTGACGGAAAAAGGCATCGATCTCGCACCGTTACTGGTGGAGATGGTGGTATGGGCGACAAAACACGAAAAAACGGCTATGCCTCCTGCATTGGTGCAGCAGATTACCGGGAACCGGGAGGCATACATCGCAGATATACGAAGACGCCGGCAATGCGAGTTGCCGGCGTCTTGCTGTCCGGACAGCAGGTAAAAACGCCAATGAAAAGGCGAAGTTGCGGCTACATCTTTAAGTTGACCTTCATCGGCTATAAAAGCGCCGGCCGGCATGATCATGCACCGCTTTTTACATCCCGATAGCGCAGCCAGGCCAAAAATGCCAGACTCAGCAATATGAAAAGTCCCAGGCCCAAGCCGGTGCCCACCGGCGTAACGCCTTCATCGACTGCCGCGGTATAAACGCCCAGCATGACCAGCATGGCGATGTTTTCGAACAGATTTTGAACCGCAACGGTATTGCCGGAACCGATGCTGTGCTGTCCTCGAAACTGTAGCAGCGCGTTCAACGGCACGACGAAAGCCCCACCGCATAAACCGATTAAAATCACATAAAAACTGACGGTACCCAGCGAATGCGACAGTACCGCTCCCATGACCAGCGGGCCAAGCAATAAGCCTGGCAACATGGAACGGTTCACGGTTTTAAGATGAATAAACACCGACGCCAGACTGGCGCCTACGGCAACGCCGACGGCCACCAGCGCATTCAGGCCCGCTGCGGTCTGATTGTCCATAATACCCAGGGCAAAGGGTACCCACGAAACCAGCAATATCCTCAGTGTCGCGCCTATACCCCAAAAAATACTGGTCGCAACCAGGGAAAATCTGGCGTCGGCGTCCCCGACCAAGGTACGGCCCAGCACGAGAAATTGCTTCAACAGGTTCCAGGCATGCAGACGCGCCCTGGCATGCGGCGCGGGGATGACCGGAATCGCGAAATTTACGGCAAACGCCGCGACATAACAGCCGATTACCAACGTAAACGCCAACGGAACCGAATGATCGACTACCCAGCCGCCTCCGGCAACACCGGTTAAAATCGCGACTATGGTCGAACCTTCCATCAAACTATTGGCTTTTACCAGGTATTCCGGCGCAACCAGCTCGCAAAGTATGCCGTACTTGGCCGGTGAATAAAGCGCGGCCCCCAGTCCGACGACGCCGTAACTCACCAGCGGGTTGGCACCAAGCAGTAAACAGCCCGCGCCGATCAACTTGAGCATGTTGGCGACCATCATGACATGGCTCTTGGGCCAGGAGTCGGCAATATGGCCGACATAGGGCGAGACCACTACGAAAACCAGTACGAAACTGATTTGCAGCAGCGGAATCCAGTCTTCGGGACGATGCTGGGTTCGCATCAGCGCTATCGCAACAAACAACAGGGCATTATCGGCCAACGCCGATAAAAATTGCGCGGTCATAACCGCAGAGAGTGAGCGTTGTGGCAAAATAGTGTCCTCTATTGCGTCCGTTTTATATTTATTCATATCTATATCAACATACGTTGATGAAGAGGAAGCGAGTTGAGCTTCGGTACAGGATTTACTGCGTGGCTTGAGTCTACCGACACGCTGCCGCGTGTCTCTGCAAACTTGTCTCGCTTTCGACTGTTTCGGTCATGATACAAAAGCGCTTGCTGAATAGTTACTTTTATTCTATCTCTTGCAGAAACCCGAGGGCCTCCATGCAAGCTTTGCGATCCTACTGCAAAATTATGACAGGCCTGCTATTAATTGGCAGCATGAATATCGCCGTGGCCAATCCGTGGCCCGCCCAATCGCATCCCAGCGACAGCCCTCCTCATGCCATCGGACAAGTCGGCAACGGTTGTATTGCCGGGGCGGAACGGCTGACCGCCGACGGTACCGGTTACCGGATCATGAATGCGCACCGCAATCGTTACTATGGGCATCCGCACCTGATACGCGTGCTGCAGGATATCGGCGTCTTCGTTCACCAACGCGGGTACGGACGGCTGCAAATCGGCGATATGAGCCAGCCCAGGGGTGGCCCGATGCCCTCCGGCCATCGCAGCCACCAGAACGGACTCGACGCGGATGTCTGGTTCGAACTGGAAACGCCGCATCGCCAACTGCATAAAGCGGGTAGGGAATACGCCCATTCGGGCGCTCCTTCCATGCTAACCAGGGACAGGGATGGACTCGATCTTGACTTGTGGTCGGATTCGCATCGTGAAATACTCAAAAAGGCGGCTTCCATTCCACAGGTCGATCGTATTTTTGTCAATCCGCATATCAAGCTTGACCTGTGCCGTCACGCACAAGGGCCGCGCGCCTGGCTGCAAAAAATCCGCCCGTGGTACGGACATAACGAACATTTTCATCTGCGCATTACTTGTCCTTCCGGCAGTTCGCTATGCGAACAGCAGGACTCGCTGCCCGCCGGTGACGGATGCGACGACGAGGCGCTCGACTGGTGGCTGCAGCAGCCCTTACCGCCGTCGGCTCCGCAACCGGTACCCGAAAAAAACATGCCGGCAGAGTGCCGTTCGCTTTTATATGCAAACTGAGAATCATGAAAAGCTTGTTTGGTAATATTCACGGCCAATTTACCGACGACCATCGTCGCTTCCATATCCGTAAAGTGTAGGCGGCATTGAACGCAATCTTCAACAACCTCACGCAATCCAAAATCACGAAAACATTGGAGTGGGCCTATAATACCGCCGTCAATGGTCTGCCGGGACTCGATTCCGCCGAGGAAATGGCTCTGCATTACCTGAAATCCAATGCTCCGTTGCGCGATAAAGTCAACGCGTTGATACGTTGGCAGAGTACCAAGGCCGCAACCAGCGGGTTTATTAACGGACTGGGCGGCATTTTGACGATGCCGGTCACCATACCGGCCGAGTTTGCCGGCGTGATGTATATCCAGATTCGCATGATCGCCGCCATCGCCTATATGGGGGGACACGATATCAAGGACGACCGGGTCAAAACCCTGATTTACGCCTGTTTGTGCGGAAATGCGACCAATGATATCGTTAAAAGCGCCGGCATCAGGGCAGGAACCCATATAACTGGGCGTATCATGCAAAAAATAACCGGACAGCTGGTCGTCAATATTTCAAAAAGTATTCCGTTTATCGGCGGCATTGTCGGCGGCGCGATTGACAGCGTCACCACCGGCGCCATAGGCAATATCGCAAAACAAACCTTTATTTCCTCATCAAAGCCGATGCAAAAAAATAATATGACCAGAAATCTGCTGGTTACCAGCGCCCTGCCTTATGCCAACGGCTCCATCCACCTCGGTCATCTGGTGGAGTACATTCAGACCGATATCTGGGTACGCTTCCAGAAAATGCAGGGGCATACGGTGCATTATGTCTGCGCCGACGACACCCACGGCACTCCGATCATGCTGCGTGCCGAAAAGGAAGGCATCAGTCCGGAAGCGCTGATTGCTCGCGTACACGGCGAGCATTTGCGCGATTTTACCGGCTTTCATATCGGCTTCGATAATTATTACTCGACGCACGCCGACGAGACGCGACAGTTCGCCGGCCAAATCTATACACGGTTGCGCGAACATGGCCTGATTGCATCTCGCTCAATCGAACAATATTATGACCCGGTCAAGGCCATGTTCCTGCCGGATCGTTTCATAAAGGGCGAATGTCCCAAATGCCGCGCCAAGGATCAGTATGGAGACTCCTGCGAGGTCTGCGGCGCGACATATGCGCCAACCGATTTGATCAACCCCTATTCCGCGGTCTCCGGCGCTGCGCCGGAACGCAAGGAGTCGCTGCATTATTTCTTCCAGCTAGGAGAATGCGCCGGATTTCTGAAGGAATGGACGCGTTCCGGCGCGCTGCAGGCCGAGGCCGCCAACAAACTGGATGAATGGCTGGACGGAGAGCTGTCCGACTGGGATATATCGCGCGATGCGCCCTATTTCGGCTTCGAAATCCCCGATGCGCCCGGTAAGTTTTTCTACGTCTGGCTTGATGCGCCGGTCGGCTACATGGGCAGCTTCAAGAATCTGTGCGACAAAGCAGGGCTGGATTTTGATGCGTACTGGAAGCCGGATTCCACTGCCGAACTCTACCATTTCATCGGCAAGGACATTCTGTATTTCCATGCGCTGTTCTGGCCCGCCATGCTGAAAAATGCCGGTTTCCGCACGCCTACGAAAATATTTGCGCACGGTTTTCTGACCGTTAACGGCGAGAAAATGTCGAAATCGCGCGGCACTTTCATCACCGCGCAAAGCTTTCTCGACGCAGGCCTGAACCCCGAATGGCTGCGCTATTACTATGCCTGCAAGCTTAACGGCTCCATGGAGGACATCGACCTCAACCTGGAGGATTTCGTCGCGCGCGTCAACTCTGACTTGGTGGGAAAATATATCAATATTGCCAGCCGTACTGCGGGGTTTGTCAGTAAGCACTTTGGTGGGCGTCTGGCGAATATTGAACAGGGAAATATTAAGGCGGTATTTGATGCATATAGACAAATCATCGCAAACGGCAATGTTTGCTCGATATTTGCGACTGGGAGAGGTATTTATACCTCCGATGAATTTAGCAGATTAGGGGGAATCGTACCGCTCCTAGGTCATTCATCCCCTCATGATGATATAGCACAAATATTTGCCGTTTTTCTCGAAATAGGGCAACGCGTTGCATCTGCTTATGAAGAACGCAATTATGCGAAAGCAATGCGTGAAATTATGCAATGTGCAGACATCGCCAACCAATACGTGGCGAATGAAAAACCATGGGAGCTTGCAAAACAGGCGGGACAAGAGGAAAAACTGCAGGAAGTCTGTACTGTCGCAATCAATTTGTTCAGGCTTTTGACGGTATATCTCAAACCAATACTACCCAAACTTACCGAATCAGTAGAGCACTTCCTAAAACTAAAGTCTTTCACTTGGAATGCTACAACAAGCTTATTACCTGCAGAACATCAAATTGGATCCTATCAACATCTGATGACGCGCATAGACCCCAAACAAGTCGAAGCCATGATAGCCGCCAATAAAGAAAGCATCCCACCCCCTCTCCCTTCGGGACCAATCCGCCAGGCGCGGATTGGGTCGAGCGTAGCTCGCCCGCAGGGTTCCGGGCAGGATAGCCCGGAAACAATGGGGCAAGGGGTGAGGGTAAAGCCTGAAACAGCACGCAAGCCCAAACTTCCAACCGCACTACTCGAATACGCCCGCGAAATGCGCAAAACCCAAACCGACGCCGAAACCCTGTTATGGTCGCTGCTTCGAGACAGGCGAATTGCAAATACCAAATTTCGCCGTCAACACCCTATAGATTGCGGCAAGTACGGTCGCTTTATTCTCGACTTTTATTGCCATGAGCAACACTTGGGAATTGAGTTGGATGGCAGCCAGCACCAAGCGCAGGTTTCATACGATATGAACCGTACTCGCGCTCTGGCGGAACAGGGCGTTCGATTGCTTCGGTTCTGGAATAATGAGGTTTTGCAACAAACAGATGTCGTGCTGGAAACCATTTGGCAGGCAGTGCAGCCCTCATCCGACCCTGCGGGCCACCTTCTCCCGGAGGGAGAAGGAAAAAAATCACAAGCGACGGCAGAATCAGAATTCATTTCCATAGACGATTTCAGCAAAGTCGATCTGCGCATAGCTAGGATTGTCAATGCCGAACATGTCGAAGGCGCCGACAAATTAATCAGACTGACGCTGGACATCGGAGAAGAACAAACGCGCAACGTTTTCGCCGGCATTAAATCGGCCTACCCACCCGAACAACTGATCGGACGATTGACTGTTATGGTTGCCAACCTTGCACCGCGCAAGATGAAATTCGGTTTATCAGAAGGTATGGTGCTGGCCGCCGGCGACGGTAAAACGCCGGGACTGTTTATTTTGTCTCCCGACTCCGGCGCGCAACCGGGCATGAAGGTAAAATAGTGAAAGAATACCTGTTAATCCTGGTCAGCACGTTGCTGGTCAACAACTTTGTGTTGGTCAAGTTTCTAGGTCTATGCCCGTTCATGGGGGTATCGCGCAAACAGGAAACTGCGATCGGCATGGGCTTTGCGACTATCTTTGTCCTGACGCTGTCGTCGGTTACCAGCTATCTGGCCAACCAATACCTGCTGGTGCCGATGGGAGTGGAGTATTTGCGCACCATCACCTTCATCGTCGTGATTGCCGTGGTAGTCCAGTTCACGGAAATGGCGGTGCAAAAAACCAGTCCGCTTCTGCATCAGCTGCTGGGCATTTTTCTGCCGCTGATTACCACCAATTGCGCTGTGCTGGGCGTTGCACTGCTTAACGTGCAATCGCAGCATGGTTTTATGCAGTCGGTGGTTTATGGCTTCGGCGCGGCGAGCGGGTTCACGCTCGTATTGGTGCTGTTTGCCGCAGTCAGGGAGCGTGTGGATGCCGCCGACGTGCCTGCGCCATTCAAAGGCAATTCGATCGGGCTGATTACAGCGGGTTTGGCATCCATGGCTTTCATGGGCTTTTCCGGGCTGGTGAAAGGCTAGGCTCATGCTGGCGGTACTGCTTGTTTGTGCGTTGTTTGCCGGATTCGGACTTATCCTCGGCTATTCGGCCAAGCGCTTCAAAGTTGAAGGCGACCCGCTGGTCGATAAAATTGACGCGCTGCTTCCGCAGACGCAATGCGGCCAGTGCGGCTATCCGGGTTGTAAGCCGTATGCCGTCGCTATCGCCTGCGGCGAAGCGGAAATCAACCAGTGTCCTCCCGGCGGCGAAGCCGGAGTAAAAGCGCTGGCCGAACTGCTGGGCGTGGAAACCAGGCCGTTGAACGAGGAGAAGGAGCGTGCAGCTGCTGGTTCCGTCGCTTTTATCGACGAAGCCAAATGCATAGGCTGCACCTTGTGCATACAGGCTTGTCCGGTCGATGCGATACTCGGCGCGCCCAAACGGATGCATACCGTTATCGCCTCGGAATGCACCGGCTGCGAACTATGTATAGCGCCTTGCCCGGTCGACTGTATCGACATGCGCGCGCCGGAAACCAGCTTGATTAACTGGAGCTGGCCCAAACCAGGAAAATAAAAGCATCGGCCAGGCACTTGCTGTTTTACTCGAAATATCACAACAATCTTGAAGATTGGCCGATGGTGTTTCATTTTTGCCTGAAACAACGCACAATCAACGCCTCCAAACCAAGCGATGGTACGAAATCCATGAGACTTTTATATGGTTTAGTAAAACTGGCCTTGTTAATGGTCGTGATTTGGCCTCTTTCCGTCTACGCCGTACAACCCGACGATCTGTCGCTGGATCAGCAACCCTCTATCATTGAGGAAAATCCGTGCCTGGACTCTCAGACCTGTTATACCGCCCCTGACGGTGTAGTCTGGTGCAAGAAAAAACCCAATTCCGATACCGATAAAAGTTTTCGGGATTGCCCCCATTGTCCGGAGATGGTGCATCTTCCATCCCGCATATCCATTGGTAAATACGAAGTCACGCAGGGGCAATGGCGAGCCATTGCGGGAAACAACCCGTCGCAATTTACCGGCTGCGATAACTGCCCGGTTGAACAGGTGAGCTGGGACGAAGTTCAGGAGTATATCAAGCGGCTTAACCAGAGTACCGGTAAACATTATCGGCTTCCAACAGAAAAAGAATGGAACATGGCCTGTCAGAGCGGAAGCCGTCACAAATATTGCGGCTCCGACAATATAGATGCGGTTGCCTGGCATGAAGGGAATTCCGGTGGACGCACTCATCAGGTTGGAGGAAAACAAGCCAACGCTTTTGGAGTATACGATATGAGCGGCAATGTTGCGGAGTGGACTACCGGTTGTTGCAACAAGGATTGTTCTTGCCGTACCTTTCTTGGTGGCGCCTGGGACAGTCAGGAGCCTAACGTGCGTGGGGATGCAAAAGCAGGTTTCGGTGCGATGGCCAAGCTTTTGGCCGTTGGTTTTCGGCTGATCCGCGATAATTGATTTAAAACTGAAGAAACTTGGCAAAGCTTATACAGTACCAACGAGTTTGTTGTTTGAAGAGTTGGGGGTGAGGTTGGCGAGATCGGTTATGCAGGTGCCGTAGTCGATAACTTCTTCACATGCAGGCACGGAGCCACAGCGCGGGCAGGTTTACGGAGGAGTAGCAAAAAGTATAGGGCCGACAGGCTTCTGCGTGTGTCTCGACAGCCTCTCCTCGCCTCCTCTGTGCCAGCGTACTCCGAATAATACTAAGTTTATGATAGAATGTAGCTTTAATCCTACAAACACACGGATTCTTGCTCAATGTCTGTAAATTCATCCCTTGCGCTGTTGCAGCGAGGCGTGCAGGAGATTTTGCCTGTCGGCGAATTGGAAAAAAAACTGCAAAGCGGGCGACCCCTGCGCATAAAAGCCGGATTCGACCCGACCGCGCCGGATTTGCATCTGGGGCATACGGTTTTATTAAACAAACTCCGCCAGTTTCAGGACCTGGGGCATGAAACCATTTTTCTGATCGGTGATTTTACCGGCTTGATCGGTGACCCTACCGGTAAAAGCGTGACGCGTAAGCCCTTGTCGCAAGAGGCAGTACTTGAGAATGCCAAAACCTACGAGACGCAAATTTTCAGAATACTCGATCCGGAAAAAACGCGCGTGATGTTCAATTCGAGCTGGATGAACCAGTTGTCGCCAGCCGAGTTTATCCAGCTTGCAGCCAAGCATACGGTGGCGCGCATGCTGGAGCGCGAAGATTTCACCCAGCGTTACAAGAACGGTCAGGCGATTGCGATACACGAGTTTTTATATCCGCTGGTACAGGGATACGATTCCGTTGTGCTCAAGGCGGATGTGGAGTTGGGCGGCACCGATCAAAAATTCAACCTGCTGGTCGGGCGGCAACTGCAGGAGGCTTATGGACAGCCACCGCAGGTGGTGATGACCTTGCCTTTACTGGAAGGGCTGGACGGTGTCCAGAAAATGTCGAAATCGCTGGGCAACTACATAGGCATCGCCGAAACATGCGATGAAATGTTCGGCAAGATCATGTCTGTATCAGATGTGCTGATGTGGCGTTATCTGGAGTTGCTGAGTTTTACCCCGATTGAAGAAATCAACCGTTGGAAACAGGCGTGCGAGGAAGGCGCCAACCCGCGCGATGTCAAAGTCCGGTTGGGGCAGGAGCTGGTTGCGCGTTTTCATGGCGCGGCAGCGGCAAAAGCCGCGCTGGAAAACTTCGAGGCGCGTTTCAGTCGAGGACTGGTGCCGGAAGATATCATCGAGCAAGTACGGCAAACACCCGAAGGCGGCTATCCGATTGCTAATTTGTTGCTGGATCTTGGATTGACGTCGAGTACGTCGGAATCGATACGCTTGATTAAACAGGGCGCTGTGCGTTTCGACGGCGAAAAAATCGCCGATCCCAGATTGAAAGTGCAAAAGGGCGGTCCTGTCATCGTTCAAGTCGGTAAGCTCAAGATTGCCCGCGTGACGCTGACTGTGTGATAAGATCGTGCAACACTTTGTTTTTATGACCGTATCCATATGGAAAAAATGAAGAAGAAGGTGCTGAAGCAATAATACGCTGCCAGCTCTATGCAGCGGAGGTAGCTTTTGCCGCTCGAATCGAGTGGTGAAGAATGATAGAAAAATGATTCCGTATCGACGCGGTCGTTTGTTTGTAATTGACAATCAAATCGACACGATACTCGCCGGATTCTATTTTCTATAAGTGATCGTGTATAACCTATGTGGAACATTGTGCCGAAGTCATTCAGAAGCACCTGAACATTCTGAATCAACGTATCCCGTGTCCAGGAAGTGAAGTTACGCCAATGGTATTTGGCATGCTTCCGCAAAGTATTTCGATCAAATTCAGTTCCGGGCTATAGGGCGGCAGATACAAAAGAACGAGCCGGTGATCAACCAGCCAGCGGTCGGTGATTTCCTGCTCGATAGAGTGATGTATCGAAGCGTTATCCATCCACACAAAAGTCACAACTCCTGTGCAGAAGATTCAGCCAGCCGATCAAGAAAGTTGATGACATGCTCACGCCGGATAGTATGGTCACAGACATCAAAATACAGGATTCCCTGTGCATAATTCAGCGCGCCCATCACGTTTGCGCGTTTATGTCCGACACGCGCATCGGCGCAATGAGGCTTCCCCAAAGGCGACCAACTGCGTTGAACAGAGGGTAGACAGGAAAATCCCGCTTCATCGAAATAAAACAACTCGACCTTGCCATTGTGAGCATCGCGCTGAGTTTTCCCCATCGCTTCCTTCACCTGCTGAAACCGGGCTTCATCTCGTTTTTTTTCAATGACAGCCTATTCCGCTCGAAAGAAAGCCCTCCGGCTTTCAGCCCCACCGCGAGACGATCCAAACTGAAGCTGGACGCATCGGGAAAGCGTTCCGCTATGCGAACAGCAATCTTCGCCAAGGTAAGCGGTTCCTGGCAGGCTATTTTTGCGGCGACATCCAGCATTTCCTGGGTTAACTTCACCGCTGGCCCGCCTTGTGTCCGCCCAGAATACCGGCAATGCCTTTCTCTCGCCAACCTTTGGCCCAGTTGTATATCGGTTGATTGCTGACATGCAAAAATCCGCAAATATCGACGACACTCCGTCCCGCGTTCAACGCCGGCAATCCCAACGCACGCCGACGAAAATCGGGATAGTGAGGGTGTTTTGCGAGCTGTTCCAAGGTTTCGATCTCTTCTATCGTCAGCGGCTGGCCGGGCAGGTTTCGTTTTTGTATGTTGCGCTTCTTCATTCGGGCTTCTTGCTGTGGATGTCGCCAGCAACACCAGAAAGTTCCACTCCAGTAATACATGACATTTTATATGCGATTGCTCTGCACGAACCATGTAAAGTAATAGCGCTTGCATGTCTATCCTGTTATAATATAAGGCTGAGTTGGAGAGATGTCCGAGCGGTTTAAGGAGCACGCCTGGAAAGTGTGTATACGTTAATAGCGTATCGAGGGTTCGAATCCCTCTCTCTCCGCCACCGGTTAGTACGAGCAAGTGCCATAAAGTCCGCAAACCCGCATCGCAGCGGGTTTTTTTGTGTCTAGTTAGTGCTAGCGAGTGCGCATAGGTGCGTTGACATCCGGCTATATTGGGGGTAAGTCTGGGGGTAACTAAGGTCTTGAAAAGCGAGTTACCCCTATGCCCTTAACTGATGCCAAGATTCGAAACACGACGGCCCAAGACAAACGACTCAAATTGTCTGATGGCGGAGGGCTGTATTTATTGGTTATGCCATCGGGAGTTAAATGGTGGCGGCTAAAATTTCGAGTTAACGGTAAAGAAAAGCTTCTTTCGCTCGGGGTATACCCAGAAGTCAGTCTCAAAGATGCTAGGAATAAACGCGATGCGGCTCGTAAGCTTCTGGCCGATGGAGGGGGACCCCAGTGCCAAACGAGCAGCGGAAAAAGCATCTGGAGGCGAGAATACGTTTAAGGCGGTAGCGCTGGAGTTTCTCGCTTCGAACAAGTCTCGCTGGTCTACAAGTCATTACAGGCATATCGATGAATGTTTCACACGCGACGTATTCCCGTGGCTGGGAGATACCCTTATCGATGAGGTTAAGGCGCCGGGCATACTGAAGACGCTGCGTCGTATCGTTGACCGCGGTGCTTTGGAAACTGCGGCCAGAACAAAGCAGTTCATCGGACAAGCGTTCCGCTGGGCGGTAGCTCACGGAAGGGCAGAGTCAGACCCAACTGGAGCATTGAAAGGTGCTTTGCCAACCCCAAAAAAATCCCACTTCGCTGCTATAACCGATCCAATCGCGCTGACTTGTCAACCGGCTTCGAAAAGTTTCCACTAATGGGCGTGGAAAAGTTTCCAGTTAGCGCTTAGGGTTATTGGTTTAGATTGGCCTTTTTCCGTTGCTTGAATCGGTAGGAGTCATTACCGGTTTCCAGGATGTCGCAATGATGCGTGATACGGTCCAGCAGCGCCGTGGTCATCTTCTCGTCGTCAAACACCTGTATCCATTCGCCAAAGCTGAGGTTGGTGGTGATGATCAGCGAGGTTTTCTCATAAAGATGACTGATCAAATGGAACAGTAAGGCGCCGCCTGATGCAGGGAAAGGTAAATAACCCAGCTCATCAAGGATGACGGCATCCATGAGTTGGAGTCGCCTGGCCAGGTTACCCGTTTTACCTTGCTGTTTTTCCTTGTCGAGCTGATTGACCAGATCAACGGCATTGTAGAAACGGATGCGTTTACCTTGATGGATGGCGGCGATGCCGATGGCGGTAGCCAAGTGAGTTTTGCCGGTGCCGGTTCCGCCGATGAGGATCAGGTTGTAGGCTTGCGCCATGAATTGGCCTGAGGCTAATTGCTCAATGCGCTGTTACGCCAAAGGCGTTTCGTTCCAATCAAAGCGCAACAAATCGCGATGAATAGGAAAACGGGCCGCCTTAAGCTGATCATTCAGGCTGCGGGCTTGCCGATCGGTTTGTTCGGCGGCAATCAGCTTGTCGAGCCAGACTTCCGGCATGACCGGCTTCTGCCGGCTGGCGTATTCGGCCAGCCATTCGTTCCATGCGGCAGCCATGCCAAATAGGTGCAAAGCTTTCAGTTGAACCGTGCGATCAATGGACATGATTGACGCTCCGCAAGCTGTCGTAGCGACTACAGTCGGCCATGGGTTCGACGGTTAATGCCAGTGTTGCCACGCTCGTTTCCGGCAAAGCGGCGGGACGTGCGGCTTCGGTGAGCCGGCGCATTTCATTGAGGACAATGGCCGAACTGACAATACCGGTTTGCAAGGTCAGGTCGCAAGCCACTTCCAAGGCATCCAAGCCGTTATCGCCCAAGGTTCCAGCCATCAACAGCAGCTCGACAAAGGCCCGGTCGCCTTTATCCTGTTTCAGTGCGCGATCACGCACCACCTTGATGGGGACCGGCAAATCCCACGTCACAAATGGCGCTCCATGACGCAGCGCCCCGGTTTTTTCTCTAACACCGGCAAATAATGCCAGGGATCGCAGATCAACTGGTCGCGCCCAAAGTGCCTTGGGTGGTCGGCAATGATTTGACCGTCCGCCACCATGCGTATGCGATTCGCGGTGGTACGAACGGATACTGCTTGATTGGCCCACTGCGCTGGGACGCTGTAGCGATTACGTTCAATACGGATCAGGCATTGGCTGCTAACGCGGCGCATCTGTTCCACATAACCATCAAACACGGCTTTGACTGGCATCAGCAGGGGTTGCTCTTCAGCAAAGCAATCCGCAATGGTGCGTGAGGTTTGCTCAGGATGCGCTCTTGCCGTCAGCTCCCTGCATCGTTGGGTATGTAATGGTCAACAAAAACCGGACACCTGTTCAGGCAGCGTTTCGATAAAATTCCCGCTCGAATTCGAGAGGGGTCTGATAACCCAATATTGAGTGTGAACGACGGCCATTATAAAAAGCCAAATAATCGATCACACTCAGTTTTGCGGCCTCTTGGGTCTTGAATTTTTCGTAGTTGAGCTGCTCATGCTTCAAGCTGCGAAAAAAGCGTTCGGTCGGCGAGTTGTCCCAACAGTTCCCTTTACGGCTCATACTCTGTTCCATCTTCATCACTTCTAAATGCCGGCGATATTCCCGGCTCGCATACTGGCTGCCACGATCCGAGTGATGATGCAACAGACCGGGTGGCGGCTTACGGCGCCAGAAGGCCATTTGCAAGGCCTTGACGCACAGCGAGGTCCGCATGTGATCATCAATCGCCCAGCCTACGACTTGCCGGGAAAACAGATCGATGACCACCGCGACATAAAGCCAGCCTTGCAGGGTCCACACGTAGGTAATATCTGTCGTCCATACTCGATTGGGCTTGGCAACCTGGAATTGCCGATCGAACCGGTTGGGTGAGAGCCTCGTTATGGTTACTATCGGTGGTGACCTTGACTCGCCTGGGATAGCGAACCTTCAACTTTAAATCTCGCATGATGCGCCGCGTTTTAAAACGCCCAACGGCATGACCTTGTTTTTGCAATCGATCCGCTAAACGACGCGAACCAAAGCACTGTTTATTGTCGATGAAAATCTGCCTCGCATTTTCGGCAAGCTTTTGATCTTGTTGATCCTTATCGCTGTCCTGCGGGGCTTTTAACCACTCATAATATGCGCTGCTACTCACCTGCATCACTCGGCAGAGCACGGTCACTGGATACGTCTTCTGTTGCGCCTGAATAAACCCGTACTTTATTCGGCTTCTTTCGCAAAGAAGACTGCGGCCTTTTTTAAGATTTCACGCTCCATGCGTAATTGTTCAATTTCCTTACGCAAACGAATCAATTCATCGTGATCCCCCAGATTCAAGCCTGGCTTTTTCGTCGCAGACTCATTGCCGGAAGGCTTGCGTTCCGCCCGGACCCAGCGTCCCAGGGCACTTAATGATATGCCCAAATGATCGGCAGCCTGGTTCAGGCTGTAGCCTTTTTCAAGAACCAGCTTGGCGGCATCCTGCTTGAATTCCAGACTGTATTTGGGGCGCTTGTATTTTGTCTCGTTTGTCTTCATGCTCACCTCTGCTGACAGTATAAATTCTGCCTTTGGAAGTGTCCGGGTTCATTAAACCATTACAGTAAGCCAAGCGTTCATGCCCGCAAAATCATCGAACTTTGGCGTCAGCGTGAACAGCCAACTGCGGATGTCACAAACCTGCTTTTCCACCTGACCTTTCTCCCAGCCCGATTCCGGCGTGCAGGCAATTGGCTCAAACAGGCAGTGATTGGCGAGTGTCAGGAAACGACGGTTAAATTGCCTATCCTTCCCGGAAAAAATGGCATCCACAACGGTCTTCAGGTTGTCGTACACCATGCGTTTCGGCACGCCGCCGAAGAAGTCAAACGCCTGATTATGCGCATCCAGCACCATCTCCTGCGTCTCGCGCGGATAGGCGATCACGAACATTTGACGGCTATACGTCAGGCGGAACTGCGCGACTTTCACCACTTGTTCGACGCCGTCAAGCACCACTGTTTCATGACTCCAATCAAATTGACAGGTTTCGCCAGGCGGGAAATACAGCGGCACAAATGCTTGCGTGACCGGCGGCGAGGAGGATTGCGCCTGCTTCCAGGCTTTCACATAGCGTCGAACCGCACAATAACCGCCGGCGTACCCTTCGGCCTGCAGGCATTCAAACAACCGTTGCGCGGTACGGCGGCGTTTCACAGGTAATCGGGCATCCGTTTCCAGCCAGCTCTTAAGCTGATCACGGAATGCGCCCAGCTTGGGGTGGGGTTGGAGCTTACGCAACGGATAAACCGGGTCATCCAGCGTTTTGAGATGTTTACGGATAGTCGGACGGGATAGCTCGAACTGTTTAGCCAGTTCGCTGACGGTCGCTTTCTCGACGAAATGCAACCGCCGAATTTCGGCAACTTGATTCACCTTTATCACTCCAGGATTCTCCGGCAGAAAGCCGGTCATTGAACAGCCTGGGGTGGAAACTTTTCAATGCCCTTTTCCCCAGGAACCTGGAAAGTTTTGCACGCCGGTTAACAGCATTGTCATCCGATTTTTTGAGAGGAGCACGATTGATGTTGAACAGCGGAGACAACATGGCAAAAGGCTCAAGCTGCTTCAGCGTGTAAATTGATACCCAACGCTTTTGCTACCTTGAGGATAGTATCGAAACTTGGACTGCGTTCGCCGGACAGTGACCGGTACAGGCTTTCGCGCGAAAGGCCGGTATCACGGGCAATCTGAGCCATGCCGCGCGCACGGGCAATATCACCAAGCGCTTTGGCTATAAAAGCCGCATCGCCGTCTGCTTCTTCAAAGCAGGCATCAAGATAAGCAGCCATTTCCTCTGAGGTTCTCAGGTGTTCTGCCACATCGTAGCGGGTGGTTACGGTTTTCATTGTGTTTTCCTACAAATTACGAGCGAGGTTTTGTGCGGTTTTAATATCGGCATCCTGTGTGCGTTTATCGCCTCCAGCCAACAGAATTACGACTTCATTACTGCGGCGCGTGAAATACACCCGGTAACCGGGGCCATAGTCGATTTTCAACTCCGAAAACTCCTTCACCAACTGGCTTCACATCTCCCGGATTACCGGCAGCCAGACGCTCAACTCTTGCTTGGACACGCGCACGCGCTCGAATGTCGCGCAGATCATCTAGCCAGCGGGCGTAGACATCGGTTTTTTTTATTTCGATCATAGCTTAATTGTAGTCAACCGGCTACATGTGTCAATTCTTTCTGAAGAAGCGGTGTGTTTCGGCCAACATGTGGTGAAGTGGATAGCCGGAGTTTCAGCTCATACCGTAATGACTGGGGGTAACAATGGGGGTAACTATATTTTAGTATATAATCAAGTTGTTGAATGTAAATATAAAAAACATTACATTCTAATGACTCTCTCGTACGAGCAAGTGCCATAAAGTCCGCAAACCCGCATCGCAGCGGTTTTTTTTGTGCCTGAGTGGTGCTGCAGGGCAATCGCGCTATGTTTTCTGTTCCCCAAAGATCAAGCGGGTACGGTAATCGTCGTTGAGCGATGCGCGAAGTTTACGACGGCGCAAGCTGTCTTTTGATGGCGCATTGTGGCGAATCACATTCATGGACATACGCCGAATCAACGCCAGATTCTCCGCCGAGTGATCCTTGCGCGCTCGGTTGGCATCCTCGCCGAATTGTACGTCCAGTACCCAATGCTGACCATTCTCGATTCCCCAATGTCCTCGTGTGATACCGGCAAAGCGTAATAAATCATTGAACGAACACAAGTAATAACGGCATTCCGTAGACGTTTTACCTCCGCACGTACGCGTTGACTCCACTCGTCCGACGGCTACCAGCCCCGCCCATTCCTGCTTTTGCTCCAACCAGTCAATATTCCCGCTCAGGCTGTAGCGCCGTATCTCAATTCGACCGTGATCTTTCTCTACCGTCTCATGCACGGGCAACGCCGCCTTCGTTGTTTCCGTCTCCAGCCATAATCGCACATCTTCGCAGAGCGTAGGATGCTTGTCCTTCAGTGCCAACACATAATCACCACCCGCTTCGGCAATCTGGCGGGCAAAGTTTTTTTGACAACCCATTGCGTCTATTGTGACGACGGCCCCTTCCCACTCCAGCATGGATAACACATCGTGAATCGCATTGATTTCATTTGATTTGTTCGCCACCGCTTGTTGAGCCAACACCAGTCTTGCCTTGGCGGCATAGGCGCTCACCAAGTGAACTGCCTTGTCTCCTTCGCGACTTCCGCGCAATGTCTTGCCATCAAGGCAAATCTGCTCGCCCGACAAGCTCGGCAGCGCCACCTGAACCCAGCGCATAAAGGCATCGGCAAAGGCTTTCCTCTCAATCCGGCCCATCACGTCACTAATCGTATCATGCGAGGGAATGCCATTCGGCAACTCCAGAAATCCGCGATACCAGCTCTCCTTTTGCGTAGCGAATTCCTCCATGCCTACCCAATCTTCAATTCCACTCAGCACTGCGCACACCACAATCATCAAAATGTCACTGAGTTTGTGGAGTTTGTTTCTGGTTTCACGGCGTGGATCGTTTAGTTCGGCAAAATACGGACGGGGATCTGGAAGCATTGGCGATTATTGGACAAAGATAAATATTTTATGTCATCAGTTGTGTCAACCGGGTAGATAGCGCGATTGCCCTGAGTGGTGCTGTTAAGTGCGTTGACATCCGGCTTGTTTAGGGCAACATTGGGGACACACGGGGGCATAACGGGGGACAATTATACCGCGATTAAGCGGGAACGTCTGAGCGTTAAAAAAACCCGCGAAGCCATAAGCAACGCGGGTTTGAGGGATGCTCCGGGATTGCCCGGAACAGGTACGGATTTTACAGGCTGTAATACATATCAAACTCAACCGGATGGGTGCTCATGCGGAAGCGGGTTACATCCTGCATTTTCAGCTCGATATATGCATCGATTGCTTCGTCGGTAAATACGCCGCCACGAGTCAGGAATTCGCGATCCGCATCCAGCGCTTCCAGTGCCTGGTCGAACGAATGGCATACGCGCGGAATCAGCTTGTCTTCCTCCGGCGGCAGGTCGTACAGATCCTTGTCCATCGCATCGCCGGGGTGGATCTTGTTCTGAATACCGTCGATACCGGCCAGCAGCATCGCGGAGAATGCCAGATACGGATTGGCGGTGGAATCAGGGAAACGCACTTCGATACGGCGCGCCTTGGGATTGGTTACGTAGGGAATGCGGATGGAAGCCGAACGATTACGGGCTGAGTACGCCAGCATGACAGGCGCTTCGAAGCCGGGAACCAGACGCTTGTAGCTGTTGGTCGAAGCGTTGCAGAACGCGTTCAAAGCCTTTGCATGCTTAATGATACCGCCGATGTAGAACAGCGCGGTTTCGGACAGCCCGCCATACAAATCGCCCGTGAAAAGGTTCTTGCCGTCTTTCGCAATTGACTGATGCACATGCATGCCGTTACCGTTATCGCCAACCAGCGGTTTCGGCATAAAGGTCAGAGTTTTGCCATAGGCGTGCGCTACGTTCTGCAGCACATATTTCAGCACCAGCACTTCGTCGGCCTTTTTAACCAGCGTATTGAACTTGGTGCCGATTTCACATTGGCCTGCGGTAGCTACTTCATGATGGTGAACCTCGACTTCCTGGTTCATTTCTTCCAACGCGTTACACATCGCCGAGCGCAAATCCTGAAACGAGTCTACCGGAGGAACCGGGAAATAACCGCCTTTCACTCCTGGACGGTGTCCGATATTCCCTTCTTCATATTCTTTGGAGGAGCTCCAGGCGCCTTCTTCTCCTTCGATATGGAAAAAGGTATGCTCCATCCTCGTACCCCAGCGTACGCCGTCAAAAACGAAAAATTCGTTTTCCGGCCCGAAGAACGCGGTGTCGGCAATACCGGTGGACTTCAGATAAGCTTCGGCGCGCTTGGCGATGGAGCGAGGATCCCGCTCATACCCCTGCATGGTCGCAGGCTCCACGATATCGCAGCGCAAGATCAGCGTGGTATCGTCGAAGAACGGATCGATAACGGCAGAAGCCGCATCCGGCATCAGTATCATATCGGATTCATTGATGCCTTTCCAACCGGCGATGGAAGAACCGTCAAACATTTTGCCTTCTTCGAAAAGGCTCTTGTCGATGGTGCTGGCCGGAACCGTGACATGCTGTTCCTTACCGCGCGTATCGGCGAAACGGAAATCGACATATCTGACGTCTTTTTCCTTGATTAACTGAAGTACATCTTTAGCTGACATGCTTGTTCTCTCCTCAAAACTATTATTAGGTTAATGTCATTAGCTTAACAGCGTTATCATACAGGAACCGTACCAAATTAAGTGGGCACTACAGGCAAAACATCGCCGGATTTACAGGGAATAATGGTAAAAACACTATAAACCAGAGTGGTTTTCAGTATATCACCCTGCTTACAAATCAGCGTATCCCGTTTTTACCGTTTCCAAACTCAATCAGGTTCCCGCAACAACAGCACCAATTTTGCGCATAACGCACTATAACAATGCAATTCTATGTATTTTATTGCGCAAAAAAACCGCGAATGGCAGCTATTCCCTGAGCGCCTTGAAACTTCGCGAAATGCAGATTTTCCGGCATCATGCCTCCTAAAGCAAATACCGGCAGACTGCATCCCTCCACCAGCGCGCTGAACCTTTCCCAACCCAACGCGGACATACCCGGATGAGTTGCCGTAGGCAGTACGGGAGACAATACCGCAAAATCGATGCCGATACGCTCGGCGTGACCGAGCTCCATACCGTTATGGCAGGATGCCGCAACCCACTTTTGCGCCCCCGTTAACAAAGGACGTTTCCCCGCCATCATCAGTTGTCTTGCCGTCAAATGCAGGCCTGCAGCTTCCGGCAAAACGCTCCCGGTATCCGCAACATCGGCCAGCAACAACGCCACGCCGTTTTCAGCGCAATAATCGACGCAACGCTCGGCCAATGCCCGGTAATCCGCACCAGTAAGCCCGGAGGCGCGCAGTCGCACCAGGCGGATGCCTTGCCCTACCAGCGCTTGCAGTTGCCGGAACAATATCTCGGGGTCGCGGGATTCGTCATCGACGAAACCATAGCGGTCAGGCAGGCGGATTGAAGTCAGTATCGGCTTATTAGCCGGTAAAAACGTATAATTATCCAGATCGGCGATGGGCGCCCAGCGCAACGTTTGTCCCTCGCAGCTTCGCGGCGTCGATATAAACCGCGCTATTCGCCAGACATGCAAAATAACGCGGCGATCCGGATAATCATATTTCAACCGGATCAGGGGAAAAGCCGGTTCGATTCCTATGCCCAACTCTTCGCGCAACTCGCGCGCCAAAGCTTCCGGCGCCGTTTCCGAGCCATCGAACTTCCCCCCCGGAAACTCCCAGTAGCCGCCCATATGACTGCCTCGCAGACGCCGGGTTATCAGAACCTCGTCTCCCTGCTGCAAAATACCGACGGCAACATGCAGATCAATACCCACTCACCCGCCCGCCTTAAGCCTGGCCCAGATACGCGCCAGTATCGACATCCGGGTTTTCTTTTCGCTGAATTGATTCAGCACCACCCCGCAAATGGTTCCTTGCGCTCTACGCAGACGCGTGATGCCTTCGCGCGCGGCCTTGAGAGAAGTAACTCCGGCCTTGACGACATAGACTATGGCGTCGACTTCATGCGACAGTATCAATGCGTCGCTCACGCGCTGAACGGCGGGCACATCGATCAAAATCACATCATACAGCGTCTTCAGCTCCTGCAATACCTCTGAAAAACGTTCGGAATCGAGTATTTCCAGTATATCGGGCGGGGTCGAGCCGGATGTCAGAACGTCCAGAATGCCGCTTTCGTAGCGTAGCCTGAACAATACCTCATCAAGAGGCAGCGAATCGACCAGCATATTAGACAAACCGATTTTTCGCTTCGGCAGCCCCAGAAACTCGGCAATTCCCGGCTCGCGCATATCGGCTTCCAACAGCAATACGCTCTGGTTTTTTATGCGGGACATCGCAAAAGCGAGATTAATCGCAACCGTGGTCTTGCCTTCCCCCCCGACGGGACTGGTCACCATAATGACCTTGTAGGGATTATCCAGACGCGCCAGCAGTATCCTGGTGCGCAAGGTGCGCACCGACTCGCAAAAGCTGGGTTGCTTATTCTCCAGGTAAGCCAATCCCGGCTTGAAGCGTTCGCTGTCCAGCAAAGGGAGGGTAGCCAGCAATGCCGCGGTCATGCGCGGCTCCAGCAGCAGCCCTTCCGTACCTTTGATTGACGTATCGAGATTCTCCAGCAAAAAAGCGCTGATCACGCCGAAAATCAGACTGCCCAGAAAGGCAAAAACGATCAACTGGGTTTTTTTGGGCTTCACCGGGCGCCGCGGCAACTCGGCGCGATCGATGAAATGTGAGTTCGCGGTTTGCAACTCCCCGGTTTCGCGCGTTTCCTTTATACGCGTAAGAAACATATCGTACAATTGCTGATTGGAAGTCACCTCGCGTTGCAACTCCTTCAATTGCGCCTGTTTACGCGAAATACTCTGAATTTCTTCCTTATTTTCGCGAATCGCGCTTTCCAGCGCCTGCTCGTTGGCGGCAACAATCTCGTACTGGTTTTTCATGCGCGACTTCAAGGCAGAGAGATGCTGCTGAATCGCATCGGTCAGGGAGGCGTTCTGCGCCGCAAGACTCTGCATTTTCGGATGAGAAGCGCCCAGCTGTTTCGAAAATTCGGAATATTGGGTCTGTACCTCCATCAGCTTGCGCTTCAGATCATTGAGTACGACGTCGCCGCCAACATCCGGTATGGACTCAATGCGCTCACCGGAAAGATTCGAAATCGAAGCCACTTGCCGATAGAAATTTTCCGCTTCCGCCCGCTGTTGACGCACCTGCACCAGTTTCTCCGTCATCGCCACCACTTCCTTGCTGGTCAGCGTATACACCCCCTCCAGATCGATCAGGTGCTCGGATTCCAAAAACGACTGCAGTCTCTGCTCGGATTGCGTCAACTGTTCCTTCAAGCCGTCAAACCGGGAGGACAACCATTCGGATGCCTTCTGCGCCTGCGCCAGTTTGCTGTTTAAATCGCCTTCAATGAAAGCCTCTGCCGACGCATTGGCAATCCGCATTGCCAGGTTCGGATCACGATCCTCAAAACCGACTTTGACGATCAATGAATTACGAACCGGATTGACGGATAGCGAGTCCTGGAACCATTGAATCACTTGCTCACCGGCTTTTTCGGAAGATCCCGGTTCATTGTTGACCGCCGGAGGTTGCGGCGCAGGCACTGGCGAGAGGAAAGGCAGCCATTTTCGCCAGCCAAACCTGCCTGGGTCCGATTTCTGTCGAAAACGCGGTAACTCGGTTAGATGTAAAGACTGAATCACTCGTTCGGCCAGCTCTCTCGATTTCAATATCTCGAACTGAGACTGCATATATTCGTGCGAATTGGTATCCTCGGAATAGAGGTTCTGCACGGAAACGATCTTTGCCTCGCGCGTCTCGATCATCAGGCTGGCCTCAGCCTGATAAATAGGGATCATTTTCAGCACGACCACCAATGCGATCAGGGTTATGGCGGAAGAAAACGATAGTATGCCGAGCCAGTAACGGCGCACCACGTTCCAGTACACAAGCAGGTCGCTGGATTCTTCGCGCGGCTGTTCCGAAGCGCGACGATCGCGGCGATCGGTTTGAAGGTCGGACGGACGTCTATCATCAGACGCGCGTCTATCGGGCGTATTCACAATTAAAAAAAGCTTTCCTCGACTACAATAATATCACCCGGGCGAACGCGGTCGCTCAAACCAATTTCCCTGGGTTCATGATCGGGATCGTCTTCGTGTATAACCAGAAGGTCACGGCGAGCGGCGCGCTCGGTGAAGCCTCCGGCCAAAGTCACCGCCATGTAGGCCGTCAACGCGGGCTGGTAGGGATACCCGCCGGGACGCACGACTTCCCCGGTAACGAAAAACGGACGGTATTTGACTATGCGCACATTGACCTGCGGGTTCACCAGATAACCTTGACTCAAGCGGCCCTGCAGGTAGGCCTCCAATTTGCTGGCGGTCATCTGCTTTACATAGATCTCGCCGAGAAAAGGGAATGAAATAGTGCCGGCATCGCTTAGAATAAAGTCCAGCGATAAGTCGGGCGATCCCACCACCAATATCTTGATCTCGTCTCCCGGCCCCAGTTTGTACTCTGAAATAGCCGATGGGGCCGCCTGCTCCGGCGCTGCAAACGAGGATGAAAAAAGCATTAAACCCGCGAAAATCCCCAAAAAGAAGCGAACCATAAACCACCTTAGTATTATCGTCGTCAAATTAAAAACATCCATGAAAGGACAGGTCTCAGGCCGGAAATCCGATGGCAAATCGATACCTCCCTGCTCCGATCATGGCGGCGTAAGCATTACATTCAACATAATTACATTCTGATCCCCTGTCCATACCGACTGGGATGAGTCGCGCTTGGTGTACATATAGGATGCCCCAACGCGCAACCAGCGATGCATTTGATAATTTACCTCGGCTCCATAGGTTTGAAGATTGTTTACCAAGGCGGGGGTGGTTCCTACGTAAGTCTGACTGCCAATATCGAAAGACAGCTTGCTTTCGATACGCGGGGTCCAGGCGTGATGCCAATCCACATGCGTATTTTTGACGTCCATTGCCGTGCTGCCCAGCGACCAGGATGGCAACAGATTCTGGCTACTGTAAAGACTGAACCCCGAATACCGGAAAGGCTCCCAGTCCACGCCGACATGCCAGGTCATCGCCGAAACATTCGTCGCCCAGGGAGAGGACGCGCTGGTTGCCGCTGTCGGGTTCACAAACTCTTTCTGCACATAGCCCAGCTTGATGGTTCCCGTCGTTTTGGCGGTACCTCTCCAGGTAACGCCCAGCAAATAGTTCCTGAAATTGCTGTCCAGGTTCGGCGTACCCGCTGGAGGGTTATAAGGATAATGCGAATGAATATTGTTAAACTCCGCCAGCAGTTTGGTTTTGGGTTGAATCCGGTAGTAAAAGGTGATTCCTGTCGTCGTGTCGTTACGGCTCAACGGCTGATACAGGTCGGGATAATTATCATAACGCATTTCCTTATAGCCCAGCCTGAACTCGAGATTACCCCTGGCGGTCAAAGCGCCATAGGTATATTTGGCCGACGCGCTCCTGTCGTGAAACTGTATCGGCGCCTGGAAAGCAAAAACCCCCTGGGAAGAGAACGCAACCGACTGCTGAGGGTATTGACCGAACATATTGTGCGCCCAGGACATGTCGCCGGTAAGATCCAGCTTGTGGCGCGCTCCGAAATCGAACCAGTTGCGAGTTTCCAGAAAACGATCGAGATAATCATTGATAGTGCTGTCCGGGTAACTGTTCTGCTTGACGGACCCTCCCAGGCTGTACACATTGCGTCCGCTCTCCAGAAGCAGCTTCACCGACGGCTGTACGAATATTTGCCAGGAACCGGCGGGCTGGTTATCAAGGTAAAGATTATTGTTGTAACCAGCCCCCATCTGCAGACTTCCGACGGCATCGAACGGTCCCAGGTGGACTGCAGCGCGTTTTTCCCTCTGCAAAATGACAGCTCTTTCCGATATCGTCGTCTTGATGCCGGAAGAAGGCGGCGGAACCCAATCTTTGGAAACCGCGCCGTCCCCGGTTTCGGCCCACCGCGCGACGGTAACTGGCGGCGACTCGCTGCCGGCCGCGTGCGTAGCGTCGGCAGGGAAACCGGTAGAAACCGGCGGAGCCGAAGCGCCGGACTCCCCGGTCGGCGGTGGTACAACAGGAACCGGCTCAGAATCCGCCGCTGCGGTGGGCGGTGCGGGAGACAGAGACGGAAAATCCGCAGTTAACGCCCCCTCCCCTGGTAGCGCTGATTTTTTCGAACCCAACCAGTCTCTCGCTTTGAAAACAAAATCTCCGGAAAGAAAATACGACGAAAAATCGAATAAACCCGCGCTTCCGTCGATGGCGGACAGGACGGTCAATATCGCTTTACGATCCTGCTCCATCAAAACGCGGGCGCCGCCCAGCAGACGATAAAACGGCGTATCGGGAGAAACAGCTGATCCTGCTTCCGACCCGGCGCCTTCTTCATCGCTGCGGCGGCGGTTATTGTTCGGACGCTGTTCGATAACGTAGTCGGTTGAGGCGACACTGTTACGGGCGATAAAAAAAGCCATGCACAGCATCAGAAAAAGTGTGGCTGCAGCCGAGCACAAACTTACAATAATCACATCGCGCAACCGCGGATACGCCTGATTTTTCGTGACCGGTTGAGGCGACGGCGATAAGCCTGCTTTCCGTGCTTCATCCACTTGGCGCCGGTTGTTGTCTGCCAATGCGCGGACCATCTCTTCCAGCTGTTGAAGACGGATAGTCAGCTCGCTGGCGCTGGTTTCGGCGCGGCCCTGTACATCATCCTGCAGATCCGCTGCGTCACGGCTGCTCGCCACAACCTGCTCGCTTTCAGGAGGCGGAAAGACTCCGCTACGGTTGTATTCTCGAACATCCGGGCAATCTGCCTGCGGTTCACGGAAGGTTTTCAACCGTGTTATTTCTTCAAACTGTCTGTTCAGGTTTTCGATCCGCGCCTGCTCTACCTCCATCCGTTCCTGGCGTGTTTTAGCTGCTGCTTCGCTTTTCCGTTCGATTTCCAGCCTGAGCGCTTCCACGCGCTTTTGTAATTCCGCGCACTCAGCCTGAGTGCCTGCATGCGTTAGAATCTCCTCTGTAGCGGCGGCTTCCCATTTTTTGGAGCGTTCCACCGCCGCCCTGGCGCTTTCTTCCGCCTTTACCTTCAATTCGGCAAGGAGGGACTTTTCCGTCGTTAGTATCTCAAGCCGATGGCCGCAGTCGTCGAGCGCATTACCTAAATCCGAAACGGTATCCCGCAATTGTTCAATGCGGACGGTGAGAACGCCGATTCGCTCCCTGAGGTTGCGCTGCCCGGAAAGCGCACCGTCTATGCGCAGCCCGATTTGATCCGCATCCGTGGCGTTTTCCGGAAGCTCCGTGGCAGAGAGACGCGATTGCACAGGTACGTTTGCCGCCGTTCTGTTTCTGGTTGCCTCAATCAGCTTTTTAATGCCGGCTTCAATTTTCGCCAGTCCCGGTTCGGTTCCAGATTGCACGGACGCAGGCTCAACCACCTCGTTTATGACCACGGACGAACCTGACGCTTTCACGCTGCCGGCATCCGGTGCGGGCGCGCTTGCCTGATTTTTGGGTAAAATGCTCCTGTTTCCCAAGACGGGATGCTCACCTCTGGTTATCAAATCAGACAGCTTCAGCCAGTCGTACTCACGCATGGAGACATACAATAATTATCCAAGCGGTATAACCGCATGTGATGCTTCAATACACATTTTTTCCAGTCCAGCCGCGGAAGGCCGTCCAGAATACTATTTTCATATCTCGCCAGAATGACCAGTTTCTCATGTAATAAATATCAAACTCCACACGCCTTTGCATTTTATCCAACGTTTCGGTTCTTCCGCGGCAACCGTTGATCTGCGCCCAACCCGTTATGCCGGGCTTGACCTTGTGCCGGGACATATAGCGCATGATTTCCTTACTGTAATAGTCGTTGTGCTCCACAGCATGAGGACGAGGCCCTACCACCGACATATCCCCCATCAACACGTTAATAAACTGCGGTAATTCATCCAGGCTGGTATTACGCAAAAAACGTCCCACCGTGGTCATGCGCGGGTCGTTCCGGCTAGCCTGAGTAACCGCCCCGGATTCCTTATGAAGCGTCATGGTGCGAAACTTCAAACAGGTAAAAGGTTTGCCACCGATGCCATGCCGTAATTGCTTGAATAAAACCGGACCTGGCGAGCTGAACCTGACCACGAGAGCGATTACCAGTAGCAACGGACTGAGCGTCAGCAAAACCGCCATTGAAAACAGGTAATCAAATATTGCTTTATGAAGTATGCCGTCGCTATCCATAGCCGCAGAGTTTAGCTCAAAGGAAACGGCCCCGGCACGCAGTGCAAACTTTTGCGTCACATATTTCGGCATTCCTGGAAACCAGCATAATACCGCCGCCGTATTCTCCAGGCGGGTTATCACCTCATCCCAATTATATGGCTGTTCCGCATCCGGCATCAGCCAGACTTCCCGTACGTGGTGCTTGTATATGAATACTTCGAATTGCTCCAGTGTCTGAAGCATGCGTGCTCCCGGCATGAGGTGCATATGCGCGTCTGCAAACCCGCACAGCACCGCTTCGATGCGATAGCCGGTATCCGGATTTCTCATGACCTCTTGAACAAGCGTTGACGCCGTCCTTCCGCAACCCAAAATCGCAATGCGGCGCAACTTGCCGTTGTGCCTGAGTACTCCATGTCTCCAGCGGCCCGTTCGGCTTTCCACTGTGAGTATCAGCACCCGCAGCAGACTGCTCATCAGAAAAACAAGCAGGAGCGTGATTCCAACCCACCCGCGCGACAGGCCATGCGACTGATGTATCATATAAACGAAAATAATGCCGCAACCCGCAGTTGCAATGGCGCCGATCAGGATCCGGCTATAGATTACAAAAACTCCCTCATCGTACCAGCCCGACCGATACTGACCGGAAACGGGGCTAGCAAGCCAGCTCATGACCGGACAAACATACGCCATAGTCTGGTAAATATTGCCATAGGCATTGAGATGAGCGTCATGGAGCAAACTACCGAAATACAGCAGGGCTGCCAGCTCTCCCGCCAACAGCCAAACCAGGGCGTCGGCAAACCTGAGCATCATTGTGTATAATCTAGTCAAAGCCCACCTTGAAATTTATATTACTTTTTCACAAGCAATTACTTCAACTGTCGCTCAGGTATATCTGAAGAAAACAAGGTTTCAGGTAACGCAACGCTTCATTGATCAAGTTTCCCGAATGCCGTTTTTCTTCGGCATTTCGGCTCATGAATACTGTCTGATTGCAGAACGAAACGATTCTAATGCCAATGCAAAGCATTTCCAAATAGATTCCAAGATTGTATTGCGCGGCAAGCTCATCTGCGAGGCGTTTTACCCGAGTGACACAGTGTCCGCAGGTAATACCTGATCGGCGGGACGCGGCTGTGTATAGACATCTCCATCCGCTCGCCTTCCGCTTATTTCGATCAGCTTGTCAGGCCGCCTTCAATTTGCGTCAATTCCTTGCTCACCAGGGGCCGGATGAAGATTTTCATCGCCTGGAAACGCTGAGGCGGCATAAGAGGTTACGGCTTCACCCAGAAATTTTCACTGACGACCGCCGCCCCGAGCGTGTCGTTGGCGCTGACGGCTGCGGGTTTCTGTTTTATAGAACCGTTATCCAGATCACGCGGCTGCGATTTATGATCACCTGCATCGGGAAACGCTTGCCCCTGCCGAACATTGAGCGCACCAGGCTGAAGCTTGCCAAACAGATCGCCGAGGGGCCGTATAAATGTAGCCCCGTCCCTGGCGGCAATGGATAAACCTGCCATCAGGAAAACCGCGATCGCCACAGTGCCGACACCTGCCGCTACGGAGACGCGCTTGCGCTGAACGGCATTGTTGCCGGCGCCGACCTGGTTTTCATCCATGGCCTCCGCGCCGGAGTTGGCGGCACTCCCGGCAGGCCGGCTTTCAGCGTGAGCGCCGGTCATGCTTAATTCCGCCAGCTTGCGTACATTGAACTCCAGAGTTTCGGCGCGGCCGGCCGTACCCTCGCCTTCTTCAGGACGGCGATCCCATCTAATGGACCCGTTATCGGATATTGCCGAGAACTCCTCTACCTTGTTCTGCCAGGCTTTTGCTATCCGCTTCCTGGGGGAATACAGGACCGGGTCATTCGGTCTTTCCCCCAGATCGCAGGTGGGCCGGTATTTATTGAGGTCCTGATTATTTTTGATATTTTGTCCGGCGACTTCCTGATTTTTTCCGGGCTGATTAACTTGATCCGGCGCCTGGGGAAACGCCAGGCTAATCGATTCTTTTTTTTTATACGCGTTATCCAGGATATTGACTTTTAAAACGGGAGAAGCGTCTGCTTTGAACAAGTCAGTGTTCCCCAGGGGTAAATGGTGAGAAAAAGCCAATGAATTGTTGGCCGGGGCCGGCTCGTGAAGAACCGTACTCCTGGAAGTTTTCTGCTCTTCGCCAACCATGCCTGTCTTTTCAGCCGCGGGTACGGGCCGGGACGCATCGGTATTCGACTCGCAGCCGTCTATACTTATATCCTTGATCCGGAAAACGGTTTTCCGGCTGTAATATTCGAGTTCCTTCTTCAGTCGTTCGATCTGTACGCTTGCTGCCTGCTCCTGTTCATCCAGTTCGCGCTGCAATGCCTCGTCGTACCGTTCGACATCGCATTCAAGCTGCTCAACTTCCGTCAATAACGAATCCCGATTCATGGCGGTAACGGCATGCGCGCTTATTTCTTCGGTCGCCGCACGCTGCCATGCATCGCTGGTTTCCAGCGCGTCGCGCGCGCTTTCTTCAGCAATTTTAAAACTTTCGTCCCATTGCACCTTTTCAGCCGTCAGCGCTGCAATCTGCTCGTCCCTCTCTGCAATCTGCAAGCTCAATTCCCTGATACGTGCTTCCAGCACATCCACTTCCTTGCTCAGCGCGTCGTTTTTTTCTTTTAATTGGTCTCGGATTGCTTCTTCGCGCCGTGCTTGCCTTAAAAGCCGCTGTTTCGCGGCCAGCGCTTCGCTGCTTTGGGTCCCGGTAGCTTTTTCAGGTAAGACATGCCCCCGTCCGGCAACGATTTTCTGCGACGCATGGGGGGTGTTGATCAGCGAAACCGCGCGCTTATTAGCCTCCTCGCGGAGTTTTTTTATTTTCGATTCTATCTCGGAAATATCCGACATCATCGTCCCTATATAATGATTATTTGCGCAGATTTACCAACAGAACCCGCCAGATCATCGATTGGCAGCCAGCTTCAAATCCTGTTCGAACCGTTCGAGAACTACCGCTTTATCGAGATAACGCAATGCATATGCCCTGCCAGCCTCCCCCAAACGCCGGCGCTGTTCCGGCTCATCCGCCAAAGCGGCAATCGCCCGCGCGAAACCGGCAGCATCGCCCGGTTCGACAATAATACCGGCATTGGACACCACTATGCCCAGCTCGGTTCCTGAATCAGCGGTTGCAATTACCGGTTTGGCGCTGGCCAGCATTCCGGTCAGCTTGCTGGGCATGACCAGATCGGCGGCATCGGCTCGCTGCGGCAGCAAATGCATGTCGGCCAGCCCGAGCAGTTCGTTCAAACGCTCCACCGGCTGCAATTCCAGAAAACGTACTCGGGCGAGACCGCTGCAGCCCTCTACCAAAGCCGCGCGCCCGGAGCCGTTTCCGCAAAATACAAAAAATATATCCGTTCTGCCGTCAAGCATCCCGGCCGCCGCGGCCAGCAGCTCCAAACCCTGCTTGTTACCCATATTACCCGAATATAATGCAACAACAGCGTCTTCAGGTAAATTCAATTGTTTCCGATAGGCGTTGCCGCCGCTAACCGGACTGATAGCCTCTATATCCACCCAGTTTGGAAACGGGATCAGGCGCTCCGGCTTCACCCCTTTATCCAATGCTTTGTCCAGCATGCGCCCGGACAAACTGGATACCCGGTCAAAACCTTGCAACAGCATACGCTCAACCCGGTTAACCAGATTATGCACGCCCTTACTCTTGAGTAACCCCATCGCGTACGCGGCGTCAACCTCATAATCCTGTATGTGCAGCCAGCATCCTGCGCCGCATAACCGAGCGACCAGCCAGGCGGCAGGGCTGCAAAACAACGGCGGCTCCAACACCAGCACCACGTCGGGCCGCCAGAAAATCTGCATGAGCATGACAGGGAGCGCCGATAACGCGAAACCGGCCAGGTGTATCAAACGCTTCCAACCCGAGGGCTGCGCCGGCACCCACAGCGGACAACGCCATACCCGCACGCCGTTGCGTATTTCACAACGATAGCGCCCGCCATCGTATCCGGACTGCACGCACCAGGAGGGGTAATAAGGGTGGGCCGTCACCACCCGCACCTCATGCCCATTCGCAGCAAGCCACTCCGCCATTTCGCCGTTGTATTTTCCTATGCCGGTCAACTCCGGCGCATAATTGATGCTGTGAATCAGAATGCGCACGCATACCTCTGCAATATATTAAAAACTGTCAATCTGCAAACCGTCGAATCGGGCATGCTTCCATAAAAACGCTAAAGCCTTCGGAACTCCGTACCTTCGCCAGCAAGCGCAGCGGAGAGTCATTTCAGTTTCAAAGGAAAAAACGCGACGGCAAGCGCCTCATTAAATTTCACGATAGTCAACCAATTGCGTAGCATGCGTTTTTAGCAGCGCATGAAAGCGCTCATCCAGCAAAGGAGCGCTTTCGATGCGCCGCCACGGCTCGATAGAGCCCGGATGGACGGCAAGCTCGGTTACGCCATCCGGCAGGGCTGCCAGCAACCGTTCGAACCAGCCGGCCCTGTGCTCGTCGACAGCCCAAAGATTATCCGTGGTTTCAAAACCGTCGAACTCGCTTCGGCAATAGCGATTAATGAGCGAGCGCGCCATTTTTCTTCTGAAATAGAGCGTTTGCGGAAGCCGTATGCGCTTGATCCCGTATTTGGACATGACAGGAGCAATGGCGCGAACAACGCGGGGAAACTTGTGTAAATGCCCATGGCTATCGATATGCGTAACCCGCACGCCATTATCCAGCAACGCGCGCAACTGACACTCGAACTCATCGGCCAGCGCCCGACTGTCCAGCAGGTTGAACAGCGCCCGTATACGCTGCTCACGAGAGCTTCGAAACAGACCGTCCGCATCGACAAGCGAAGCGGTACTCGAACTCATCGGCGCGTGCGCGTCAACCAGATTAAAATGCAGCCCGAAGGAAAAGCGGCTGCCGTTCTCTCTGGCATACTCCATGGCATGCAAAGACGCAGGCATCCCGGTCATGATGGTGGCGCTGGTCAGCGCGCCTTTTTCGAACAGGGCGACGGTCGCAGCCGCCGTGTCATGATCGAAACCGAAATCGTCTGCATTGATTAAAAGCTTTCTTGCCATCCCTGCCCGCCTCCCGCTGTACATACGTCAATCAATAGCTTGTGCTCACCGAAAAATGCCCCAGCAAAACGAACCATTTACTCCATTCGTACAAAAGCCGCGCAATGGATTCGGCATCCTTACTGATGTATCATATCGCTTTATACGGTTCATTTAAATCCAGGCCGGCCAGCGCACCCAAGCTTTCAGAATAACCGGCCGATATGTAGAAGAATTGAAAAACAGACAACCATGTAGCAAACATACGACTACTATTTTCTATACAGAACAGATAATAACGAACCCAACAATGATGCAGTTATTGTTCTTCGCGCGCCGGCCCTGGCGGTACGCCTTTTTTTCAGGGCTATTCGGCTGTCTGCTGTTTTTTGCTTTTGGCGCGCATGCAATCCCGCAACCGTCAAACATGTCTACGCCCAAGACCGGTGCGGCGGGCTTACCGCCGGCGGGCCTCGCCACGGGCAGCGCCCCGCTTGCATCCGAAAAAACCAACACACTGAGCCTGCAGGAGCTTGGAGCAGGCAACCCGATCCGCCTGAGCGGCACGACTTCCGGAGAATCGATCTGGTTCGGCACGCGCACTGACGAAATAGTCACCCGGGCGCGCCTCAAACTGAGCTTTGCCTATTCTCCGTCGTTAACAGCGAATCTCTCGCACATCAAGGTTTACGTAAACGAAGAAGTCGTCGACAGCATCATCCTGCCGAAGGAACAGACCGGAGGACAGCAAACCAGGGAAATCGATATCGATACGCGTTTTCTGGGCAACGCCAACAAGCTTCGCTTCCAACTGGTCGGACATTACACCAGCGAATGCGAAGATATGATGCACACCAGCATCTGGGCCAGCATCAGCAATCAAAGCCGGCTCGAATTAACGCTGCAAAAGCTGAATATGCCGAACGATCTTGCCTTGCTGCCCGCGCCGTTTTATGACGAACACGACAACCGGCGCCTGACGCTGCCCTTCGTTTTCGCAACCGCGCCTTCCACGGACACGCTGCGCGCAGCAGGCGTACTGGCATCCTGGTTCAGCGCGAACGCCGGTTATCGCGGAGCGCACTTTCCGGTATTATCCAATCAACTGCCCGAACGTTATGGCGTAGTCTTCGCCAGCAACGATAATACGCCGGCCACCATTGCAGGGTTAACCCTGACGCCGGTGGATAGCCCTACATTGAAGCTGATCGCCCACCCGAACGACCCCACCGCCAAACTGCTGCTGGTGCTCGGCCGCAACGACAGCGACCTGAAACTGGCCGCCGATGCGCTGGCGCTGGGACAGGCCGTGCTATCCGGACCAACAGCGACCGTCAATTCGATTGACTACCCCAAGCGGCGTCTCGCTTATGACGCCCCGAACTGGCTGCCGGTATATCGCCCGGTCAAATTCGGTGAGCTGGTCAAACAACCGTCCGAACTACAGATCAAGGGACGCGACACCGGCCCGATACGCATCAATGTGCGTATTCCCGCCGACCTGATGATCTGGCAAAACGAAGGGGTGCCGGTCGATATAAAATACCGCTATACGCCGCCTGTCGCCAACGACAACTCCGCGCTGAACTTTTCGATCAACGAAAACTTCATCAAATCGCTGCTTATCCATCCCAGCAGAGAACTGGCCGACCACGACAACATGCTGATCCCTGTACGGGATGACGAATCGCAATTAAATAAAAATTTTACAATTCCGGCATTCGACGTCGGCAGCAACAACCAGCTTCAACTCCAGTTTATTTTCGGCGACCACAAACAGGGCTGGTGTATCTCGGGTTCGGTCGACAGCGTCATGGCGGCAATCGATGCCGATTCGGTACTGGATTTTTCCAACTTTTTACATTATGCGGCGCTGCCCAATCTGGCATTTTTCGCCAATTCCGGATTTCCGTTCACCAAATTTGCCGACCTCGCCGAAACCACGATAATCCTGCCGGCGACGCCCAATAGCGACGATATCGAAGCCATGCTCGGACTACTCGGACAAATGGGCCAATCCACCGGATTTCCGGCTCTGGCTTACCAGCTCGTACTTGGAGACCAGACCAGCGGCAGGGAAGACAGCGATTTACTGCTCATCGATACCGCGGCGCGGCACCCGCTGCTGAAGAGCTGGAACAAAAACTTTCCTGCATTGACAGATAAGGAGCACAATCTCTTTGCCGGCAATTCACAAAGAGCGCATTATCCTTACCGTCTTTTCGACCCAGGCTTACCGGTTACCACGCCGGCATCCTCAGGAAAAACTTCTGTCAGCAGCAGCGGAGCGCTCGGCATGCTGACAGGATTCGAGTCCCCCCTCCATCGCGGGCGCAGCGTAGTGGCGTTGATCGGCAACGGCAGCGAAGGCGCGCGTCACGCCGTCGACGCGCTGGAAGACCCGGGCTCGATTCGTTACATACGCGGCGATGTGGCGATAATGCGCGGCAAAACGGTAGAAAGCTTCCAGGTGGGCGCCAATTATTTCACAGGAAACATTCCATTCTGGATATGGACCTGGTTTCATATCTCCAGACACCCATTCCTTTTAGCATCGATGGGCATCGGCAGCGGATTATTCATCGCTTTCGTCTGTTACTGGGCTTTACGCCGCATCGCTCAGAAACGGCTACAAGGGTAAAACATGAAAAAACACTGTGTTATCAAGCTGTTCGCCATGCTGTTGCTTGCCGCAACCTTCATTGAGGTGTTATGCGGTTTCCGCCTACCGCCCGAAGCCTGCAAAGCCGACTGGCCCGACTGGAACCGTTTCAAAAAGACTTTTATCAATGAAGGCGGACGAGTAATCGACCTCGGCTCTCAAAACCACCACACAACTTCGGAAGGACAGGCTTACGCGCTGTTTTTCGCCCTGGCGGCCAACGATGCCGACAGCTTTAAATTGATTTTGCAATGGACGGAAAACAACCTCGCGCAAGGCGACCTGACTGCGCACCTGCCCGCATGGGAATGGGGCAAGCGCAATGACGACAGCTGGGGCGTGCTCGACGACAACTCAGCCGCTGATGCCGACCTGTGGCTGGCCTATACGCTGGGCGAAGCCGGGCGGCTCTGGAGTAATCAACGCTACGCCTCTCTTTCAGTCCTGATTGCCAACCGGATCGCGCGCGAAGAAACAGCCGACATTCCAGAGCTGGGCGCATCCCTGCTGCCTGGGCGCGCCGGTTTTCATCCTGATGAAAATACCTGGCGATTAAATCCCAGCTACCTGCCCCTCCCCCTGCTCAAGCGTTTTGCCGTCGCGCTGCCACAGTCGCGCTGGCCGGAGCTGCTGGCCACATCCCGGCGCATACTGCTGCAAACTTCGCGCGGTTTTTCGCCCGACTGGCTGCTTTTCCGCACACACGAAGGTTTTGCGCCCGATAAGCAGACAGCCGGCATAGGCGGCTACGACGCGATACGCGTCTACCTGTGGGGCGGGCTGATGCCGGCATCAGATCCGTTCCGTATCCAGCTATTGGAAAAGCTGGCGGGTATGAAGCAATATACCGAGACACACGGCGTACCGCCGGAACGCGTCGACACTGCAACCGGCGTGGCCGAAAATACAGGCCCGGCCGGATTTTCGGCAGCCCTGCTGGGTTTTCTTCAGGCTTCCGGCGCGCCCAATGCGGTTACCGAACAGAAACACCGTATCGCAGCGCTGCCGTTCGCAGAAAACTCCAACGCCTATTACGATCAGGCTCTATCGCTATTCGGTCTGGGCGGATACGAACAACGCTTTCAGTTTGCCGATGACGGCTCGCTGACGACGGTGTGGAGCAAAACGAAAGCATGTAAAACGCCATGATCTCCCCGACCTGTCGACTGCGGCGGACTGATCGAAGATACTCCTGTCCGCACGGCGGATTTCATCAGGCAAACAGATTAAGACAAGGATTTTATTCACGTTGAATTTAACCGAATTAACACATTCGAATAGTACAAACATGTTATATTTATCAATGGTTGCCAAGTCACAAACCGCCGGTAAATCTTAAAGAGGAGGGTAGGATAATGCCAAAATTCAGCATTGCTTCGATCAGCATGTCACCCGAACAGACAAGACTGCTGGCCGAGTCGAACTCTTTCAGGGAAAGCGGCGGGATATTTGTTGATCAAAACGGAACAGAACACCCTTACCATGCAGGAAGCATCTGGTACGATGACTTTGGCCCCATCATCACCGAAAACGAGGAAGCGGCGCTTTCCGAATCAGGGGACGATACCTATGCCCAGGATATCAGGCACGCCGGATGGAGCCATATCGAAATCGTATCGGCCGGTAACGAAGAAATGACGTTATTGACCGACTGTCAAAAAGACTTTACCGTTGCGCTGATTGCAGCCCTGCGCCAGACAGATGCAGGGTGTCGAATGATGGCCATATCCTGCGCGCATCGCGCCGAGGGCAAGCTGGCCTGGTCAATCAGCCTGCGCCGCCGGTACGCGCTAAACCATGAATCCAGAACGTTCTCGCTTCCATCCGCCATCAACGGCGAAGCCTTCGAAGCCGATATACTGGCGCGTATCAATGGGTGTTTGCAAGAACGCGGCCTGCCCGAATGCGCGCTGGCTGTAAAAGGCCATACTCCGGACGTCTCCGACGCAGTGAAAACCGGTTCAGGGACCCCAACCGCCGACGCACGCGCATCAAGAGCGCCCGATGCCTCGCAAATAGAAATGCAAATCCAAAAACTCCGCGCGGAAGCCAATAGACGCGTCTCCTCACTGACCGATATCCAGACCTCGCTGACGGCGATTAACGAGCGCGAACAGGCCGTCCGCGCCAGAGAAAGCGCCGAAACGGAACGAGACGTTGCAATCGCCGCAAAAGAGCGGCTATTGCAACAGGCTCAAAACGAAGAACGGCTGCGAGTGGAATTGCAGGAAAAAATCGAAGCGCTCAGCGCGCAGATCGAAACCCTGCAGACGCGCATAAAAGAACTGAATGGCGAAATCGCCAAAAAAGACGAAGTGATAGCCGCACTAACCGAGGAAAAACTGCAATTAAACGAAACGGTAAAAACCGCTGAAAACAACGCATCCAAGGCATTGGAAAACAGCCGCGCATGGCAGGCGGCGGCAACGGAAGAAATAAACGCGCATGCCATTACCGCCGCTGACCGCGACGCGTTACTGAACGGACTGGAACAACTTGATCAGGAGGTCAAGCGGCATGCCGCGGCCTTCCATAAAGAGATGTACGAACTGGAACAATCAACGCGCGCGCAAATCGAGAATCTGACCAAAGAGCTGCAGAACCAGTCGCAACAGGCGGCGACCTTCATTCAGGCGCTCAACGTTCAAACTCAGGCGACGCAACGGTTAATTGATGGATTCAAGCAGCAGATGGCCCCGCATAGCGCAAAACAGGAAGGAATGGCAGCCGCTTTGCAAACGGATAGCGAAAATGAGCACCCGGACAACACCCGGACGGAACCTGACAGTACACCTCATAATGAGCCGGCTCCACACCCCCTATTCGCCGTGGGCATGTCTCAAGTTGAGCGGAAACATTCCAATATCCTGAACGTCAAACCGTTCATACTTCGTCAAGGCGCTGCCGAGCGTAACCAACAACCTGGACAGGAACGTTTCAAGCCGATAGCGACAACATTACCCCGCTCGGTAGCGGCAGCGCTTGCGGCGCCTATTGCAATTAACGACGGCGCCTCGCACTTTCCCCGCAAACTGCGCCGATTGTCGCAACCTACCGGGCAGGAAGGAAAAAATCATCAACTGGTCTGGCAGAATGTAAAGGACGACTTAAGCAAAGCCGCCCGCGAAGACGGTGCAGGATCGAAAGAGCCAAGCCATTACGTTTCGCACGCGCAAAAAGCGGCGGTTAAAAACTGGCAGAACAAATTCGCGTTATCCCCATCCTCCAATGACGGCTCCATCCAGTGGCGCCGGAATCCCGGCGAAATAGATACCTTGTCAAGCCGCGCAGATCAACTGGAGTCCAATATAAGCAAGCTGGCCGAATTAAGCATGTCCCGCGCGGACATCGTTACCGCTGCAAGCCCGGTTGACGGCACCTCTTCATTGGATCATGACCATGCCGGCTACACAAAAAACAACATTGTTGACAACAACGGCGGCCGACGTATGCGCGCCGTCATTGCTGCAGGGCTGAGCACGCTGAGCGTCAGCGTTTTGATAGCAGGTTTGGCCATATATGCCGCTACCGATGGGACGACGCTCCCCATGCGCCAGATCACCGCGCAATTGCACGGTATTCGGTCGGCAGCAGCACACCTCTCAGCAATTACCGGTCAATTGTTACAGGAAGAGTCTGGCGACTATCATCCAGCCGCATCACTAACACGCACCGACGCCAAAGAAACAGAAACGGAGATACCCGATGTACAACAAATAATGAGCGCCGTTTTTGAATTTGACGCCGGCGCGATGGCCGGGACTGTTTTAAAGCCGTTTATCCCGGAAGAACTGGCAGACGGCAGGAATCTGCCGAATGCGAACACGCTGAACGCCACCCAGGTTGCCGCGATATTTCCCCACTGAGCTTGCCGTCCGAGTAAACATAAGATTAACCCGGAAGTGAAAAGCGCCGTGAACTCAAGCATGCTTCCCCATAGACCGGTAAATAATGCATTGAACGGGTCGGAATATCATAAAGCGGCGCCGTCGCTGGTCGTTGTTTAACCCTCTGATGTACGAAGACGACTCGCTCCAACCGTTACCCGATGAAATAACCAGGGGAAATCAACCAGGACCGGCAGACAGCGATGCACTTCGCCTCTCCCTCCTGCATCATGCGGCGCATCACCAGGATACTCGACGGCAAGCAACACCAACCGCAACCGCCACAACTGGGCGCGCAGCTCAAACCGCTGCCAAACCGGAGCTGGCGCAAATAGAAGCCGGCATCAATAAACTCATTGAAGAAACAAAAAAAAGACCGGCCGCACACATACATGGGCTGTCGCTTCCCGCTGATGCGGCATTACCGGAAAATACAGCGGAAACAGAACAAATCAGGCTCCTCATCGCCGATACGCTTTCCGAGCAAAGCAGCTACAGGGAGCGGATTGGCTTGATTAGCAAACACCTTGAGCAACTGCAAACTACTTCCGGGGATCTGCATGCAGCGCTCGCCTCCAGAAATCAGCAGCTCGAACTCCTGACCACGGAAAAATCCCGGCTGGCCGAGTCAAAAAAAATAGCGGCAAACAGCGCCAGGCAAGCGCAGGAAAGCGTTCAACGCTGGCAGGAAGCCGCTGAGCAGGAAATCATTGCGCACGCCAACACGCGGGCAGAGTGCAATGATTTACAACTGCGCGCGGAAAAGCTACGGCAGCAAACCCAGCGGCAAAACGCAACTGCCGAAAAAAAACGCCATGCACGGCAACAAGCGGCGCAGGCGCTGATCGAAAACCTGGGCAGACAACTCGCAGCAGCAAAACAGCGCGATACTTCCCATCATCCGCACCCGGAGCCGCCAGCTACTGGTGCTGACTTCAAAAGCCTCCCAACTTCGGATGTGCAGCCTGACCTGGGACGCCGGGACGCGCCCGGTCGCAGGGATGAAAGGTCCGGCATCGAAAAAAGTGACGCGCTCAATAGTCGCCTCAAACAGCTGGAAACCCTGGTTCGACAATTGGAGGACGCGCAAAAAGCCGACGCTTCGCACCTTCATCCTCCGATCGCGGAAAATCCATCCCGATTCCGGTTGCGCGAAGTGATTGTCATTAGCCTGTGTTCGGCTGCCGCTACACTGTTTCTGATAATGTGCCTGGCATTTTTCATAGCTCGCAGCAGCGTTGCATCCACCGATGCCGTCATCGAGCAACGAACGAACAATAACCGCCGCCGCGACGACAAGGAACAGGGATCGCCCGAGGCATCCGCCTCGAATACGCCGGTTGGCAGGCTGCTGGACAGCGCCCGTCTCTGGGTCGTGAAAGACCGCCTGGATCTTGCCCTCGAAGCCGCCAACAAGGCGCGCCTGCTCGAACCGGACAATCCTGCGATTTTGGCGCGCATAGGCGAGCTGGAACTGAAAGCAAATCACAGCCCGCAGGCGCTGGAACTGTTACAGCAATTGCAATCGCGATTTCCCGACGCCGAGGCGACGCACGAACTGGAAGACGCCTATCGGATAGCCACCAAAGACCGCATGGCCCTGGCAACCGTGGACTTTCTGGGCCGGGTTGGGCCGAGCCGCATGGAGCCGGCGATACGCGCACTGCGCGCCTTGTTTCCGAATGGCGCGCCGCACGGCGAACTGGGCCTCATGTATTACCACATGCTGGGGCGCGCCAACGGCCATCAGGCCGAAGCGAAAGCCGGCCTCGAACGTCTGGGCAAGGAAATGCCGAACGACCCGCGCCCGCCACTGGAGCTGGCTGTTTTGCTGGTCGATAACCCGGCAACCCTGCTCAGGGGCCTCGACAAAGTCGCGATGCTAACGCAACGCGACGATATCAGGCGCGAATCCTTACTCAAGGTTTGGAACGACGGACTGTCCAACCTGGAACGCAATGCGCATACCGAACGCTATTTCAACGCGTTTACCGCCGCCTTTCCCGATCAACCCGTACCCTATAAACAGATATCGGCAGCGGAAATCGCTTCGCGGCGCAAGCAGCAACGGGCAGATGAAGTCGACAACCTGATACGCAACGCCGAAGCTGCACGCGAAAAGCAGCAAGCGGAGGAAGCGCGGAATCTGCTCGGTAAAGCCTTGCAACTGGATACCTCGAACAGAGAGGCGCAACTGACGCTGGCAAAGCTCGAGCAGGAGGCCGGCAATAACGCGCGCGCGCGGGAGCTGTTCGACGCCGTATTGCTGGCCGATCCCGTCAATTCGCGCGCGGTAAACGGCGTCCTGGATATCATGGCGGCAAACGGAAGCCGGGCGGAAGCGCTGCAATATGCTGAAAACTATGCCCAGGCGCACCCGCAGCAGGCCGGAGATATCGCAGGCGCCCGCGCCGGCCTGCTGCGTGCGGAAAGCGACGATTTATTGAAACAAGGCAGGAACAAACAGGCGCTGAGCGTGCTGGAAAACGGCTTGAACGATATTCCGGCATCGCCCTGGCTGCGCTATGACCTCGCCAACCAGTACGCCCGCGAGGGGCTGGCCGGCAAAGCCAAAAAACTGTTCGACGATCCCGCCGCCGGCGACGTGGAAAACCGTTATGCCGAAGCGCTGTTTTTAAGCGGCCAGGGCGACAACAACGGCGCCAGCGCGGCGATCGAGAGCATAGCACCGGAACAACGCTCCGATTCGATAAAGGCGCTGGCGCTTAAATCCTCCGTTCGCGCCGATTTGGCGCAAGCCGTACAGGCGCAACTGAACGGAAAACACAGCGCCGCCGTCAAATTGTCGCTCCATGCCGAAACCCAGGCCAGGGACACGCCGGAACTGGCCTGGGAGTGCGCGGAAGGATGGACTGATATCAATGAATCCAACCGCGCGCTGGCGCTGGGCAAACGCCTGCAAGCAAACGCCGAACCTTCGCTCGCAACCGATAATGCTTTACGCTATGCGCGATTGCTGTATAAAGCGGAACGCAACGTAGAATTCAGCGAAAAAGTCGCCGCCATCGAAACTAAAAACAACCTGACAAAACAGCAGAAAGAAAGTCTGCTCGACCTTAAACGCATGTATGCCGTTCGCACCGCCTGGGAACTGCGCGGCGAGGGCCGGAGTGACGAAGCGGAAGCCTTGCTGCATAAAACCCTGGAGCAGCAACCCGATGATATCGGCCTGCTCGCTACGCTGGCCGATATTCTCTATCTGGGAGACAAGTCCGAAGAAGCCGGCGAGATATACCAAAAACTGATCGCCGGAAATCCCAAAGGTTATGACACGCGCCTGTCCCATGCCAAAGCGCTGCGCAAGATGGGAAAAGAGGAAGAGGCTCGGGACGAAATCGCCCGATTAGGCAAGGAAATTCCCACAGGAGATCGCGGCAACCGGCTCACGCTGGCCGAACAGTTGGCCGAGGAAGATGATTTCACGCATGCACGCGAAATCATCAACGACTTGCTGCGCACCCGGCCCAACGACAAAAAAACCTTGCTGCAAGCCGCCAATATCGAAAAAAAGGCGAAGGAATACGAAAGCGCGCTGGGTTATTTACGGCAGGTCGAAAAACAGAGCGTATCCGGGAAGCAAACCAGCCCGGAAGATGCGACGCTTGTCGGCGAGGCTGCGCTGGAAATCCAGAAAATCGAGCAGCGGCGCTATGGTTATGTCACCAGCGGCGTGGATTACAGAAGCCTCTCAGGAACGCCCGGCATGTCACAGGTAACCAACCTGGAGGCGCCGGTGTACATGCAATACCCGCTAGGCTATAGCGGGCATGTGTTTGTACAGACCGATTATGCCAATGTGTTCGCTGGACAACTGGACCTGACTCAATTCTCCACTGCGAACCAATTCGGAAAAATTAATGCGCTTTGCGCATCCACTGCAGCAATCACACAAAAAAATCAACAGGCGTTACCCTCATCACAGCAATTATCTTCACAGCAGTTGTCGCAGATCCAGGGAATGGGTTGTAATAATGCCACCATGGGGCCAAATGCATTGGCCACACAATTTTATGCTGGCAATATTACAGACCAAAACGCCTTATCCGGCTCCATCAATCAAACCGCATCGGGCGCGCCGATCGCAGTCGGCTACAAAAACGATAACTGGCGTTTCGACATCGGCACTACGCCGCTCGGCTTTCCGGTCACCACGGTTGTCGGCGGCGTGCATCACTCCGGAAGCTGGGGAAAAGGGTACTACTCCTGGGATCTGGCGCGGCGCGCGTTACCCAACAGTTTATTATCCTACGCGGGAGCTCACGACCCGGTAACCGGCGAAGTATGGGGGGGCGTCAAAGCGAATGGCGGCGGCATCTATATGGGTATCGACCAAGGCCGTCTCGGACTCTTCGCTCAGGGAGCGGCGCATTACCTGGAAGGGAAAAATGTACAATCAAACGCCGACATCATGCTGCGCACCGGCGTGGACTGGGCGCTCATCGACCAACCGAACATGCGTTTAACAGTAGGCATTGCCGGCATGTATTGGAGATTCTCCAATAATCAGCGCCATTATACGTTCGGCTACGGCGGTTACTGGAGCCCACAAACCTATTTGTCCATCGCACCGCCCATACAATGGACCGGACGCTGGGGCGATCTGTCCTTTTTATTCCGCGGCTATGCGGCTTACTCCTGGTCGAGCGAAGGTGGCGGCAACTATTACCCGACCAGTCCCGACCTGCAAGCGCAGGCGCAACAGCTGGCCAACCTGACATCTTCGTTTACGAACGGTAACTCGACCCCAACATATACGGGCAGTTCCGGCCTGTCTCCGGCAGTCAGTTGGGGGTTGCGCAGCGTACTGGAATACCAGGTCGCGCCGAACTGGTTCGTGGGCGGACGCGCCGAGATCGCGCGTTCCCCATTCTATACGCCTAACTATTATGGCCTCTATTTCCGTTATTCGTTCGATGAGCGCACGGAAAAGATTCCATACCCGCCCGAACCGCCAGTACCGTATTATCGTTACTAAGAGACCGGAAAACCTGCAATGACTGTCAACAAGACATCCGACCCGGACGACGTAGCCAATATGCTGGCCAATATGGAATTCGACTGCGAACTGGGTTACCAGGAAATCATTGAAGCGGAAAACGCCAAAAAGGCGATAAAACGCTGGTCTTTGTTCGAACTATTACTGGGCGGCAACGAAAAAGACCATGCCATGCCCCCCCTCGAAGACAGAATCGACAGCAAGGAGTCATGAAATTTTCGATTGCCAAGCGCAAACACGCTACGCTTAACATAGGCATAGATTGTTTACCTGAATCGGTTTCCACCATTTATCCCGGACAACTGTACGGTATTTGCGTGCGTAACCGCAACATTCGAGAAACGCTTACTGCCGGAACGATAGCGCGCGCCTGGCGGGAAGGCGTGCGCGCGGTCGTCATTTCCAGCCGGCCCGAGATTTGGGCCGGTTTGATCGAAAAAATGGCGCCCGGCATAGCGGAAACCTTATCGCATGGTAAACCCCTGGTGCTGGAAAGCACGGGCGACTACCAGGAACTGCTTAAAAAATACAGCCTGAACAAACTGCTGGAAGAACTCGACGACACCGGCATCCCGGCAGGATCGCTGATTATCATGGACGAAGCGGAAGGTTTGTTTTCATGGAATGATCTGAAACTGGTGCGGCGGCAAGGCCTGATTTTTCGCGCCTGGGTGCGCGAATGGAAACACAGCGGTCTGTTTGTCTTTCATAAGCTGCATTTCGAATCCCCCGGCGCCGGCGCCATACGCGTACAATGCAATTGTCTGGACGGCGTGGCGGAACTGGATGCGGATATGCTCCGGCTCAACTGGAGAATCGACCACTGGAACACCCCCGGAGGCAGCCGTGTCGAAGCAAGAAGCTATGGCGTCAGCTATAACGAGGAACAGCAGTCGTTAAGCGCGGACGGTTCCGCCATGGACGCGCTGGCGCAACAGCTGCTGTATGCGCCGGATGAGGATCAGGTGCTGACCACCGTGGACGCGCTTTTCAACGAAAAAAGCGTTCCGCCCGAATGGCAGCGCTACGAGCGCTTTTCCGACCTGCTGCAGGCGGTTCAGCATGCCGTCGCCGCCACGGTTATACTGCCTTACTCCAACTCGGTCAAATTCGCCACTTTAGCCGAAACAACCCATCTGATAAGGGAAACAGCGGGTAGAGGCCTGAAAATCGTTATCCGCGAAAAAAACAAACGCTTGCGCTATAACCAGAACATGGCGCTCATGCAGCTGGGCGCTAATCTGATCGTGCACAACTACGAAAGTTTTTCGCATTTGTTATGGTGTATCGATTCACTGAAAGGACAATGTTTTGGGAAAAAGGCGGTAATGTCCTATGAAGACTTGTTGAGTGAATCCATACCGGTTGAGGTCAACGGTTATTTGCGGCCGCAAAAATTTTGCGATTTCGTGCAAACCACGTTGGACCGCACCCACGATATTAACATACAACATGCGCTGATCAGTCTCGACCTGCTGCCGGGAAGATCGCACATTGATGCGCTATTGGCCTACCATCCCAAACGTAAAGGCGATGTCATGACCGCCGACAACGCCAGTCTGTTTATTTTTTTCTTCGCCTGCCGGGAGCCGGATATAGACACCGCGCTGGAGCGTTCCTTAAATGTAAGCATCAACGATCTGTTTCTCCATGAAACGCGCATGACCAACAGCGAGGACATCAACGCCAGCATCCAGCGGCTCAGGAAACTGGCGGCGCAAACGCATTTGGTCGATTACACATCCGAGCTATACACTTACAACAACGTCTCATAAATTTTCATCGAAACAGTCATATCGCGATGCGCGTCGAAGACCTTATTAATCAGTTTATCTGGCATTTCATGCTGGGCCTGCTGCTGGGCGGCATTATCGCTTACATGCATCACCGAATAGGAAGAGCGCGCTTGCGGCGCATGATAAGAAAACTCATGCGCAGAAACGGAAGCGGCGTTTTTGTGCGTCCCTACACCAAAGCAGGCATAAACGGATAACATGTTCGTCGTCGCTATCGTCTCGGCCAGCGGAGGGACAGGAAAAACCAGCCTGACCGCCAATTTAGCCTCACTGTTAACCCGGCGGGAGCAGCCGGTTCTGGCCGTTGAACTCGACCCATCGAACCGGCTCGGCCTCTACCTGGGATTAACCGTTCGTAACCCGACAGGCATTGTTGATCTATCCGCCGATCAGACATGGCATCATGCTGCGCAACGCAATGCAGACCATGTCAACCTGCTGCATTTTGGTCATGGCGTTAATACGCACCGGACGCATGAAAAATTATCGGTCATCGAAAGCCGCGGCGTTCGCGATTTCCTGCTGGACCTGTCCCCGCCCTCCGGCTGCATCGTGTTAATCGACACGCAGCGCGCGCCGTCTCTTTGCTTCGACTGCGCGCTGGCGGCGGCAGACCTGATACTCCATGTGATCACGGCTCAACCAGGCTGTTTCGAAGATATAGCGGTCATGCATGCGCACTACGAGCGGCGTTTTAGCGCCGAGCCGGAGCATGCGCCCGGGTTGTTCCATGTTTTAAACAAGGTTAACAGCGCCAAACTGCTCTCTGACGATATCATCGGCATACTGCGCGTTCGCCTGAAGAGTAAAATGCTGCGCTACGCCATACACCAGGATGAAGCGATTCCCGAAGCCATGGCAAGCAATCAGTGTGTAGCGGATTACGCTCCCCACAGCCAGGCCAGCCACGATTTGCAGGGACTCGCCGATTGGCTGTTGGCGCAGCCTGCGCATTGAGCGTTTTGCGGTTCCGGGAAAATCAGCGACTCGCTTGTCAACGTCCGGGTTTTCGCGGCGTAACCGGTCATGCGCGGCCAGCGTCTTCCCTATCATGCCAACGCCTGCGCCTCACGGGAAGGGCTTAGGTATTCGCTCGGCGATTGGCACGGTAACGTGAACGATAAGTCGACAAGTTGGCGTCATGCCGTCAGGGACTGCGCTTATAACTTATGCCTCAACGACGGCTTTTTCTTTTGACCCGAAAACAAGCCATTGATTACGTCAATAAAACCTGATGTTTGAACAAAAACTCACATGCGCAGTGCGGCGACGGTATCCGACGTACCCATGCAATTTCCGGCTCGAAGCATGAATCCGCACCGGCTGTTATACTCGCTTGCCCTGCAACTTGGGGTCGATAAGCCCGGCCGGCCGGACCTATGGCTGTTACGGATTTTTATCCTCCCTCCTCAGCAAAAACCCGCCCCTTCTCTAACACGGCGTCTGCCCCGCATGCTGTGCCGGCTCGGGCAGGAACTGGGGGTGAGCAATCTTGCCGCCCCTGAAGAGTGGCTACTCCGCTTGTTTGTTCTGCCCGGCCCTGAAGAAGCGGGCAGCAATGTCATGGCAAAAATACGGCAGTGGCTCCAAACGCTGATAAGCCGCCTGCCGCTGCCGACCGACCGGCAAATCGCCGATACGCTGGAAAAGCTCGACAATACAGCGTTTTCGAGTCCGCCGTTACTGAAAGCGGCTCTATTGACGAGCGCTGTTGTTTTCACCACTGTGGTCATCACCACGCCGCTCGACCGGACACAGCAATTGCTGTTTTTTTTGGCTACATGGGGCTTTGCGCTGCTGATAAAGGATGCGCCGGGCGTGTTGCCGACCGTGATCCTGGTAATGCTGGCCGAACTCGCCACGCTGCGCTACGCAATATGGCGCGTGTCGCAAACCATGGAGCTCAATACCTGGGGCGACCGTGTTTTTGGCGTACTGCTGCTGTTCGCTGAAGCCTACACCTGGCTGATCACGCTGCTCAGCTTCCTGCAATCGGTCAGGCCGTTACGCCGCCCGCCCCTCCCGATGCCGGTAAATATCGATAGCTGGCCCAGCGTCGACATTTTTATCCCGACTTACAACGAACCGCTCGATGTGGTCAGAACGACCGTTTATGCGGCGCAGGGTATCGACTGGCCCGCCGGAAAAATCAGGGTTTATGTGCTGGATGATGGAAAACGGGACGAGTTTCGCCATTTTTCCGAACAAACCGGCGTCGGTTATATCACCCGCTCCAATAACGCCCATGCGAAAGCGGGGAATCTTAATCATGCGCTGACGTTGACTCAGGGCGAATATATCGCCATATTCGATTGCGATCATATTCCGACACGCTCGTTTTTACAAGTAAGCATGGGCTGGCTGATCGGGCATCCGCGCCGCGCCTTGCTGCAAACGCCCCACCATTTTTTTTCCGCCGACCCGTTCGAGCGCAACCTGAACACCTTCCGTCAGGTGCCTAACGAAGGCTATCTGTTCAACCGTCTGATCCAGGACGGCAACGACCTGTGGAACGCTGCGTTCTTCTGCGGCTCCTGCGCGATCCTGAAACGCGCGCCGCTGGAGGAAATCGGCGGCATCGCCGTCGAAACCGTGACCGAAGACGCGCATACCGCGCTGAAACTGCACCGGCGCGGCTACGAGAGCATTTACCTGAACATCCCGCTGGCGGCGGGACTGGCCACGGAAAGCCTTTCGGCCCATGTCGGGCAACGCATCCGCTGGGCGCGCGGCATGGTGCAAATATTCCGCTCGGACAATCCGTTGCTGGGCAAGGGCCTGAGCCTGTCTCAGCGCCTGTGTTACGGTAATGCGACGCTGCACTTCTTTTACGGTATCCCCCGCCTTATTTTCTTGTTCGCCCCGCAAGCCTATCTGTTTTTCGAATTGCATTTTATTCATACCGAAGCGGCTATTTTATTGTTCTATGTACTGCCCTATATCTTTCACTCCAACCTGACCAATGCCCGCATACAAGGCCGGTTCAGGCATTCGTTCTGGGCGGAGGTCTATGAAACGGTATTGGCCTGGTATATTACCCTGCCCACCACGCTCGCCTTGTTTAATCCGAAACTGGGTAAATTCAACGTTACCCCCAAAGGCGGCTTGATCGAACAAAGCTTTGTCGATTGGCGCATTGCCGCGCCTTACCTTGCACTGCTCGGGATTAATCTTAGCGGCTTTCTGGTCGGCATCGGGCGCCTGCTATGGTGGAACCGTTTTGAAATGGATGTGGTTTTAATGAATCTGGGCTGGACGCTTTATAATCTGACCGTGCTGGGCACCGCTTTCAGCGTTGCGACCGAAGCGCGCCAGGTACGTAAATCGCATCGCGTCCCGGCTGAAATGCCCGCCGTTCTGTATCTGCCCGACGGCCGCACCTGGCATTGCAAAACGCACGACTTTTCTACAACCGGCCTGGCTCTGTCCCACCCGTCCGGCGCCGAAGTCAGTAAGGGCGAACTGGTGTCGGTAGGTTTATACCGAGGCGATCAGGAGTTTGCGTTTCCGGCGCGCGTTGAGTTCGTCAATGAGGAGCATATCAACGTGCATTTGATGCATCAATCGATAGAGCAACAGGCTCGCTTCATCCATTGCACTTTTTCCAGAGCCGATGTCTGGGCCGATTGGCACACCACATTGCTGCAGGACAGCCCGCTGAACAGCCTGCTCGAAGTGCTGAAACAAGCCATACGCGGCTACCGGCGTTTATACGGCAAACTGATCGATTACACCATTAAAAAGCATTGAAAACCGCCATGGGACTGTGGAATTACTATTTTATCGGCAAACTCGCGCTGTACTGGAGCGGGTACATCGGTTTGCACGTAGCCGAAAACCTGATTTTCGCCGCCATATTAATCGTACCGCTGCCTGCAAGGCGGCAGCGCATCGCGCGCCACCTGATAGCGATACCGGCAGCAGTCATGCTGCTTTATCGCGACTCCTGGTTCCCCTCCTTCGAACGCGTGATTGCACTGACCCCCAACCTGCAAAGCTTCAGTTTCGCCTACGTTGTGGAACTGCTGAACCGGTTTATCAATCCGCGTATTATTATCGGAATGCTGCTGCTGTTCGCGCTGACGGCATTGCTCGGACGCCGCTTGCGCATCAGCAGTTTCGTATTGCTGGCGCTGGCTTGCGCTCCCCAGATAACCGCACTGGTCGCAACAAGACCCAGCCCTGAGACTATCCAAACCGCCGCCTGCGACAGCGGCTCCGGGCAATCAGCGCTTTCGGAGGAGCCCCCCGACAAGCATTATTCTGAAAAAGAACTGGATGAACGTCTGAACAGGTTTTATACCGATCAGGCCAAACTGCACGTCGGCTTCGGAAAAATCGACGCATCCAGCAAAGCTTTCGATATCATTTTTCTGCATATCTGCTCTTTGGCCTGGGACGATATCGACTCATCGGAAAAAATCGAACTATTCAAAAATTTCGATGTACTGTTCACCCGCTTCGGTTCCGCAGCCAGTTACAGCGGTCCTGCCGCCATCCGCCTGCTGCGCGGTGCATGCGGTCAACAGCCGCACGCCGCGCTGTACCAGAACGCACCCAGGCAATGCTATCTGTTCGACTCGTTGGCGGAAGCGGGTTATACCCCGCAATTGCTGCTCAATCACGATGGTCACTTCGGCGGGTTTTTACAAGACGTACAGGAACGCGGCGGCTTGAAAGCGCCTCCGCTGGGTTCATTGGGCGCGAGCGTGCAAATGCACAGTTTTGACGAAACCCCGATCTACCAGGATTTCGATCTGCTGAATCGCTGGCTGGAAAAAAGAAAAACACAGCCGGAGGCGCCGGTCGCGCTTTACTACAACACCATCAGTCTGCACGACGGCAATGTTCTGGCAGGCGGCAAACCCGGCGACAGTCTGGATACTTACAAACCGCGCATGCATAAGCTGATGCAGGACATAGACAAATTCATCGGCGCGCTGGAGCAATCGGGCCGCCCCAGCGTAGTGGTGCTGGTCGCCGAACACGGTGCAGCCATCCATGGCGACAGCATGCAGATAGCCGGCATGCGCGAAATTCCCAGCCCGAAAATCAGCATGGTGCCTGCCGCCGTCAAGCTGATCGGCCTACCGGCGAAGGAAAGCAAAGCGCAGGTAAGCGACGATAACGGCAACAGTTATCTGGCGTTGGCGACGCTGCTGGCGGATTTTATGCATAACAACCCGTTCGCCGGCGTCCAGCCGGATTTACAGCATGAAGTAACGCAACTGCCTCTGACCGACTTTGTTTCGGAAAACGAACAAACGGTAGTCATGGGCATAGGGGCGCGCTATTTTATGCGCGCGCCGAATACGCCATGGAACGAGATGAAAAGCGGAATACGGTAGCGATGCTCACAAAAAATCCACCGGCTCGATTTCAACAGACCAGCGCGCGCGTCGGGATTGCGGATAAGCCGCCAGCTGCGCAATGACCTCGTCTATCTTTTTATGCAGCAACGGCCTCTGCTGCGACTGGAACAGCAATTGACAGCGATGCCGGCCGGCCTGTCTGGCCAAAGGCGCCCGTACCGGCCCCAGGACCTGCACGCCGCCGGTATCTTTTTCCAGAAAATCGCGTATCAACGACAGTAAAACCATGGGCTTTTCGGCATCGTTGGCTTCGGCGCGCCATAGCGCCTGGTAGCTGTAGGGCGGCAGAGCGGCGCTTTTTCTTTCTTCGAGCAAACGAGCGCTGAAAGCGGCATAGCCTTCGCGCAGCAGCTTCAGCAGCAGCGGATGATCGGGGTAGCGCGTCTGCAACATCACATGGCCCGGCTTTTCCGCGCGGCCCGCGCGGCCCGCCACCTGCACGATCAGTTGCGCGGCATGTTCCAGCGCGCGGAAATCCGGACTGGTCAAGCCGGCATCCACGTTCAGAATGCCGACCAGCGTCACATCCGGGAAATGATGCCCCTTCGCCAGCATCTGCGTGCCAAGCAGTATATCGACCGCGCCGTCATGCACCGTATCCAGCATTTCGGCCAGTCGACCCTTGCCGCGCGCGCTGTCGCGATCGATTCTGAGCGTACGCGCCTGCGGAAAGCATTCGCGCAAAGCCAGTTCGACGCGCTCTGTGCCTAACCCCAATGCGCGCATGTCCTCCGCGCCGCAGGCGGGACAGCGGCGCATGCGCGCCTGTTCGTAACCGCAGCGGTGACAGCATAAACGTCCGCTGGATTCGTGCACCACCAGGTTCACATCGCAGCGCGGGCAAATGCCCACCCAGCCGCAGGCATGGCAAATCAGCGTCGGCGCATATCCCCTTCGATTCAGAAACAATAGCGATTGTTCGCCGCGCTTCAGGGTTTCCGCAATGCGGTTCAGCAAAGCCGGCGACATGCCGCCCTGCAATGCGGCGTTGCGGATGTCGACAAGCTGAAAAACAGGCTCCAGCGCCGCTCCGGCGCGCTTCGGCATGGAAAGATGCAGATAACGCTTGCGCGCGACATTGACCAGACTTTCCAGCGACGGCGTGGCGGAACCCATCAACACCGGGATATTGAGCGTACGCGCGCGCATGACTGCAATATCGCGCGCGGAAAAACGGAACCCATCCTGCTGTTTGAAGGAAAGATCGTGCTCTTCGTCGAGTATGATCAGCCCGGGAGCCGACATCGGCGCAAAAACCGCGGAACGCGTTCCCAGCATGATGCGCGCCGCGCCGCGCTGAAACGCCTGCCAGTTGCGAGCGCGCTCGGACTCATTGAGCGCTGAATGAAACACCCGCACCGAAAGTCCGAAACGGCTTTGGAAACGCGACTCCAACTGCGGCGTCAAACTGATCTCAGGCACCAGCACCAAGGACTGCAATCCACGTTGCAGCGCCTGCTCGACCAGACGCAGATAAACCTCGGTTTTGCCGCTGCCGGTCACGCCCTCCAGCAAGAACGCGCGATACCCTTCCATGGACGACAAAACGGCATCCACCGCCCGCCGCTGAGTTTCGTTCAACTCCGGCATCGGCACGGACGGCAACGGAGCGGATGAAAGCGGAACCTGGGGCGCGTCGGCGATTTCGACCCATCCTTGCCGCCTCATTCCCCGGACTACGCTGCGCCAGTCCCAATCCAGAGCGCTTAACTCCGGCAATGGGATACCGTCTTCGCGCGCGCGCAGACTATCCAGCAACAACCGCCTGCGCACGGCCTGCGCAGGCGGTTGCGCCGCAACGCCGAGCGCGGTCAGCCGCAGAATCCGGGTCGTACGCTCATCGACCGCCGGACGCCCTTTACGCAATAGCACAGGAAAAGCGGAGGCGAACACTTCACCGATGGGATGATGATAATAGCGGCTGGCCCACAACAGGATTTCGCAATCATCGGACGACAGCAGCGATTGCTCGTCAAGCACCTGCAACACCGGTTTCAAGCCGCGCCTATCTTCCTGCGAAACCGCTGGAAAACCGGTGACGACGCCGGTCATAATGCGCTCGCCCTGCCCGGAACCGAAAGGAACCAGCACGCGCGCGCCGACCTGCAAACCGCTCTCCACCGCTTCAGGCGGAGCCGTATAATCGAAAACTTGCCGAAGCGGAAGCGGAAGCGCTACCTGAACGGCGTGAAACTGAAAAAAATCTTCCCTTTTTCGCACTTTTCTTTCATTTTTCAATTAAGAAGATTTAATTTGACATAAAACTTCGATACCCTATAGAAGAGTGGCGGAGCGATGGGACCCATCAACCGGGCGATTACCGGTCTATCCACCTTATAATCCTGACAAATCCCGAAGGGTATTGAAAAGGGTTTATTTCCAGAACGTTGTATTCCAGTCAATTGGGGGAAGCTTAATGGAAGTATCGCGGTTACAGATATTACGCACCGACGCATCGGGTATGCCGCTGGAGTGGATAGGCTACCAGGAAGCGGTTAAATTGTACTATCTCGATCAGGTCGCTTACACCTGCGGCCTTCCCATCTGCTCGCTGCGCGGCGGCGTTAACGCCACGTCCGGCCGGCGCAGCCTACTCGAAGTCAATTCCATACTCGCCACGCACTGCCCCAACACCGGCAGATTCAAAAGTTTCCGCAACTATACGCCTCCGCTGAATAATCCCGCACTGTTTCGCAGAGACAACCATCTCTGCCTCTATTGCGGACAGCGTTTTTCCCGCCGCGAGTTATCGCGCGACCATATCACCCCGGTCAGCCAGGGCGGGCAGGATATCTGGTCGAACGTGGTGACCGCGTGCAAGCGCTGCAACAATCACAAGGCCGGACGCACTCCGGAACAAGCCCACATGCAACTGCTGGCCATACCCTTCGTGCCCACGCATGCGGAATACATCTACCTGCAGGGACATATGATCCTGGCCGATCAGATGGAGTTTCTGCGCGCGCACTTTCCGCGCTCCAGCCCGTTGATCGCGCGCAGTGCGTGAAGTCTAATCCAGCCGCTCCAGCGCCGATGTAAACTCGTAACCTACGCCGTGTACGGCGCGCAGCGGTTGCGCCAGCGGAGATATCTGCTCCAGTTTACGCCGCAGTCTACTGACTATGGCTTCCAGACGCCGAGGGTCGTAGCTCAGGTAATCCCCGCCCAGGGCTTTTTCGATAAGATCGCGGCGTTTCGCTACCGAACAGGGATGGCGCAAAAAGAACTCGACCACGGCCTTTTCCGAGCCGCTCAGCTTGACGCCGGCGCCGGAAGGTGACGTCAACGTCCATGCGCTGGGCGAATAGCGCCAAACCTGGCCTGCGGAAGGTTCCGGCGAGAGTTTGAGCCGACGGGCCAGGCTTGCGATCGCGGCGCGCAGCTCCCTGATCGACGCGGACTTGACCAGATAAATGTCGGCGCCGCTTTCCAGACCTTCCACACGATGGTCCAACCCGCTCAGCGCGGTCAACATGATAATGCCAACGGCGCGGCAGCTGGGAGAATCACGCAAATGTCTGGCAATAGCAAAACCGTCTTCTCCGGGCAGGCCGACATCCAGCACCACAATATCCACCGTCGATTTCATCAGGTGGCGGTAAAGACCGGCGCTGTCACGAAACCCGACGGCATCATTGCCGTCATCGGTCAGGCTAAAAACGATTTCTTCGCATAAGTCGCTATCGTCCTCCACCACAGCAACGCGTATCATAGGCCTTTTCTCTCGAACATGATCAAACGACTCCTTACTCTAATTGTTGGGATATTTCTGTGTACCCCGTTGTGTGCGCCAGCCGTAGAAACAACGCTAACCGCAACAACCGATGTCCATTCACTTACCATCCAATTCGAGGCCCTCCGCGATATGGACGGAAAGCTGCCCCTAGACCACCCTCCCACGGATGCGCATTTCGAAGCGCTGAAGAACAATATTTCCGCTGGATACACCCGTGACGTCTACTGGCTGCGTTTCTCCTTACGCCGCGCAGCCGACGCGCCGACAGAATGGTGGCTGGAAATCGTGCCCGCCTTTCTCGACCATGTAGATCTGTACGAGCCCGCCGGTGACGGCTACATAATCCGGCGCGGCGGCGATCGAATACCTCTCGGCGCGCGCGATGTCGAGCACAAAAACATCGTTTTCCGCCTCGATCTAGCCGACAACGCCCCGCATACGTATTACATCCGGGTACAGACTACCAGTACAATGTCCTTGCGCGCAGCGCTTTGGCAACCTGAACGTTTTTTTTCACACTCGAATCGCGAATATTGGCTATTCGGCGCTTTTTTCGGCGCATGGGGCATCATGGTGCTGGTCAATTTATTGTTCTTCGGCTGGCTGCGCACTCAAGGTTATGCCTACTATTGCGCCTATCTGTTTTTCGATGGTTTGGGTATGCTTTCGGGCATGGGGTTCGCCGGCCAATATCTACTGCCAAATAATCCGCTATTAGCGGATTATTTGATGGGGTCAATGATATGTTGCGCCATCTTTGCAGTTTCCTGGATGTTCATCGCCTTGCTCGATCTGCCTCGGCATTATCCACGAATGACGAAATTCATCAAAGCTCTGGCGGTGTTGAGTCTGGCCGGCATTCCGGTCGTGCTGTCGGGGCAGTATTCCCTGATTGCCGGAACACTGTACTTGTTCTCGCTGGTCATAGGCGTAACCAGCCTGGTTATGGCCTTTAGCCTCGCGGTACAAGGTAACCGCCCGGCGCGCTGGATATTCTATGCTTTTTCCGCTCATCTCATCGGAGTAGGCGCTATAACCTTGCGCAATCTCGGTTTTCTGCCAACCGGTATTCTGGCCGATTACATGGTAACGGCAACGACTTTAGTGCATCTGGTGCTCATCAACATCGGCATCGCAGTCCGCTTCAAGGAGGCTGTAGACACCCGCCAACAGGCACAGGAAATTGCGCTGCAAGCCGCAAATGAAATCGAACTCGCCCAGACGCAACAGCGCTTTGCCGCGATGATAGCCCATGAACTCCGCAATCCGTTGGCTACCATAGACATTTGCCTGGATACCCTTTACCAGTTGCATGGAGAAGCGCCGCAGGAGGTTTTCCCGCGTTACCATAAAATAGACCGCGCCCGGAAACGCATTTCCCACCTGATCGACAACTTTCTGACCAGCGAGCGTATCAAGGAGGGACGTCTGACTCTATCCGCCTGCGGGGTGGACCTGCGCCACATGCTTACGGATATTGTAGATTGCGCACAGGGGCAATCGCAACGGCACAGGCTGCGCGTTTATGCTGAAGAACGGTTGCAGTTCATCACCGCCGACCCCGAGCTACTGAGAATCGCCATAGACAATCTAGTCGACAACGCCATCAAGTATTCCCCGGTGGGCAGCGACATCCGGCTGGAAGCCGTGTCAGTAGAGGAAGGCGTGCTGCTCACCGTCACCGATCAAGGACGGGGCATCCCTGCGCACGACATCCCGCTACTGTTCGAAGCCCACTATCGCGGTACGGCACAAGGCACAGGCGCCGGTCTCGGCCTCTATCTCGTCAGGCAGATCGTCGAGTTGCACGGCGGTTCGGTCAATGTGCAGAGCAGTTCGGGCGGAGGGAGTAAGTTTACGCTGCTGTTGCCGGCTTGGATAGCAAGCAGTCGTGATTAACGCAAAAGGTTATTCCATTCGTACCCAGCCACCTTCTACGCTTCGCGCCAGCTTTGCATTCCGGGATGTTTCAGCATCCTGCTGGGAGTCGCTCAGGTTCCCCTCGATTTTAAGCGTTTTCAGTTCGTCCTGAGCCTGTCGAAGAATGAATGGAAAGCTCTATCTCATTGATGATTGATCCAAACTCCTTGTCGGTTTGAAACCCCGGCCTGAAGGCCTGTGATTTTATTGCCGGTTCGATAAGGCTCGCCTGAGTATAGTCGAAGGGCTCTCCAGCCGCATGCGCTGTGCTACGCCCACGAACGGATTAGCGTAGGCATTTTGAAAAATGTCCAAAGGGTGGCTGAACGGTGACTCCTGCCGCGCCGGATTTTGTTCGACGCTTATTTTTTATTGGCTATCAGGGATTGTCAGGAATTATGTGCGCGCTGACGACTATTTTCACTATCATTGCCGTCAGAAACATCAGTATCGAAGGCTAACTGTCGTGAAAGATTGCTTCTGTTCGTCTCTTCAGCCCTGAAGAGGTTGCAGACGGAATAAGAGAAAACTCCGCAACGGTGAAGCAGATAAACTTACGCACATAGAAATGATAAGGCTCCCGTTGCGCACGCATTGGATACCGGCGCGCGAACCATGGGGTTTGCGGAGCTGTTCATCACCCGGTTAGCAACTGATGGTCATCAGTAGAAAATGAATCATGCCACTGATAAATCCGGAAAGCAACATTAATTTGTCAGCCACAGGGATTATAGACTGAATATCAATTTTTAACCGAAACCCAACCCAAAATACAGGACCCCATCCCAAAATGAAAAAGATAAAATACCATCTTTTTTCTTTAATTTTCGCAATGCTTGCCCAAGAACAAATCCATGCGGCAAACGCTCCCATACCGATTATCACCGGCAATAATTTGACCGGTCAAATCAATATCACCCCAAGCACTACGTTTGCAGTTAACGTGAGCCTGACCAACGGCACTCCTTACGACAGGAAATAAATAATGTACCAAATGAAAACACGGTTATTCCTTGTATGTCTTGGCTTATTATTATTTTTCCGCGCGGCTCATGCGCAAGACGATGAATTTGAATTACAGTGCATTTCCAACGACCAGTTTATTCGAATTTATTCCGATCATACGATTGATCAAACCCGGTGTAAATCGATCGCCAATACCGCCCTCAAAGCGTATGCGTTTGTCAGCAAGCAAGATTCCTGGAGCAACACGATCCCTCTGGTAGAAAAACCGCTGGACTTTCGCCTGGTGAGGGAATTTGATAAACATACCCTGCTCGGATATGCGCAAGGCACAAGCCTGATGGCAGCCAAAGATAACTATTTGAATAATACACCAGTATCCGAAGGTACCCTGGCTCACGAATTTACCCATATTCAGGATAACCGGCAACTGAAAAGACGCAAGCTACCAAGTTTTCTTATGGAAGGGCGTGCGTCAATTAACGGCCACGCCTATAGAATGTCGCTCGGTCATTCAGAAAATAAATTCGATCGCCAGATGGCCGGCACGGCAATGCGTTTCACCTCCAGCGAGGCTGATGACCTTCTGAGTGATTACCATGGACGAGGATGGAAGAACCAGGCCATCGGCGCTTTTCTAGTTGAGTACATGCGCACGAAATGGAATGGCTCCGGTATATCGGATATTAACAAAAGACTCTCGCGCATGATTGAAATAATGGCAAAAGGATCAGGATTTGAAACCGCATTTCAGGAGGAATTTGGCGTAACATTCGATGCTTTCCGCGCAACATTTATAAGGTATCTTGACGATACCCAAAATGAACCTCGCACGCGGCTGCAACAAACAATGTGGCAATCAGCAAACCCTTTGGTTGCTTCAGACCGTTCGGACGAATCCCATGCATCGGACGAATAGGCTGAGTCTTAGCACAGCCATGACGGCTACTGTGCGATTACCTTTTTTCTCCCGCCATTTACTGTCATAAACCGCCTGCGGGCCAATATATGCATCCCTCGTATTCCTATACAAGAACCTCAATTAAGGAGTGACATTATTATGTTCGTTGCAACGCAGTTGGCCGGGCAGAATCGGCTTTTCAGTTTCGAAGCGGTTAAATGTCCAAAGGATGCCTTTTTCGTGGTGCAGTTCGAGGGCGAAGAAGCCCTGTCCGCGCTGTATCGCTTCGAATTGCTGCTGGCTTCCAAGGATAGTGACATCGACGCCGGCGCATTGATCGGCACGGCCGCTCATTTTTCACTGAGCGACGGCGTTGTAGATGGGCAGCCTGCCACTTATCAGGGCTTGATTCAGGAATTTTCTTACGAGTACGAGAGCGGCGGCTGGACTTTTTACCAAGCAATTTTAGTGCCTGTGCTGTGGAAACTGGAAACTTTCGTGCTCTCGGAAGTGTATCTGGACAAGAGCCGTCCCGAGATATTCAACACGGTACTCGAAAACGCCGGGATGCGTCGCAACGATTTTGAGATGCGCTTGTCCTCGGACAGCGCCAACGCGCCGAAACTGGAGTATATCTGCCAGTACCGCGAAAGCTACCTGACTTTCATATCGCGCTGGGCCGAGCGGCTCGGCGTCTACTGGTGGTACGAGAACACCGGCGGTCAGGAAAAAGCAGTGTTCACCGACCTTCGCACCGCGCATAAGGACGAAGCGACGACACTGCACTACCAGCCGGCCGGCGAGCTGGATGCGCAAAGCACGCAAAAGCGCCGCTGCCAGCGCTTGCGGCAGGTCGCGCAAAATCAGCCCAAACATGTGGTGATTCGCGACTTCAGCGCCCACCGCGCCAGTCAGGAATTAAAAGGCACAGCACCGGTTGACCCTGAAACGGGAATCGGCGAGATGCACTTTTTCGGCCGGAAGCTGAAAAGCGTCATGGATATCGAACAGCGCGCCAAGATTGCCGCCGAGTCGCTGCGCTGCCGCGCCGTCCGCTATTTCGGCAGCAGCACCGCCACCGGCCTGCGCTGCGGACATTTCGTGCGATTAGCCGGCCATCCGCGCAACAGCTTTAACCGCCGCTATCTACTGACAGAAGCGACGCATCGCGGCTCGCAGGCGGGGCTGCTGCTGGATGGACTGGGTATCGATACGAAGCAGAAGATCAGCGATTTCTACCTGGCCGATTTTACCGCGATACCCGACGATGTGCAGTTCCGCCCGGAAGAGCGGCATCCGTGGCCGCGCATCATCGGCACGATCAATGCGTTTATCGACGCGGAAGGCAGCGGTCAATACGCCGAATTGAACCAATACGGCGAATACAAGGTGCAGGTGCCGTTTGCGATGTCCAAGAAGTCGGACTACCGCGGGTCGGCGTGGATCCGCATGGCGACACCGTACGCGGGTAGCGACCACGGATGCATTTCCCGCTGCTGAAAGGCACCGAAGTGCTGCTGTCGTTCGTCAACGGCGATCCGGATCAGCCGGTGATCATGGGTGCGGTGCCGAACTCGGTCAACCCGAATGTGGTGACCAACGTCAATCAAAAACAGTCGCGTATCCGCACCGCGGGCGGCAACGAAATCACGCTGCATGACGAAGCCGGTAAGCAGCATATGCTGTTCAAAACGCCGAGCGGCAATACCTCGCTGTGCTTGGGCTCGGTCGGATTCGATCCGAGTACGGCGAATTATTCGTACACATCGAAAGCAAGATCCGGCATGCCGCAGCAATGGCAGGCGCCGCCGCCCAAGGCGCAATGGCAGGGAGTACAGCAGATGTGGCAGAGCGGAGAAATGCCGACGAATCTTGCCAGGCAGCAGCAACAGCAAACTACGCCGGAACAGGATGGAACCTATAATTTCACCGGACCGTCTGCCGACGGTGTAACCATGACCACCGATGGCGCGATCAATATCACGTCCGATGTTTCGTCCAACGCTGCTGCGCCCGAGCCCAATTCCACCGGAATTACTTTAACAGCTAACGACGGTGATATAACGCTTAATGCAAATGACCAGACAGCGGGGAATGGAAATATAGTATTTAATGCGCAAGGTACTTTTATTCAAAATGTTAAAGGTTCATCCTGGTTTCAATCCGAGGGGCCCACTGGAAAGCTTGTAAACGGATTTTCAACCAGTACTTACTTAGGCGCAGCAAATAGCAACTATATTGGACTTTCGGCGAATAGTTATGTCGCGTCTGCCAACGCCTATTTCTTGTCTACCAATATATATTCAATATCGTCAAACACCTATCTCGCTGCATTCAATAACTATGGTTTCTATGTAAACAAATATGGCTTTAGATACGACACTGCGATTGTACGAATAGATAAGGCAGGGGTTAGAGTTGATAACACAGCAGAAAAAATTGACATGAAAGACTTCAAGCTGGAAGAGTTGGGCGTTCATGTGAATAACGGCGCAGCTACACTAAGAAGTGCTAATCTTAATCTTTTTACTAGTCAAGCAGATGTAAGATCTGCAATTGCTACTGTTAGAAAAGAAAATGTAAGTGTAGACGATGGAAATATCAAAGTGCTTAGAAATATTCTTATAACAGTATAGAGAAGCGCCGATTCAATCGCTTTTTCCGTTCGTCCTTCGGCAAGCGGGTTGCCTGTAAAAACAATGATCATACATGGCTTTAATAGAGAGATCTCTCCTTACGTATTAGCGCTGTTTTTGGTTCCGGCAATGGCCTTTCCGTCCAGCCCCAATAGCAACACAACTAATAGCTGCACCAATATCCAAGGCATGACGTATGTTAACCCTGCCACCACCTTATGTAACCCGCTTAGCTTTGGCGCAAATGGCACTTTTAACAGCACTGCCTCGCTGACGGCAAGCCCTCAAATCATTCTTAATAACAGCAATATAGCAACAATTAATAACGGTGGATACACCGATACTTTCTCAGGCAATATTGTCGGCCCCGGCAACTTGACCCTTGCCGGTTCAGGCACAACGATTCTCAACGGCAACATAGATACTGTTAATCAATTATTTATTTATTCTACAGTCTCCGCAGACACCCTCATCCATACCGGCAATAACGTCAGCATGACCGGCAATATCATCAGTGGCGTTGAATCGATAAATGTTGGCCAAGCCTCAACGCTCAGGTTTGTCGGCGCCAATCCGCAAACAATATCGGCCGCAAATGTCGGCAATGCAGGCAATATGGAATTGGGCGCGAACAGCAGCTTAAATGTCACTGGTAAGTTCACCAATAGCGGCTCTTTATACGGCACGGGTACGCTGAATGGCGATCTAATTAACACGGGTAATGTTTCAGCCGGCTCAACCAGCATTATCTTCAGCGGTGCCAATTCTAATAGGGTCATAATTGCTCCTCTGGCGCAGCCGATCAAATTCATGTCGCCATTAGCAGCCGCGGCGCTTACCGCAACCAGTAATGCTTCCGTGAGCAGCAGCATGACGGTAAACGGAAATTTAACGTTGCAATCCGTCTTTGGCGTTCCTGGCCAGACAGCGAGATTCGGTACGCTGAGTTTTAATATTCACCCCAGCGATAATACCCAGCTCATCGTTAACGGCACGACCCAACTGTCGGGCGGCGATCTGTTCGTCCAGGCAAGCGGCATGTCTCTCGGCCCGGGGAACAAGCTACGCACGATTTACACATTGCTGCAAAGCAGCAATCCAGATACGAATTTTTATAATGTAGATGTCCATAATCTGGCCTTCGGCCAGGTCTACGATCTGATCTACGTCACCAATGGAGAGGTTCTACTCAGCGTTTATCCGCAAGCGTGGTTCAACGGCATGGCGCAGACTGCCAATGAAACGGAAGTCGGCGCTGTGCTTGACAGCGCAGTGCCGAACGCTACCGGCAGCCTTTATAATCAACTGAATAGTTTATACCAGCTTCCCTCCAATCAGCTCGCCGCCGCGATGAATCAACTCGACGGCGAAATCTACGCCGATGCGCCCAATATTCTTTACAACGCTGTCTCGGACACATGGGCCCCGGTCTATGCGCGCATGGGTCTGAGCGCGACACAAGGCGGCGCACTGCCCGCCAACGCGCCGCACGTGTGGATGAGCGGCGTCGGCAACTTTGGCGGCGTCCAAGGCAACGGCAACGCCGACGGCTACAGTCAGCATACCGGCGGATTTCTGGTCGGCGCCGACAGTCGTCTTCTCGAAGGACTGAATACCGGCCTGACCGCCGGCTATGTCTACGCCGGGGCCGGCCGCTACAACGCCGGCAGTACGTTATCCGCCCAGATGTGGCAGTTGGGCGGTTACGCCGATATGAACGTCGGCGATGCCGGACATATCGGTCTGCTGCTCGGCTATACGCAGGGGCCGCTCAATTTCAACAATCCTTCCGTACTCGGGAATGCCGGCGGACAGACTTATGCGCGCCTGATCAGCGCCGAGACGCGCGCTGCCTGGCAGATCGATTTCGGCGGCGGGCATAGCCTGACGCCGATCCTGTCGCTGCAAACCGTATACGAGCAGATAACCGGTTTAAGCGAATCGGGATTGGGAGCGCTCAGTCTGAATGTGCCGACCCAGAATACGACGATGGTCGCAGCGCGTTTTCAAACGCGCTACGATTACAACTGGCGGGCATGGGGCGCGGATTGGACCGCCAGCGCCGCAATCGGCCTGCGCGAAATGCTCAATCAGCCCGACGCCAATGCGAGCTTGAACTATAGCGGCATTGCCGGGCAAAACTTCACGGTTCAGGGCGTGGTGAATAATAGTTCGATCGGGGCAGGGTTGGTCAATGTCGGCCTGACGACACATTTGAACGACGCCTTGAACGTCGAAGTCGGCTACCGCGGCACCTATAGCGGGAATACGGCCATCAGCGCGTTCCAGGGCAATCTGGTCTGGAAATTCGATCAGGATACCACGAGCTCATCGGCAGACGCGAACAGCCCGTCCGGCGAAGAAAAAGCGCCGACGGCTAAAAAACCGGCTGAAAATGATAACGGAGAGGATAAGGAAAAGCTGGATATACGGACGCCCGGTTCGGATTTGGCCAATTTTCCGAACAGCGCCTATACCTTGCCGCGCGGCGGGTTCTACCTCGAAATGGCGCCATACTACTACATCGGAAACAGCAGCTTGAATCCATCGCTGTATGAAACGCAAGTCCTTCTGCGTTACGGCCTGATCGATAACATTGAGCTGCGGCTTTTTTATTACGGATTCGAATCTCAAGCCGGCAGCAGCGGCAACAGCCCTGCGATGGGTTCCGGCCCGCTGGTGTTCGATACCAAAATACATTTATGGGACGAATGGAAAGATTATTTAATTCCGGCGCTTGGCTTCGAGGCACAAATACTCACGCCCTGGCTGGCGTCGCCCGCCCTGAGCAGCCCGACCCAGCCGACGTTTTCCTTCAACTTCGATCAGAGCCTGCCCTGGGATATTGCTTTCGAATACAATCTCGGCGCCGGATATATCCAAAATCCCTTAAATCCCTCGCTACGGACATGGCAATTCATGTTTCAATGGTCAGTGCAACGCGACATTACCGACAATCTGGCGTTCTTTATTAACGGTTCCTACAATGGCGAACTGTTGGTTCGTCCCCTTAATTACAGTACATCCAAAGAACCCGTCAGTACGCTCCAGCAAGTCTGCGGAGTTAATGCCAACCAAAACGTTTTAAACTATTGTCAAACCACTCCGGTTTCGACCTACAAAACAATTACCACAACAACGGCAGCGGGCGCCATCAACGCGGTACCCAACGTAGTAGGCGCCGGTCTGATTTGGACGTTAAATGACAATCTTGCCTTGTACGCCAATGCAGGTGTCGGAACCAACACATATAGTCCGGCTTACCAGGCTTATGCCGGATTTGCCTGGACGCCATAGATGCAGGCCCAATTCTCCGAGCTCAAGGAAGCGCTGATTTAATCGGTTTTTGCGTGTATTTTCGGCGCAGCAGCTAATTTAAAGCCGACTATCAGTTCGCGCACATCATGTCCAGACTGGAAAACAAATGCCTGGAGCCGATATCGTGTTTGTTGCTCATCGCGGCCTTTTACCCTATTCGCCGCGATACGAATCAAACCTAACACACCTTGTGGCGGGAAATACATAATTCAGCGCGTCCGCAATAGAGACGGCCGAGTTTAAGCCGTTAAATTTACCCCTATACTGATGGTCATAGCACCTCATCGCCAAGCAAGGCCTCATAATGAGCAATATAAAAATCAATTTACCGGCAACCCCTGCATCTCCCATTTCTGCAACAGACTCTGCAATGCCTCCGGCTGCAGCGACAATGGGCGGGTGAACGGCAAGTCGTAAGCGGCTATCAGCACGAAAACCAGGCCTATCATCATCGCCAGTATCAGCGTCAGCACCGAGTGCGGACGCAATCGGCCGACGTCGATCAAACTGCCGTAAAAGAAATATATCGCAGTGCTGAGTATCAGTACCGACCACATGAGCTTATCCAGCGCCGGGATCATCGCGGTCAGGCGTTCCATGCGATGGTTGCGGTAAACGTTCAATAGATCAACCATAGACCCTACTACCCGTTTTTCGCCTTCAGTCTGCGCTTCCGCCGTCAGTATCAGATGGGAGATCTGGCCCAATAATTGCGGGCACTCGTTATCGACATGCCCGCCGGCCATTTCATGCCATTCGTGATCGATCACGCAATGAGTATAGGCGTTTAACGATTCCACCAGCGGCTGCTGCTGACTCTGTCTCAGGACATCCAGATCCAGTCTCAGATTGTTCAGCGAGCGCGCTTCGCTATCTACCGCGTTCACCGTGTCCTGGTAGTTTTCCCATACGCTGACGGTAACAAAAGCCAGCAGCAGCGAAAAAACCAGTCCCGCCGCATTGAAAAAGGTCTCATCGCGCTCCAACGTTCTGAGCGTATGAAACTGCCGTTTCAGCCAAACGGTGAATAGCAATATCAGCAGCGAGGACAGCATGCTGATGAAGACTATCACCACGATTAAACCGAGCATGGACTGCGAATAAATGAGTTGCGACATGTTTTCTCTCGTTCTGGAAATTAAAAAAAGCGCCTGGCCATGCGGCGAGGCGCTTTTTCAAGCCACATGAAAACCTGAGCGGATTTATCCGTTAATCAGATAATGCGTCAGAATACTGGCCGCATAACCGGCGGCTATAGCCGGCGTCCACTTGAGGTGGCTGAAGAAGGTGTACATGCCGCGAGAAGTTCCCATCAGCGCCACGCCGGCTGCAGAGCCGACCGACAGCAGGGTACCGCCGACGCCGGCCGTCAGCGTCACCAGCATCCACTGATACAAAGGCATGTCGGGGTTCATCTGCAGCACTGCAAACATGACCGGAATATTGTCTACGATCGCGGACAGCAAACCGATCAGTATGTTCGCCGTTGTCGGTCCCAGGCCCTCGTACATGGCTGCGGAAGCCAGCTGCAGATAGCCGATGTAGCCCAGGCCGCCGACCGCAAACACCACGCCGAAGAAGAACAGCAAAGTGTCCCATTCCGAATTTTTGACATGTTCGAAAACGTCGAACTTGTCCCCGTCCTTGCTGAAGAACATCTTGAGGCGGTAGCCGTAAAACATCAAATAGGTTAAACCGACCATCATGCCCATGAACGGCGGCAAATGCAGAAACTGCTTGAAGCCGACGGCGGTGGTAATGGTCAGCGCGAACAGACCGGCTACAACCAGCGCGCCCGGCTTCAGTTCGACCTTTTCGTCTTCATCCTGCACCAGCGGCGCTCCATTCGGAATGGCGAACTGCATGATCGCAGCGGGTACGGCAAAGTTGACCACGGAAGGTATGAACAATTCGAAGAAATCGAAGAATTCGGCCTTGCCGTCCTGCCAGACCATCAGCGTGGTAATGTCGCCGAACGGACTGAAAGCGCCGCCGGCATTGGCCGCGCTCACCAGGTTGATAAAACCCAGCGCGACAAACTTGGGGCTGTTGGCGCCGACCGCCATCACCACCGCGCCGACCAGCAACGCCGAAGTCAGGTTATCCGCAACCGAAGACAGGAAAAAGGTGATGATGCCGGTTATCCAGAACAACTTGCGATAACCGTAGCGGCGATTTACCAGCCAGGCCCGCAACGCTTCGAATACATTGCGTTCCGCCATCGCGTTGATGTAGGTCATCGCCACCAGCAAAAACAGCATCAACTCGGCGAATTCGCCCAGGTTGTACTCGAATGCCTTATGAACCTCCTCGGACGGCACGCCGCTGGAACTTGCCAGCACGGCGACCTGGGCCCAGATAATGCCCGCTGCAAGAATTACCGGCTTGGATTTACGCAGATGAGAAAACTCTTCGGTCATCACAAACGCGTAGGAAATAATGAAAATCAGTACGCTGTAAAGACCACGATGCGACCCTGTCAGGCCGAGAACCTCCGACTCTTCGGCTAACGCCAACCCCGGCACTCCCATAGCCAGCAGTAAAAAAGCTAGTGCGCGTATCAAAACTGAACCCCTCTTTGTTGAATTTTTCATACCTTGAGCGTATCGCCGCCTCAAAGCCCCCTTCGCTGCGTCATTATATATGAGAAACACTGCCGTGTTTGAGGGATGTGCGCCCGCCCATGCGGCCTCTGGTTTAGATCTGCCGTTTTAGCGTAAAATCAGACATGGACCCCGCTTTACACCGCCCCTTCAGTTCCAGGGCACACTATATCAGGGCTGAGCGACATAAGCGCCCCAACAGAACCCACTACGGATGGAGTAGCCGTTCCACACATGTACCAATACGACGAAATAGATCAAAAAATCATCGACGAACGCGTCGCGCAGTTCAGGGATCAAACCCGGCGCTTCTTCGACGGCAGCCTCAGCGAGGAAGCATTCAGGCCGCTACGCCTGATGAACGGCCTGTATATACAGCGTCAGGCGCCGATGCTGCGCATCGCCATTCCCTACGGACTGCTGTCGTCCGCGCAACTGCGCATGCTGGCGCATGTCTCGCGTAAATACGATAAAAGTTACGCCCATTTCACCACCAGACAGAATATCCAGCTCAACTGGATCAACCTGGAAGACGTGCCCGACATTCTGGCCGATCTGGCTACGGTGCAGATGCACGCCATACAATCCAGCGGCAACTGCATACGCAACACCACCAGCGATCATCTGGCCGGCATCTGCGAAGGTGAAAACGACGATCCGCGTATTTACGGCGAGATTATCCGCCAATGGTCGACCTTTCATCCGGAGTTCGCATTTCTTCCAAGGAAATTCAAAATTGCCGTCAGCGCCGCAAAAGAAGACCGCGCAGCAACCCAGCTGCACGATGTCGGACTCTATGTGGTAAAAAACGAGGCAGGCGAGACCGGATTCGAAGTACTGGCGGGCGGCGGTCTCGGGCGTACCCCGATGATAGGGCAAACCATCCGTCCGTTCCTGGAGAAGCGGCATTTACTGTCCTATCTGGAAGCCATACTCAGGGTATATAACCTGCATGGCCGCCGCGATAATAAATACAAGGCGCGCATCAAGATACTGCTGAAGGAAACCGGCAAAGACGAACTCACCCGTCAAATCGAAAAGGAATGGGCGCGCATACGCGAACGTTTGATACTGAGCGACGAGGAAATCGCGCGCGTCAGAGCGCGCTTCACGTTGCCCGGCTACGATGACACAGCCGACGACGGCGCAGCCGCACTGGCGCAGCAACGTCACGATAATCCGGCATTCGACGCCTGGGTTACCCACAATACCGTTGCGCACAAGATAAAGGGATACCGCGCAGTTTTCGTATCGCTGAAAGCGCCGGGAATCGCGCCCGGCGACATCACCGATCGCCAGATGGAAGCGGTAGCCGATCTCGCCGACCGTTACAGCTACGGCGAGCTGCGCGTCAGCCATACACAAAACCTGGTGCTGGCCGACGTTAAAAAATCGGACCTGTTCCCTCTTTGGGAAGCGCTGACCGAACAGGGCCTTGCGCGCGCCAATATCGGCAAGGCGACGGACATGATCTGCTGTCCGGGCCTGGAGTTCTGCTCTCTCGCCAACGCCAGTTCCATCCCCATCGCCGACGCGATCTACTCGCGTCTGGACGATATGGATTATCTCTACGACCTCGGCGAACTGCGCCTTAATATTTCGGGCTGCATGAACGGCTGCGGCCATCATACCGTCGGGCATATCGGCATACTGGGCGTCGATAAAAAAGGCGAAGAGTGGTACCAGATCACCCTGGGCGGCTCATCCGCGGCGCAAGCCGCTCTGGGCGAACGGCTTGGTCCTTCCGTTGCAAAAGAAGAAGTGGCCGACGTGATAGAAATTCTGCTCAAAACCTATACCGAGTTGCGCACGGAAAACGAGAGCTTCCTCGATACCGTCCAAAGAACCGGAATCGCACCGTTTCAGGAGAAAGTTTATGCAAATCATTAAGGACGGCCGTATTATCGAGGACGATTGGCGGCATTTGAGCGACGACGCGGCTGTTGCCGAAAAATCGACGTTGACGCTCGCGCGCTGGCTGGCGGAGAAGGAAAACCTCACGGTATCCGATATCGGCGTACGCCTGAACGGCGGCGACGATGCCGGCGCGCTGGAAAACGACCTGGCGCGCGTCGCGCTTGTCGTACTCGACATTCCGGCGATGACTGACGGACGCTGCTTTTCGCAGGCGCGCCAGCTCAGGGATAGCATCCATTTCCAGGGCGAGATTCGCGCGCGCGGCAGCTTTATACGCGATCAAGTGTATTTTCTATCCAGGGTAGGCGTCAATTCGTTCGAACCCTCGGGAGAGCAGCCCCTCGCAAGCTTTCTGACGGCGCTGTCTGATTTCAGCGTCAGCTACCAAACCTCGTCCGACCGCCCCGGTGTGCTGTTCGCCGGGCGTCACGGCGCTTGACACAAAACTTACGGAATATGGGAACATAGCCCGGATTGAGCATTAACCTGATCCGGGATTCCCGCGCACAGGTAACTGCCCCGTATTCCGCTCCGCAGCATACGGCCGGCGGTATCAGTCCGCCGTCGTGCTTGAAGCTTCGGTTAACCCTATCACCCGCCCCTGCCCTTGCGGTTTCAGGGCGACCTCCGCATCGGGAGCGGGCAACAGCCCGGCTCCACGCTCGGGCCATTCGATAAAGGCAATGCTATCGGGCCTGAAATAATCGCGTATGCCCATCCATTCCAGCTCGCTCGAATCGTTCAAACGGTACAGGTCGAAATGGTAGAGGGTTAAACCGTTATCCAGGCGATATTCCTCCACCAGGGTATAGGTAGGACTTTTGACTATGCCCTGATACCCGGTCGCGCGCAAACAGCCGCGTACAAACGTGGTTTTCCCCGCCCCGAGCTGACCATGCAGATAAACCACCCAACCGGGACGCACGCGCTCGGCAAAAAAACGTCCGGCGAACGCCAGCGTTTCCGCTTCATCGGCTAAAAAAACGTTCACCCGTTCACGCCTGCGCGCAGATAGGCGAACAGATCGGACGCCAGCAAACCGCGCTCGCCGGACTCGGCGGCGGCACAGTCTCCGGCATGGCCGTGCAGACAGACACCGGCGCGCGCGGCTTCCAGCGGATCGAGCCGCTGCGCCAGCAAACCGGCGATCACGCCGCTGAGCACATCGCCCATGCCTCCGCCGGACATGCCCGGATTGCCGTTTGCATTGACGGCGGGACGGCCGCCTTCGCCCTGCACCAGACTGCCCGCACCTTTCAGCACCACCACGCCGCCATAACGCCGCTGCAACAGATCGACGGCGGCAAAGCGGTCCTGCTGTATCGTGCGCGTATCGGTCGCCAACAGGCGCGCCGCCTCTCCGGGGTGGGGCGTCAGCACCCAGCGATCCGAGCGCGACGGCGTCCGCGCCAGCAAATTAAGCGCATCGGCATCGATTATCAGCGGCTGCCCGCTGCCGATGGCAGCCTGAAACAGTTCTTCAGCCCAGCCGCTTCGCCCCAGACCGGGGCCGGCGACGATCACCGTCGCCGCCTGCAACAAATCGTGCAATCCGGCTGCGCAGGCAACCGCGTGACACATCAACTCGGGACGCCCGATACCCAATACCGCTGCGTGATCGGGATGCGTCGCGACGCTGACCAATCCGGCGCCGACACGGGCGGCCGCTTCCGCCGCCATGCGGGCCGCGCCGGAAAATCCGGGCGCGCCGCCAACCACCAGCACATGGCCGAAATGGCCTTTGTGCGCATTGCGCGCGCGCGGGCCGGAAAACGGTTTGAGGCGGCGCGGCAGCAGTTCGGCTGAAACCGGCTGCGACGCCGGGATGGAAAGCGGTAAATCGAGATTGTCCAAATAGATATCGCCGCACAGCTCCGGCCCCTCTGCGGTAAACAAGCCCTGCTTTGCCGCAACAAAGGTCAGCGTGACGCCGGCCTTGACCGCAATGCCGCGAATAGCGCCGGTATCGGCATTAAGCCCGGAAGGAATATCCAGCGCAAACACCTTGCCGCGAAAGCGGTTGACCGCCTGTACGATATCCGCGCCATGTCCCTCTATATCGCGGTTCAAACCGCTGCCGAACAAGGCGTCGACCAGCACTTCCGCGCCTTCGAAGCCTTCGGGAATAAAATCCAGCACCGCGCCGCCGGCGTCCACATAACTCCGGTAGGCCCGCAATGCGTCGCCGCCGAGCTGAGCGGCGTAACCGGCAGGATAAACCCGCACGTCCAGCCCTTGCTCGAAGGCCTTCAGCGCGAGCAGATAACCGTCGCCGCCGTTATTGCCGGGTCCGCACACCACCGATAGCGTGCGTAGCGCGGGCCAGCGCTCTCGCAATACGGAATACGCCGCCCGCGCCGCGCGCGTCATCAACTCGAAGCCGGCAACCGGCAAGGTGGCGATGGCGTGGCGGTCCATCGCTGCTACCTGGGCCGCGCGATACAAATTAGACGGTATGCAGGAGGGATCGAATAAAGTCATGGCTGACTATAAAACAACCGGCCTGTCGGGCAACTCGTTGCCATGACCGTCCCGACGTGGATAGTAAAGGCTCAGCAAAGCGGAAATATCGGCTATGCCCTGCAACACGCCCGCTTCGTATTTTCCAGCCCGAAAAGCGGCGCTCATCCGCGCGCAGATATCATCCCAGTGCTGTTGGCCGACTTTTGCGGCTACGCCGCGATCCGTCACGATTTCCAGCGTTCTATCCACGCATTGCACATAAATCAGCACGCCGTTGTTTTCCTCCGTATCCCAGACGCGCAGACGCGAAAACAGGTCGATAGCGCGCTGACGCGGCGTAAGGCCGCGCAGCAAATCGTGCAAATCCAGTTCGCCCTCTATCGCCAGACGCAGTTCTGCGCCGTGCTGCGGCTCGGATTCGTATATCGCCTGTTCCAGCCGATCCAGTGCAGCCGCGTTAAAAACCCGGCGCGCCAGCCAGCCCGGCGTAATCAAATGTTTTAACAAACGCAGCATCTTTTTCACCATTGCCCGGAAGCGCCTCCCCCGCCGAATCCGCCGCCACCGCCGCTGAAACCGCCTCCACCGCCACCGAGGCTGCCGCCGCCGGAAGATCCGCCACTACCGAAATATCCGCCGCTGCCGACACTGCCCCAGAACAAGGCGAAGAAAAATGCCAGAAAGCCGGCCACCATGGCGACCAGCAATCCTGACAGCGCCCAGGCAAGCAGCCCGGTGATCACGCCCACCAGCGAGGAGCCCAGCATACGGCCGAACAGCGAGCGAAACAGCCCGCCCAGGAAAACCACCAGAAAAAACCCGAGCATCAGCACCGACTCGAGATCGTCCGACATTTTTTCCTTCTTTTGCGGCGCCGGCAGCGCTTCCCCGTCGATCAAGGCGGTGATGCGTTCGATTCCGACGGCAATCCCGGCTTGGAAATCGCTTTTGCGAAAAGCAGGCACGATATCTTCCGCCACGATGCGCTTGGCCGTCGCATCGTTAATCACGCCTTCCAGACCGTAGCCAACCTCGATTCGCACCTTATGATCGTCCTTCGCCACCAGCAGCAGAACGCCGTCGTCCACCCCCTTCCGCCCGAGCTTCCATTGCTCGACCACGCGGATGGAATACTGTTCGATAGTTTCCGGCTGAGTGGTGGGAACGATCAACACCGCCACCTGGCTGCCCTTGCGCTGTTCGAGCGCCGCCAGCGACTGCTCGAATGCATTAGCCTGTTCGGAGGTCAGCGTGCCGGTCAGATCGGTAACCTGCCGCGACAGATGCGGCACGTCGATATCCGCAAAAACCGGCATCGCCAGCATCATGGCCAGTACGCCGCAAAGGCCGCTTAGACTCCAGCGCATCATCATAAAACGCGGGACCGCTTATCTGGTAACCGGCGGCGCGCCAAAATCCACCGTCGGCGGCTTGGAAATTTGCGCCTCGTTCTCGACGGTAAACTGCGCTTTGGGCGAGAAATGAAACATCATCGCCGTCAAATTGGACGGGAAGGAGCGAACCGTAATGTTGAACGTCTGTATCTCTTTGATATAACGGTTACGCGCCACCGTTATCCGGTTTTCGGTGCCTTCCAACTGGGCCTGCAGATCACGAAAATTGGCGTCGGATTTGAGCTGCGGATAGTTTTCGGAAACCACCAGCAAGCGTGACAACGCCGACTGCAATTCGGCCTGCGCGCCGACAAATTTCTTGAACGCTTCCGGATCGTTGATCAACTCGGGCGTGGCCTGAATCGAACCCACCCTGGCACGCGCCTGGGTCACGCCGAGCAGCACCTGCTGTTCCTGTGCGGCGTAGCCCTTCACCGTATTGACCAAATTAGGCACCAGATCGGCGCGGCGCTGATACTGGTTCAACACTTCGGCCCACGCGGCCTTGACCTGTTCATCCTGCGTTTGCAGGGTATTGTAGCCGCATCCGCTCAATGACAGCATGGACAAACAAAGAGCAATGTACACCATACGTTTCATACTGAATCCCCTGAATGAATGAATCTGAAATCCGATTGCCCGGATAATGAACCCGCTGCCCAGGCACGTCAAGCCAAAGCTATCTATACTGACGTACCGATCCGTCCGGGAAGCCGCACGCGGTGTTTGCTCAAAAGCCGTACACCTTCATCCGCGCAGCCATAAGCCGGCATGTGGCATAGTGAGTAACGATCCGTGACAAGCGCGGCAGCAAGGAGCCAGGGGCAACTTATTGAGCCTGTTAATAACAAGCATGCCATAGCCTGTCTGAAGCCGGCCTGTTCGGCGTATCATCCATCATATTCCAATAGCCGTTTTGCCTGATCCTCCCTGGAGAAAAATAATGAATAACATAATTAACCAGCCACATGACAATGAGCGCCGCTTTTTGTTTTCAATTCCCGGCAGTCCCGCTACGGAATTTAAAGTAGTCAGTTTCGAGGGGGAAGAGGAAATATCCACACTGTACCGCTTCGAATTACTGCTGGCTTCCGCAGACTGCGATATCAAGGCAAAAAGCGTTGTCGGCAAGGAAGCCCATTTCACCTTGAACGACGGATTCGAATCCGGAAGCTCCGCTATCTACAGAGGACTGGTAGAGCAATTTACCCTGCAGCATCAGGTCAGCGGCCTGACGTTTTATCGTGCGGTATTAGTCCCCAGGTTATGGAAACTCGAATCCTATCGCAGGTCTGAAGTCTATCTTGATAAGGAACGCCACGAAATTGTTCGCCACGTAATGAATCTTGCAGGGCTATTAAGCAGCGAATACGAATTCAGAATTAAAAACAGCGGGGAAGATATTCCGGTATGGGATTATATTTGCCAATATCAGGAGAGTTACCTTGCGTTCATCTCGCGATGGTGCGAACGCCTGGGCATCTACTGGTGGTTCGAGGAAATCGATGGCCGGGAAAAAGCCGTATTCTGCAACACGCACGCAGGACACAAGGATAAGGCCATCTCACTGCGTTACCAGCCGGCTGGAGAACTGGATGCGAACCCTGTCGAAATCCGCCGTATTCAAAAACTGGAGCAGCACTATCAAATATTGCCCAGACAGGTCGTGGTCATGGATTACTTTCACAAGGAAGGCAATGGCGAGCTTCAGGGAACCGCCGAAGTCGATGCTGACGGCATGGGAGAGATTGTCCTGTATGGAGAACACCTGAGAAACAACGAGGAAGCGCGGTTGATCGCGTCATTACGCGCCGAAGGCATACGCTGCCGGAGCGAACAGTTTCAAGGCCACAGTAACGCTACCGGTTTGCGCTGCGGTCATTTCATTGAAATCGACGGACACTTCCGCGCCGATTTCAACCGGCGGCTGCTGGTGATCCGCATCAAACACCAGGGCTCGCAAGCGGGCTTATTGCTGGCGGGACTCGACCCTCAGGCCATCGGCGCTCGCCATGCCGGACCAGCCTGCAATGATTTTTATCTGGCCGAGTTTACGGCCATCGCTTCGGATGTTCAGTACCGCCCGGAAATCAGGCATCCATGGCCGAAAATCGAAGGAACGCTGAACGCCTTCATCGACGGCGAAGGGGAAGGCAAATACGCCGAACTGAATGAGAAAGGCGAATACAAAATACAGGTGCCTTTCGATATCACCGAGAAGGAAGCGAGCCGCGGTTCCACCAGGGTACGAATGATGACGCCTTTTGCCGGCAGCGATCACGGCATGCATTTCCCCTTGCACAAACGCGCGGAAGTTTTGCTGTCTTTCGTCAACGGCAACCCCGATCAACCGGTGATAATGGGAGCGGTTCCCAACCCGAACAACCCCAGCGTGGTGGAAAACAACGATCAGGAGTTGTCACGCATACGCACTTCGAGCGGAAATGAGCTGGTGATGGGGGATATGGCCGGAGCGGAGCATATGAAGCTGACATCGCAAGGAAGCTGGGTGCGCCTGGGCTCCAGTAAATCGGACCTCGCGGTCAACGGCCCTGAGCAGAGCAACTCGGGGAGGCAAGGCCTGGCGCTGCATTCCGAAGGCAACAGCACCTTCGTCACGACAGGCGATTCATTTAACAAAACCATCGGCAACGCGCTTGCTACCACCGACGGAAAAAAAGAAGAACGTAATTATGGAGAAGTATATGTCTTGAACGACCATGGCATTAAAATTGAAAACTATCCTTTCAATGAAGCCGGATTTTCCAGCGTTCTGATGAACTGGGGCATGAGCAATGTAACAAATTTCGGAATGAGTTTCGTGAACAATATTGGCGCGAGCAACGTAACAAATGTTGGCCCCAATTTCGTGATGAACATAGGACCGTTCAACGGCCTGATTAATCTGGGTTGCAACTACATGTTGCAGGCGGGTCCGTCGCTACAGCACTTTACGCTCAAGCTGATAAACGGCCAGGCCAGAATTAATGATATTGCAAGCAGGCTGGACGCCGCCGCGGTAAGCATAGAAAATATAACGACAGGCATTAAAAGCACCCAGGTTGCCGTAGATAAGATAGGCTCCGCCATCAGCGCCACCAATAGCGCCGTTATCGACATGAATTTCAGCCTTCATAGAACTCAGCAATCCGTACACAGGGATGAGGTTTTAATATCCAGCGCGGTAACATCCGCGAAAAAGGTACAAAGTGAAATTACCTCGTCGGAAACCACACTCAGAGAAGGCTTGTACATGATTAACAGCCATTTGATCGTTACGCCCTAAATCCAAGGAAAAGCTGACATTTATGCCATATTTCAGTCCACTCCCGGCATAAATGCCGGGAGATGCGTTGGCGTCCAGCCCAGCGACACCAGCCAGCGCTTGTTTCAATCCACTCCCGGCATAAATGCCGGGAGATGCCCTTTCCGCTTTTAAGTTTTCTCTTTTTAGGCGGGTTTCAATCCACTCCCGGCATAAATGCCGGGAGATGCATCATTCGCAAATTGGAATGTTCGATGCTTGGGGTTTCAATCCACTCCCGGCATAAATGCCGGGAGATGCATTGTACGGATAATCAGGATATGACTATGACATAGTTTCAATCCACTCCCGGCATAAATGCCGGGAGATGCCCAGCCGGGGCAGTAATATCGGCTACGCTTGATTCGTTTCAATCCACTCCCGGCATAAATGCCGGGAGATGCGAAATGAAAGCGAATAATGACACGTGGTTTGTGGGTTTCAATCCACTCCCGGCATAAATGCCGGGAGATGCGGCCTTCGGTCACTTCTATTGGGCAAACTTCATAGTTTCAATCCACTCCCGGCATAAATGCCGGGAGATGCGAACGCGCAAAACGCCGCCATGATCGGCGTTGACATGTTTCAATCCACTCCCGGCATAAATGCCGGGAGATGCTTTTTAAAACCGTCCCAAAATTGCCTTATTTTGAGTTTCAATCCACTCCCGGCATAAATGCCGGGAGATGCGGAACGCCGGGCGTAATCGCCCCGAAGTTAATAGGTTTCAATCCACTCCCGGCATAAATGCCGGGAGATGCTTTGTTCGAAGGAATTCGCATAGATATTGATTACAGTTTCAATCCACTCCCGGCATAAATGCCGGGAGATGCTTTACTGATAACTGCTATTCAACAGTTTTTGCAAGTTTCAATCCACTCCCGGCATAAATGCCGGGAGATGCTCTTTGCTGAAGGCGTCCGTCATTTCGATAGACATGTTTCAATCCACTCCCGGCATAAATGCCGGGAGATGCCAAACTGAGTTAGGCATTGAAGAAGCATATTGGAGTTTCAATCCACTCCCGGCATAAATGCCGGGAGATGCGCCGACCGAGCAGGTGGAACGGCTGAAGGCATAAGTTTCAATCCACTCCCGGCATAAATGCCGGGAGATGCACCGGATGGGTGCTCATGCGGAAGCGGGTTACATGTTTCAATCCACTCCCGGCATAAATGCCGGGAGATGCCGTTGCAGCAAGGTGGTCCCCGTCCAGTTCGCGCAGTTTCAATCCACTCCCGGCATAAATGCCGGGAGATGCTGGCCGCTAAAGCAACGATTGCTGACTCTGGAATTGTTTCAATCCACTCCCGGCATAAATGCCGGGAGATGCCAAATTCGCGACAGCTTTGCCTTCGATGGACCGACGTTTCAATCCACTCCCGGCATAAATGCCGGGAGATGCGTTGATCGTCCATACGGTCATGTAGTCCGCTGACTGTTTCAATCCACTCCCGGCATAAATGCCGGGAGATGCAGCGCATAGCCGTTTTGCTGCACCGCTGCGAGCACGTTTCAATCCACTCCCGGCATAAATGCCGGGAGATGCTCATCCGACTCACCGGAACGCCACTCATACTGTTGTTTCAATCCACTCCCGGCATAAATGCCGGGAGATGCTAATGAAGCACGTTCATAATATCTCCATCCTGGAGTTTCAATCCACTCCCGGCATAAATGCCGGGAGATGCGTGGCTATGTCGGATAATGAGTTGCAAGACAATGGTTTCAATCCACTCCCGGCATAAATGCCGGGAGATGCAATAAAATGGTTGTGAGCGCTGTTATCAATGATTTGTTTCAATCCACTCCCGGCATAAATGCCGGGAGATGCGACATATCACTGATGTGTTACCACCGACTACGGCGTTTCAATCCACTCCCGGCATAAATGCCGGGAGATGCCCATGTGCCACTTATCAGATACCCGGATATGGCATGTTTCAATCCACTCCCGGCATAAATGCCGGGAGATGCAACATGCCACTGCAATTTGCGGCATTACCTGCGAGTTTCAATCCACTCCCGGCATAAATGCCGGGAGATGCGCGATGGAATCATCTCAAAATGCATACTTGCAAACGTTTCAATCCACTCCCGGCATAAATGCCGGGAGATGCTCAAAAGAAGTGGCGCACTGGTGCTGAATGCATCGTTTCAATCCACTCCCGGCATAAATGCCGGGAGATGCGTAGCGCGCGATGCGTTACAGCGCCTGGATGGAGTTTCAATCCACTCCCGGCATAAATGCCGGGAGATGCAGCCTTGCTGCAGGTGTATGATAATACTTAAAAAACAAGAAGAAAAGCGCGAATACATTTTCGGGAGGGGAAGCGAAGACATTCCCATAGTGATATATAGAAAAATATTATTTAAAATCAACCAATTAATCAATGCGCGAACATCACAGGAATATAGGCGTCGCTTATGGTTCGCGCAAATCAGACGATAAGCGTACTTTCGAAGTCCACAGCCTTGAATTTACCAAACTCCATCAGATTTTTCTCCAGCGGCTCTATGATTCGATAAAGCCGTAGACAATCTTCAGCTTCGTTGATTTCATCCAGCAATTCATTTTTCAGCATTTCCATTTGCGCCAGATTCACTTGGCACTCGAACACCGATTTTTGCACGCGCTGCCCGTAATTCAGGCAGACTTTGGCGACGCGGCGCAGGCGTCTGCGCCCGGCGGATGTTTCCGTGGATACGTCGTAAGACACCAGAATCAACATCTATCGCCCTCCGTAAAAAACAGCCTTGTAGGAGCGGGCTTCAGCCCGCGATAGGGGGCCGGCATTATCACCGCCGACTGAATACCGGAACGACAAGACTGGAATATATTAAATCATCGCGGGCTGAAGCCCGCTCCTACAAAGAAAATACCATTTACCTATGCAGATAGGGAACATAATGCTTCACATCCTGCCTCAGGTATCGCGCCAGCAAGCGCGCTTGCAAATGAGGCAACAGGCCGATAAGGCTGTTTTGCTGCAACAGCGGATGCACGATGCTTTCCTGTTTTCGCGTCTGGTAGGCGGCAATAACGGTTTTACGTCCGGCGTCGTTGAGCAGCACAGCACCGCCCTCGCGTTCGTCGAAATCACGCGCCTGAAGCTGGCCGCGGTTAATCAGCGTCAGCGCCAGCCGATCCGCCAGCGGCGCGCGAAACTCTTCCAGCAGATCGAGCGCCAGCGCCGGACGGCCTGGACGCACCGCATGCAGAAAACCCAGTTGCGGATCGAGCCCCACCGATTCCAGGGCGGCACGGCAATCGCTCAATACCAGGGCATACAAAAAAGAAATCAGCGCGTTGAAACGATCCCGCGGCGGACGGCGATTTCGGCTGTCGAACGGAAAATCCATTCTAACCTGAGCCTTCATGACCAGCGGCAATACTTCGAAATACATGCGGGCCGCATCGCCTTCGAACCCGCGCAAAGCATCTAGATCGGATGCCGACGGAATCTTTCTTATCTGATTCGCCAATACCTTGACCACGCGCACCAATGCGTCCTTTTCTTCGGCGTTTTCAGTTTCGCGCGCGCCGCGCAACAAAAGCTGGCGACTGTTGCGCAGCTTTCCGGCGACCACGGCGCGAGCGATATTCAGCGTTTGCGCGTTATCGTCCGCAGCGCGATACTGCGCCTGCCGCAACAGGATATTACCACTGACCGGCCCTTCCATCCGCGCCTGAAAACGTCCGGAACGGCTCAGCCAGACCACGGAACGCCCGTCCTCGGCGCAGCGTCCGAGCAAGGCGGGACTGAGCATGACGTGATCGAACAACACAAACGCGGACAAATAATGCAGCGGCACCTGCAGGCGCTTCTCGTCTTCGATCATCACGCACACGGTTTCGCCTTCGAGACGCAAATAAGCGTCGGGGGTGGTGATGTAGAGCGTATTTTGCAATACCGTCATGGAAGCTCCTGCTCCGGTTCGAATAAGCTTTTCGCCAACGAGTCGATCATCTCGACCGATTTCACCATGTCTGGCTGGCTGGCATCCTGCAACGAACACCCCGGCATAGTTCGGCATCGCCGACCAGGGCTGCATTTTCGCCGGTCAGCATGTCTCAAGCGTGGTTGACGCTTATATTCTTGCATCACGATCATAGCACTTCTTCTTTCGGATCGAACAAGGTCAGGGCGATCTGCTCTAATTCTCCACCGGAACCAACCAGTTCCGGCTCGCAAATACCGCGCAGAGAGCATTCGCCGCATCGACGCGCTTCGGAGCCGCCAAGCGGAGACGGACACACGCCACGGGACAACATGGCCCGTACTTCCTCGACCGCAGTTTTCACTGCCAAACGCAAAGCATCGTCGAAAATAACCTCACGCCGCCGCCTCGATTGCTGATGAAAGATCGCGCCGCGCGGGATGTCCTTGCCAGTCATTTCTTCCAGGCACATTGCCTGAGCAGCCAATTGCAAATCGTCATTGGACCATTGCTTGCGCTTGCCATGCTTATGCTCCACCGGGAAAATCTCTCCGTCCGGGCGAAACTCAACGGCATCGCAACGTCCACTGATACCGAGAACATCCGACCACACCGGTAAGGCATACTCAAGCCTCACCCCAGCAGCTTTTGATTCGCCGTTTTGCTGATCGACACGCTCATGTTCCAACGTGCCGCGGACAGTATGTATATTGTCCTGAAACTCGCCTTCGGCGTGAATTAAATAGCAACGCCGGGGACAATAGGCATACTGGTTAAGCGCGGAAAGCGGAATGACTTCAGCAAGGTCGCTCACTGTTTCTGCCTCGATAAAAATGGGCGTAAACGTGTATTTTCTCGCGTGACGACCGCAAGATGTCCATCCGGCGTTTCTTCCAACGCACGTAAAGCCACGCTCAAAACCTCAGCCACCTTGATTGGATGAAGACGAAAATACAGTACCGCTTTCGGCGGTAGTACACCACGAAAACAAACCAGATCGCCGAAATCGGCATCGAAGGTCAGCAAGCGCCTTCCTGTACGGCAAGCCAATTCGAGGACGGCACGATCATTGATACCTGGAACCGAACTGGCGATGGAGAGCACGTCATAACCGGCTTGGCGCAGTCCGGCGATCACCGGTAACGGAAAGTTCTCGTCGGCTAGAAGCGCCGGTTTGCTCACGCCGCCAGTCCCCCCGGGTGTAACGTCGATTTCATAATGAATGTTTCATCCTTTAAACATTCTCGAACAAAAGCAAAAACAGCCTGCAAGTCTTCCTGCTGCAAATGGGGGTAGCTCTCAAAAATTTGCGCCTCGGTCCAGCCGGAAGCCAGCAAATCGAGAACAAAATCGACCCCTATGCGCGTACCCTTGATACGCGGCTTCCCGAACAAGGTGTCAGGATCGGAAACGATGCGGTCATGCCAGTTCATAACGATTACCTATCAGTAATAAAAGGTTAACTAAACTTCATGCCGTTTATGCAAACGTATGCCTTTAGGCATATTTTCATTCGTCCATTCACAAACCACCTGGTAATCGACAAACGATTCGGGAAACCCTTTGGCTTTCGCATCGTCCGACAAATCAACCTTAATACCTTCGAACAATTTATGCGCATGAGCGCAACCTAGCCGGGCTTCCCGTTTATTTTGCTCGGCATTGTTTTCATGCTGCGTGCCAATATGTTCAAAATCATACAGCCCACGCACTACCATTTCCCCTCGCGCCGCCGAGCGATCATGTTCGAACATTTGCAGTAAAGCTTCGAATAACAAGTCGAGGTCAGCCTGCGTAAACCCGGTGCGTTCAGCAAATGCCGGCGACACGTAGCCTTTAGCCGAATACAAGGCATAGGGAACGATATGTTTACTCCCCATCGTGCGCTCCTTTGCTTTGTCTGCTTCTTTGGTTACAGCACAGCGGGTAATGGTAATTTCAAGTGGCGTGATCGGATGATAAGACTGGCCGAAAGTAAACTGGACTGGGCCGCGAACCTGCCCCCAAGCAGAACCTTTCATCACATCATCACCGGTGGATAGTACGCCGCCAAAGGTACGCACGTCGAAAAACTCGCGGCACAGCCATTTCATCGCGGCTTCGGCTTGTTTGTCCTTGTCGTCCTTATGCTGATCCTTTGCTGATCTTATGGCTTCCTTTTGTTCAGTCTCTATTACCGCACCTTGTTTAATCAAGATATTGAAACCATTACTGTCATCGTTTTCATGTCGTTTAGGAGGGAATGTTTCGACGAAATTTCTGACTTTTCGTTTTAGACACACATCCGAGACAAGTCCATGATTGGAATTAGGGTCAATACGCGGCATATTGCCCGCATCTGGGTCACCATTCGGGTTGCCGTTAGTAACTTCGAACAGAAGTAAGAAATCGTGACGGTTGGCGAGTACATTTTGGCTCATTTCTGGCTCCTAATATTACTGTGTTTATTGTTCGCGTTCGGAAAGCTCAAGCTCTTCATCTTCCGGTTTCAGCTCACCCGCATCCTTTTTTCTCTTATGCTCGTCTATAGCCGCCTTTCTCGCAGCCATTTGCTGATAGAAGCCAAGCGCAAACCGGCCTTGCTCAACGAGAGTAAAATAACGGGGAAACTGAGGCGACCCACCTGGAAATTCTGGAGAAAACAAACTGGCAATCTCAGTGATTGAACCCTTGATCTTTGCCGCTGCCCGCTGCCCTTTTTCTCTTTGTTGCCTGAGCTTTTTCAAATGGTGTTGATGCAGCTTCCAGAGTAATGAAAAAGCGGTATTGGGCGCAGTAGAAGCGGAGCCAAAGTACCGTTCCGCAATCGTACTGCCCTTAAAGCTTTCGCCATGAGCGGAATGTTGCAGCGAATCGAAGATTGCCAGTAATCGACCGCAGTTATAAGCAGGGTCATTGGTTTCAAAAACATGCGATTGCATTTCTGATTTTCCTTCAGATCGAAGTTGACGATTGACCGTTAGTTTTAGCAATGCGAAACGGCCTTGATCCCGCAAAGCACTCAAACCATTCTTGGCTATATTGGATTTAAATCGGTCCAAAAGCGGCTTTAACAATGTCAATGGGGGCGACTCTTTTTTTATGGCAGCGCGGTACAGCGCACTGGTCAGATCAGGGCTAAGCTTATCCCTGTCAAATTTTCCATCACTTTTTCGTTGGATCGTGGTGCTGGCAAGCTGATCAATTGACAGTGGCGAGCGCTCGTCCTGTATATCATCTCGACTGCCATAAGGAGCGACATCTAAATCCTGGAACCATTTTTTGAGGTTTTTTTCAGCGTCCCCAATCGAAATTTGCAGCCAGTCTTTAACGATAATTCTCGGGCCTGCGGCGGAAAGCGTAACTGCTATGAAGCGACCAAGTTGGTTTGGAGGTTGCTCGAACCCTTTCCAAGGCGAAACCATAAACTCCCTGACAGTTTTTGAATCCGGGCGTTTTAATAAATTGGCAAAAAAACCAGAAGCGGCTTTTGCGCCCAGCGTCCAAAAACAAAGCCAGGCAGGGCCGATAGCAAGCCAATGATCCTCTTGTTTGCTGAGATGCTGTATTGCTGCAAGATAAGCAATTGATGCATCAATTGATACGGGAGCGTTAAAGCTTTTCTTAAGCCCATAAGAACAAAAGGCATTTTTATCGAATCCTACCAAACCGGCTCCCGTACCACGAGCCGGTTTGGGCAGCCCTGTAACCATCGGTGTATGAGTGCGTGCAATCGGTACGCCGACTTGACCTGTGATCAAGCAAATCCCCCTTTGCGCCTCCTTTTCGGATGTTTCCATTTCGGCAGCATGAACCCCACGCCAATAGGGCTTTATGGCATCCTCGTCGTTAATGAGAATATGACCATCGACCGCAAAGGTCAGAAGATCGGAACCGAGCTTTACCGTTTCTCCCGTCGCTTTTCGAATCACCCATTTTGGCGTTCCTTCCGAATCCAGCTTCAAAAATGGTGGCACAGCACCCTGCAGTTGATCGTGAAAAGCCATTAGTGCAGAAAGCCCGTAATGATCCGTTGCTATCCATGCCTCGCTAATTTGGCGCCAATAGTCCTGATGCTTTCCATGAAGATTATTCGCTGCTCGTTGGTTCAGATCTGTTTGCGGATTGGTATTCAAGTTGAATAATGCACCGATATCATCCACAAGAAAGTCAGCAACCTGCCCCCCACCAGTTGCCCTTGTAGTTTTTGGAATGAATAGTTCAAGCGCCTTTTTCTCATCATTTCCATGAGTTTCAATAGGTCCTTCACCGATAAGCTGACCAATTGCATCAAGCTGGATAACCCAACGTACCGGCTTTTTAATAAAGGCTGCATCCTCCAGCAGCTTTTCAGAGATAGCGAAGTCATAAAGCAGTTTCAGCAGCATCGTTACCTCTCAATCAATCGGTTGCGTACCAATCGAACCCGTTGGGGATGACAATCAAGCTTAGAGTTCTTGATATTTGCATGAAAAAAAGCTGCCTCTGGTTTAACCAACTGTCCGTCCCAACGTGGAAGCATTTTCTTTTTAATGGGCGTAGGTTCATCAGTTAACCATTGAAAACCTCGCACACGCTGTTCGTGATCGAACACATCGTATAACATCAATCCTAATTCTTCTTCAAACCAGATGTTTTGCCAGTTTTTACCGAGTTCCGCCGCGCGTCGCTCCAGTGCAGCTTGCGCATCTTCTTCCCATTCGAAATCGGCAGCGAACTCTCGGACGCCCAAGTACGGGCGATGATAGCACTTGCCATTTTTCGATCTACGCTTAATTTCATCAAGGTAGGTCTTGAGAGGATGTCGGCCTTTTTTTCCAAGATCAGTCAAATGAACTTCAGCGGTAATGAGATATTCGATCGAGGCAAGCGCCAGCATACTGCGCTGAGTGCCTATGCCTCCACCCGCCCGAATCGGCGTTGTTTTATGCGGTTCTTTCATCCATGTTTTGCTATTACTCAAACTGATGGCGTCTTCAACCTCGTTTCTTCTGAAGGAAAACCAGTCTCCGCGCCGTATGACGTGAATGGCGTCGATCAAGTAATAAATCTGCGGCTCCCAGAAGATGGCTTCGAGCAAACCGCGCGCGGCGGAAGGCGTCATGACCGGATAGCTGACGCGCTCGACTTTCATTTCCGGGCGCGTAAAGCAGGCATAGTCGCCCCATGCACGAATGGTTATAAGGTTTTCGCTCATATCAGGAAATCCTCCAAAGGGCGTTGTTCGATAACGATACCAAGATCGGGGTGATACCAGCCTTCAGCCAATACCTGAATATCGAGATTCGGCAGCAGCGGCTTGATTGCTTTTAGCGTAAACAATCGCTGAAAATCGCGCTGATGCAGGTTGACCATAAAACGCTGCAATTTTCGCATATCGTTTCGGTTGAAACGCGGACTGCCTTTAACAACAGGCCGTGTGCGTATTTCTTCAATCAGGTCGCAACCCTTTCCATAAGGAACGATGACAGCCTGGGTATCGCTTTCGATAACTTTTGCCAATTCAGCAACTTTGCGAAAGTGTAGCTTTTCTCGCTCCTGCTGGACACCATTATCATTCGGCACATATTGATAGAGTTGATCGAAGTACCGCTCGAACAGCATGTGATCTGTAGCCAAAGCATCAACCTCGGTATCGGCAAGCAAGTTAACGGTAATCTCCGTCGCTGTGCGGTAAACTCCGGGAGGAAGCTTGTTATCTTCAGGCCGAAAGACGATGACCTCGCCAAATTTAGGGTTACCATCATCGTCGCGAAGTTTGTTTTCGCGATTACAACGTCCCGCAGCCTGTACAATGGAATCAAGCGGACCGAGCGCGCGCCAGACAATCGGAAAATCCACGTCTACTCCTGCCTCGATTAACTGAGTGGAGACAAGACGACAGGGTTGATCATTGCGTAAACGGTAACGAATCGTACCGGGCAATGGTTCGCGGTCTGCCCCCAGAACGTCCAAACGATGTTCCGCGCACATAGCCGATGACAAATGAAATACAGCACCCTTTTCATCAATAGGCACCTCACGACGCAGCTTTTGCCAAAGTTCAAACGCATGTCTGCGCAAATTGACGATAGACAAGGCTTGACTTTGTCCTGACATTTGTTTGGATAAAGCATCCCAACTCAAGACTTCATCTGTCTTTGGCGCACTGATCGTTACCCGGCGCAACTGCTGAAACAGTTGGTCCGTGTCTTGCGTAATTTCCTGAACTTCATTTGGTTTAAAGCCTTCGCTCAACGACAAAGACCGATGCCGGAAAGCCGGTTGTGTGGCTGTCGAAAAAACAAAACTCACGCCATAATTGTCATGCAGTTCATGAAAGACGTTTAACAACGGATTGAGCAAATGATTCGGGAGAGTCTGTACCTCGTCAAAAATCACTACTGAACGAGCAATATTATGTAATTTGCGGCAACGCGATGTACGGCAGGCGAACAACGACTCAATGAACTGCACCGAAGTCGTGACGATAATCGGCGCATCCCAATTTTCCGCTGCGTATTCGTTGGGGTGTTTTTCGAAAGGTGCCAAAGGCCTCGTTTCGTCGTTATCTTCCGGTACATTCACGGCAGAGTGATGCTCGATCACAATGCCTATGTTTTCTGGGTCAAGTATACGGCGATATTGCGCAGCGTTCTGTTCGATGATCGAAAGGTAAGGTATGACAACAATCACGCGACGTAACGTATGCCGCGCCGCATGCGCCAGCGCGAAGGCCATACCCGACAGGGTTTTGCCGCCTCCAGTCGGCACTGTCAACGAGAAGAAACCCTGCGGCTTAGCGGCCTTGTCGAGACATTGCTGGAAAATTTGATTACGAATAGTATTCAATACGCCGTCTTGAGACTTACCTGCTTTCTCATCAATTAAACGTTGTAACAGTTCAGAAGGCGCAAGCGTTATAGCGCCTCGCAGTGTTCCTGTGTAATGGGATTCGGTGTCAATAAAATCCGCATCGACCAGCATCGAGAAAAGTATACGTATATAAAATTCAGCGCGATGAGGGTTGCCATTGACGAATTCAGGCTCAGAAATATACTGGGGAATTGAGCTGTGTTCCTTCTCAAATCGTTCGATAATTAGCGGTAACCGCTCCTCCACCCGATATTTCGGGTCTTCTACCAATGTTTGCAATTGATTAAGATCATACAAACCTGCATGGTGACCTGCAATAGCGAAAGCCGGACCGAGCCAATCGCGCTGAAACGCAAGCGCCGCGCCATAAACAGCGTGACGGGTTTCAACTCCACCATCGCGTTCAGAGCGCAGGTACTGTTGGAACTCATCACGATATTTTCCCAGATCGTGCAGTAATCCCGCCCACTTCGCCGCGTCTTGCATGACGGGACAATTTCTTTCGGCGTAATGGCTCGCCAAACTACCGACGGCAATTAAGTGATCTTTCAAAAAATGCCACTGTTCTGTTTTATTGCCGCTATGTGCGTAAAAAACCGGTACCATACAATGACTCAACTCAGTAAAGGAGGATAAAAAGAAAGCCAATGTTTTCACTTTAGCTACCAGACGCTTTCCGGTTTAACTAAGTAAAGCGGGACCGCCGCACCGATTACCCAGAATTCGGCAAATAGAAACACCAGCAAACCGGCTGCGATACTGCCCGTGTCCCAGCCCGCTTTCAGCCCTACGCCCAGCGCGAAGAGTTGCGCGCAGAATAAGATTATCAGGTAAATTTTTAGCAAGTACTTGATCATGAATCAAACCCTCGCGTTTGGGATTGTGCTGATGAGGGCTTCATCCTACTACGCCCACTGGCTCAAACCGTGAGTACGCCGCAATTATTTTTCACGATAGACGGCAAGCGCAGCAGCCAGCTTCGTAGCGACCGCTACCCGTAGTTCCGGCGGCTCCAGCACTTCCACATCCTGCCCGTACTTGAGAATATCCATGATCAGTTCGGTCGGATTGCCATAGGGAATGCGCAGTTGGTAGCGTCCATCCGTTAAATAGCGGCCCTGTTGCTGCGGATGCCATTGCGCGTCGGCGACCCAGCGGGCGCTTTCGGTGCTGAAGTTTAAAACAGCAATTGCCTGGGCGGGACCTGCGAAGATGCCGTAACCGGCGGCGAAATGCGCATCCAGCTCGGTATCGCCGATGTCGACGGCCGGTTGCGGCAGCAATTCCGTGCGCTTGATGCGTTCGACGGCAAAGATGCGTAGCGCGGCGCGCTGGTGGCACCAGGCGTCGAGATACCAGTTGTCGCGGTAATGAATCAACCGCTGGGGAGATACTTCACGCGTTTCCTGTTTGTCCGCGCCGCGCGCATGATAATCGAGTAAAACTTTCTTGCGTTGCAGCACGGCCTCGGCGCAACGCGGAAACCATAGGCTGGAGTCGCCGCGCTTCGCCGCCGCCAGAATCTTGATGCGATGTCCGATTTCTTCGGCGGATTCCCCGTACAGTTCTAGCATGGCTTGAATCCGACCGCGTAAAGGCGCGAGGCTGTCGCCGAGAAATCCGTTTTGCAGGGTTTCCAGATGATGATGGATGACCAGCAGCGCGTTCAGTTCGGGTGCGCTGAACCACAGAAAAGGCAGATCCTGCCGGTGCCGCTCCGGATTCTGGTAGTGATATCCGTTGCGCGTGCGATCATAGGGAATGGGATCGCAGGTAAAGTTACGCAATTCGTCTATGATGCGCGTTGCGGTGGCTTTCGAGCAATCGAGCCGTGCCTCAATGGTTTTGCGCGCGACGGGTAGCTTGCTGCTTTGCAATATTCGATGCAAATGATAGATGCGGGCGAATCGCTCCATGCCGTGTTTTGACTCTGCTCAGTATCGAATGTAGATTACGAATGGAACATAGCAGAACGCGAGGTAATTCGATACCTGTCAGGTTTGACAGGTATTCGTTGGAAATCCTCCCCCCTCGCCGCCTACCCGCTATAATCCGCAATCTTTGATTGCCATGGACCGTTCAGTGCCAGAATCTCCCGCCACCGCGCGCAAAGTCATCATAGCCGCCTGCTTCGGCACTTTTCTTGAGTGGTACGATTTTCTGACCTTCGCCTCGCTGGCGACTTATTTCGGCGCATTGTTTTTCCCGCCCGACGATCCGGTCGCGGCGTTGCTGGCCAGTCTGGCGACGTTCGGCGTCGGCATGGTGGTGCGTCCGCTGGGTTCGGCGCTGTTCGGCTCGCTGGCGGATAAATACGGCCGCCGTCCGATATTCATTACCACCATCGTATTGATGGGGGTCGCGACGTTCGCGGTCGGGCTGCTGCCCACCTATGCGCAGGCGGGGCTATGGGCTCCGGCCTTGCTGCTGCTGTTACGTCTGTTGCAGGGTTTTGCCGTCGGCGGCGAAATCGGCGGCGTGGCGGTTTACGTGACCGAACATGCGCCCGCCGATAAACGCGGCGCTTACACCAGCGCGCTGCAATTGATGGGGCCGCTCGGCATCCTGGTTTCGACGCTGCAGGTGGCGCTGCTGCAGACGCTGCTCGACGACGGCGCGTTTCACGCCTGGGGCTGGCGCGTGCCGTTTCTGTTTTCCGCCGTGCTGCTGCTGATTTCGCTCAAAAGCCGCATGAGTTTGCACGAATCGCCGGTATTTCTGCGCATGCAGCAACTGGGCGTCGTCGCCAAAGCGCCGCTACGCGAGTGCCTGAGCGACCGCCATACCTTTGGTCGCATGGCGCTGCTGTTTTTTTGCATTTCCTCGGGTGGTTCGCTGCTGTTCTTTTCGTCCCAGGTTTTTGCCGGCGTGTTTCTTAAAAGCGTGGTGCGCCTGGATGCGCAGCTCAGCAGTCTGCTGGTGATTATCAGCACCCTGCTGTTGTTTCCGCTGACGCTATTCTGCGGACGGCTCTCCGACCGCATCGGGCGCAGGCCGGTGGTGCTGAGCGGTCTGCTGTTGGGCTGCATCGCGATCATGCCGGTGTTTCTGGGGCTGCAGCATTTCGGCAACCCGGCGCTGGCGCAGTTCAACCGGACGGTGCCGGTAGTGTTATTCGGCGCGTCGTGCGCTTACAGCCCGTTCGCGAAGGCGGCCAACGACTGCGAACGCAATCAGGAGTTTCTGACCACGCGCGGGGTCGCTTACAGCACGCAGACGCCATCGGGCGATCAATCGGCGGTCAGCGTGAGCATAGCCGGAACGCAGGCACTGGAAGGTTTTCGCCCGCAGGAACTGGCAGCCGCATTGCATGTGCGCGGCTGGGTCGAGCGCGCAGACGCCGGACAAGTCGATTTTCCGATGCTGTTTCTGTTGCTGAGCGTGCCTGTCGTTGCCGTCGCGCTGGTCACCGGCCCGCAAACCGCGCTGCTGGCCGAGCTGTTTCCGGCGCGCACACGTTATACCGCTGCCGCGCTGCCGCACAATCTCAGCGCGGGCTGGATAGGCGGCCTCTCGCCGTTCATGATTACGCTGATCGGCGTGCGCAGCGGGGATACATTGTCGGGATTATGGTATCCGGTTGGATTGCTGATCGTCGCCTGCGTTGCCGGCGCGCTGTTTTTGCCGGAAACGCGGCAGGTAAAACTGGACGAATAATGGCTGGAGTTTTGAATCCGCAAGAGCGCTTCCAAAATGCCGCCATGAAAATCCAGTTATTCAGCCGCCTTGCATTCAAACGCTTTCCCGGTCGAGATCGCCCAGATTATCGAGAATTTCCAGATAGGAATCCGACGTCACCGCAGTCGGCCCGCGAAAAGGATTATCGATAGCCGCAATAAAGAAAATCATCATGCCGATAAAAATTGCGATAAAGGTCGTCAGTGCCGTGTGCGTGTTAATATCGTCGAAGTACAGAAAGTAGGTGACGACTATGCTCAACACCGCGCCGAAAATCACCACGAACCATAAAATCGGCGCCAATCCGTTATTCACGGCATCGGTGCGCAATCGCCGTGCTTCGACAAGCTGATTGAAAGCGCGCAATGTTTCCGCCTGCAATGTCTGCTGTTCTACGCTCGCCGGGTGGAAGCCGGTAAGCACCTTTTGCACGCCGGTTAAAATACGGCTGCCGCCTGTGGGACGTTCGCCATGTTGGTGAGCCGGCCATTCGGTTTCAATGACATAAACCAGATAGTCGCGTAGAGATTGTTGCATCAGGTTTTTCTCCTGATCGGGGAACGAGCCGGCATCACGGAATAATGCCGCGAACGCGGACGTCTCTCTCGAAGTCAGATCGCAGGCTTCGTCGTACGATTCCCAGGTAGCCACCGCCACCAACCCCAGCAGCAGCCCATAAAAAACGCCGATACCGGAAAAAAATCCGTTAACGCCTTCGTTGGTTTTATCGGAAAGTTTGAAGGTCCGGCGTATCCAGCCGCGCGTCAATAATAATCCTGATAGCGCCAGCGCGACGGTCAAGCCGATAATCAGCGAACCAAGCTGCCAGCTTGCTATTTCGTAAATCCAAAAAAAGTTCATTTGTTTAACGATTGATCTATAGAATTACAGGAGAGAAAACAACCGTACCCATCGCTTCAGTCGGAAACCGGACTCTTAAGCGGATTATCCCCCGCCAGCAACGCCTTCGCCTCCGGCTTCAGATAATCGGCGTCGATATAAACTGCGCCGCCGCCGCGGTAGACGTTGACGATGGTGTCGACATGTTCGCTCATCAATCCGTATTTTTCATCCGGCGCGGCCAGAATCACCTGCAGGCCGAGTTCGTCGAGGAAGCCCAGCGCGCTGACGGTGTTCTGCACGTCGAGTTTGCTGAACGCTTCGTCGAACACAGCCAGCGCCATGCCCCCGTACAGTTTGCCGTTTTCGTCGCGCCGCAATCGATAGGCGGCGGCGAGCGCCGCGCCGATGGAGACGTAGAACGGCGACTGATGTTCGCCGCCCGAACCTTTGCCGAGGCGGCGCGACAGGAATTCGGCGTTGCCGCCGTCGGCGTCGGTCATCTTCACGTCGAAACCGAAGTAATAGCGGTAATCCGACAGCCGGGTATCGAGCAGGCCGCCCTCGCCCGCTTCCATCAGCAGGTTCTGAATGCGCTGCATCGCCGCGCTGTGCGGATGGTTCGGGTCGTTGGCGAAGTCGAACAGGCCGCCGACGTCGCCGGCCATTTCCGGGGTCCAGGTTTCCACCCAGCGGATGATCGGTTCGAAATCGGGGTCTGGTTTCTTGATGAAACTGTAGAACTGGCCGTGAAACGGACGCGAACGCAGGTTGCGGCGCAGTTCCGCCAGCTGATCGTCGAGACGCGCGAGGTTGTCTTTCAAACGACCCATGAAGTCGGCGCGGAACGCGTGCTCCGCTTCGCGCAAGGCGGTCTTGGCCTGCTGTTCGTATTCGGCGAGCCGGGTTTCCCTGATTTCGCCCAGGGTGCGCAAGGTCCACGCCGCCATGCTGTAATGATTGCCGTTCGGCTGCTGGAAAAATGCGGCAGCCTCTTCGGCAGGCCAATGGGTGAAGTACTCCCGCAGCGCGTCGCGGCTTTCCTGACGCAGACGCTGCATCTCGTGCGCGGCGCGCGCGGCGCGAGCCGCCGCCTCCTGCGCCAGCGCCTGCCAGCGTTGCGCGTCGCCGCTGTCGTCTTCCGGCAGTTTTTCCAGTTCTTCCAGGCGCCGCGCCGCGTCCTCGCGATCCAGCCCCGGCGTCTGCTCGACTTCGCGGCGGGTTTGGGCTATCCGACCGGCCTCCGCTTCCAGATCGTGCAGTTTCTGCTGCTGGGTGGCTTTGTCCACCGCATGGAGGGTGACGTGTTTCTGTATCGCGTCGAGGCCGGCTTCGTGCTGTTTGCAGAGATCTGCAAGACGTTCCGCTTCGGCGTTGAGGCGTTGATAGTCTTCGGTATCGAGCCGCGCGTCCTCTTCGCCCAACGTGTCGAGTTTGCCTTCCAGCTGCAGGCGTTCCTCGCTTAACGCGCACAGATCGGGCAATTGCTCCAGGTTGCGCAGGAAAGGATCGAAGGTGTTTTGCAAAAACGTTTCCAGCCGTTCCTTTTCCGCCCGGCTTTGCCCCCACTCCTCCGCCTGGCGCTGAAAAAGCTGCTGCAACGCGATCAATGTGCGCGTGCGCGCATCGCGGCCCAGCATCGGCTCCACCGGCTGCGTGCGCGATATCGCGCCGTTGGCGGTCAGCATGCCGTCGGGCGTTATCGCTCGTTCGTGGCGCGTCAGTTCGTCTTCGGTTTCGACGCGGCGCACATTGCCGAGCAGGCGCCTGATGTAGGCTTGCGCATGAAGATCGTCGCTGACGATCACTTCGGCCAGCGACTCCGCGTCGATGCGGTCGCGTCCCTCGGCGCTCTTGAGGGTGTTGATAATACGGCTGCCGTGGATGTTCCTGTGCCGCCCTTCCTGACGGTAGATGCGTATCGCCTCGCGCACCTGTTCCGGGGCCACCAGCAAGGCTTCGCGCTGACCGCCGAGAAAGCGTTCGACGGCATCGCGCCAGCGTTCGTCGCCTACGTCGATGCGATCGCACAGCGGCACCGCGTCGATGCCGCGCGCCGCCAGCAAATCGGTCAAGGCACGCGTCGCGCCGCTGAGATCGCTGCCGCCGCTTTCCAGGCGGTTGATACGCTCGCGCAAGGTCACCAGCTCTTTTTCCAAAGCCTGATCGCGTCCGGCCAGCGCATACAGTTGGTCGCGCAGCCGGGTTTGGGCTTCGCCCAGCAACGGGCGCAACTGCCGGGCGGCGGCCATGATCATTTCAGGCTGCTCGGGCCACAGCGCAGCCAGCAGTTCCTGATCGTCGGCGCTCAATGCCGCCAGTTCCTGCAAAACCGGCGTTATCGATTCCGGCAGTAAATCGCCGTCATCCAGCACGCGCCGCACAACAGCCAGGGCGTGCCGGGAATCGATGAGTTTCTGCAGCACGCCGTTCATGGTCTGTTGCGCCAGACGGCGTTCGGCGGCGATGCGCGCCTTCGATTGCGCGGTGCTGCTGCTCTCCAGACGCGCCCTGGCCTCCATGCGTTCGTTACGCAGGGTTTCCAGCGCGGCTTTGGCGTCCTCCAGTTCCCGCGCGGTCCGATCTTCCAGATCTCGCAGCGCGTCGAGCTGTTCGCGTACAGGTTCCATCTCCGCATCGACCGAGGAAAAGCGCGCTTCCTGCTCGGCCCAGCGATAGGACAACACCCGCCGCTCGGCCTGATCGGCGCGCGTATAGCGTTGATTGGCCTCGTCGAGCAGGCTCTCGCGCTTTTTGGCTTCCTCGGTCTTGTCGCGTATGTCGCGATAATGCTTCAGCGCCTGCTGCAATTGGCGCACCTGTATCGGGCGCTCTTCGAGCACGAATTGCCGAACGAAATCGGAAACGTTGCGGATCGGCGCAAAGGTAATCGCATTGCGGAAGCTGCGCAGGAAACGATCAGAATCAAGGTGATAGCGTCCATCCGACAGCGACGCGCACAGCAGGCGCACAAATTCGCCGGATTGCGGCACCACCTTAACCTCCGGGCAACGCTGATAGAGCATTTCGCGCAGCGACTTCCATGGCTTCGGCATGCTGCCGCCGGAAGTGCGCTCGATCAGGTCATCCAGCTGCAGCGACAATCCAGGCGCGATGAAGCGTCCGTCGATGTGCTCCTGCGGCTGGTCGAGGCTGGCATGCATCGCCAGACCGACCGAAGTTTCCGCCAGGCTGTCTTCATCGCGGAAACACAGCACCAGATAGGTGAGCGCCTGTTCGCGCGGACGAAACGCCAGGGAAAGATCGGGGGTCTGCGGATCGCGCACCACGCCCAGGCAATAATCGCGGATGCTGCGCGTGCTTTTTTCGCCGGCGCTGGCGTTGAGCGAAAGCTGGCGCTTGTCGCCGCCGACCAGCACGGTTTGTATCGCATCGAGCAGCGACGATTTGCCGGAGGCGTTGGGGCCGATGAAGGCGGTATGCCCGTCGATTTCGACGGAAACGCAATCCAGACGATACCAGTTGACCAGCAGCAATCTCACCAGACGTTTCATGGTTGTGCCTCTTCCGCGCCATCCATTTCATCGCTTTCCGTGGCCGCTTCCGCCTGATAAGCGCTCAGGCGCTCCATGACATGGCTGTCGGTCACCAGACGGATGCCCGGCAAAATGCGCAACCGCGGCAGCAGTTCGCCTGCATCGGTTTCGCCGATCTCGATCAGGCCGAAACGCGCCAGCCGCGCCAGGATCGCGCGCATGTCGGTCAATCCGGGACGTTTGCGCTTGAGCAGGGTTTCGTAACGACCGAGTAAAACTTCAGTCTCGGCGTGCACGCAACCGGCCTGCACTTCCATGCGATCCATGCCTTCTTCGTAAAGCAGACGCAGGCAGAACACCAACAGGGTATCCACCAGTTTCAGACGCGTGAAGTTCTCGGTTTCCGCCGGCAGCACGCCGACAAAACCGAAATCGTCGTCGCGATGCAGGCTCCAGCCCACCGCGTCGAACAGGTTGCGAAAATAATCGTAATGGTTGATCGCCACGCGATAGGCTTCGCGGTCGCGCGCGCGGTTCAGATAAAGAAACTGGCGGCCCAGTATCTGGGCGGCGGTTTGGCGCAGGCCATCCTCGTCGATATCGGCGTGGCGTTCCAGCAGGTGTCGGGTATCACGTAGCATCGGTATTCTGTTCCAAGGCAGTGCGGTGAACGACAAAACGCGGGCAACGCAGGTAGGCGTTTTCCATCGTTTCATCCAGGCGTTCCACACGGTAACGCCGGCGCAGGCGCTCCGCGCCGGGCAAATAATTCAAATGACGCAAGTGGGTGAAGGCGATGAAATCTTCCACGTCTGCAATGGGCAATTGCTCGCTCGACAACCGCTCTGCATCTTTCATATGCGTATCGAGGTAAATCTCGATACGGCGCGGATCGATGCGGCGTCGATCCATATAAGCGCGCATCGCGCGCTGTTTTTCCAGCACGGCGGGGTCGATGGCCTGCCGGGACAGCAAATGCGGCTCCGGCGGCTTGCGCGGCGCGGAAGGCGCGCGCAGCCCGTATATACTCAGCGGCGCGGCATCAAGCAGCGGCAGCCATTGCAGGCCTTCGTCGTTGTCTTCGAGACACCCGACTCGCGGAGCCAGTTGTTGCAGCGCGCCCGCCAGACGCTGCGCCATGCCGGGCTGGCTGCGGTCGAGATAGCGCACCGTATCCGCGACTTTCTGCTCCACGCGGCCGCGATAGAGATCGACCAGCGCTAAATGGTCATCGACCTGCTCGAACACGCTGCGCAGCACGGCGATGTCCTGATCCAGCGTCTGCCAGGCCTCTTCGCTGTCGCTCAGACCGGTTTGCTCCTGGTAGGCGGCAACCAGTTGCTGCTTGCGCTCCAGATCGTGTTCCAGCTCGCGCACGCGCGCGAGAATGTCGTAGCGGAAACGGAACGGGTTATTGCGCGTCTTCAGCTTTTTGTAGTCGGCCACCAGAAAACGCTCGACGAAATCGTCGAAGAAATGGCCGAGGATTTGGCGGTGATCGCTGATTTCCGCCAGCGCGCCGAGCAAGCCCTTGAGGCCGTATATCATCGCGTTCAAATGCTGACTGAAGCGGCGCGCCTCGGTCACCGCCTGACGAAAAGCCAGCGCCTGACTCTGCGGATCTTCCACCGCGCGCTGTACGTTGTTCAGTATCGACAGCACCATGCCGCCGTAAAAGACCTTCTCCGGCCGCGCGACTTCCATCAGCGAAGCCCACAGCGTCGCCACCGCCGGACGCACCGACACGCGTACGCGATAACCGTCAATCTCTTCTTCCAGCCAGCCGCTGTTGCGCAAGCGGCGGTAAACGCGCTGCGCCAGACCGGCCTCGGTCTGCGCGCCCTCCGCGTTTGCGTCGAACTCGTCTTCCAGCGCCAGGTCGACCACGGCCATGCGCATCAGCAATTCGTCCAGCTCGGCGCGCACCACCTGCGCCGAAGGAAATACGTCGGCATGCATCTGCTCGAAAAACAGCGGGTACAGGTCGACCAGCAGGCGTCCGTAGACATGCCGGTTCGGGCCGCTCAGCGGCAAAAACAGGGTGTCGGGAATACGCTGAAAAAGATCAACCATCGATATCAATAATTAAGGCTTGCGCTTGAGACGGTGCGGGCATGCCGAGCCCTGCCATCATCACAGCGCGAATTTCGCCACCTTGCGGCGTACCCTTGCGATTTCGAGCAACGCGGCGTCGGCAATCGCGGAAAAACGGCGCTCCAACGCGTCAAAACCGCGTACTCTACACCAAAAGTCCTCCGCCATGACAGCAGCCGTTTCAAAAGACGCGTTATCAAGCAAGCGTAGCGGAATATCGAGCTGTCTTTCCACGATTTCGCCCCCGCGCGCGGGACTCCAGCGCATCGGCAACATATCGTAGGCCGGGGCCAGCGTGAAAGAACGGTAATCCTCTGTGAAAAAAGACAGATTGCCCAGATGCATATCGGAGTTGCCGATCAACAAACCGAAGGCATGCCAAAGCAGAACGTGGTCTCTATCCCCGGAATCGATGCGCTTTTTCCGGCACAATGTCCGAATAAAAGCCGCCCAATCCGGCTCGACCACGCCGACAAATTGAGCGTCGATGGCGGTTCCCGAAAGCAGCGCGCGCCTGCCGTTTGCGCTGCGATCGAACCGGCGCGTTTCCAGCATGACCCGACCGCCTGTTTCGACTATGGCGGAAACGGCGGCATCCTGACTCTGCTCGCGCATAACCGTAAGCGCCAGATGTTCGCAAATGAGCAAATCGGCAAAACGTCTGGCTGCGGGCGATTCCCGAACCGGCGGAGAAAACTTCACAATCACGCTGCAAGCATCGGGATGCGCCAGCATGGCGGTAAACTTGGGCTGCTCCCCGGCGGCAGACGATCCGGCGACATCGCCCAGAACAGCCGCATGCGCCAGCGCCGCGTAATCCGCGCGGGATACCGCAACCGGCGCATCCTGCAACGCCAGATAACGCTCCAGCGCTTCATGACCGGCAACAAGATCGCCGCTGCAATCTTCGCCGCGCCGGGTCAGCGCCAGCAAAATATCTTCGTTTTGCCACGCCTGCAGGTCCGTCGGCAAACGCAACGCGGTTTCGCTGTGAGCAAAGGCACGCCCGATAAACCCTTGCGGCCGCATATCCCACAAAAACCAGGGTAAATCCTCGAACACTGCGTCGCGTATCAAAAAACGGCCTTTGCTCAAGGGTTCGAGCTCACCGAAACGGCCGACTTTTCCCTCGGGAGAAACCCGGTACACAGGCACTGGGGTCTCTACACGAGCAAACGACGAACGCAACGCATAGCGAACCGCGCGGCCCCGGCCTATCTGAGCGATTCGTTCCGCATGCGCACGGAACAAGCGGGAAAAGCCGGCCTGGCTTACGCCAAGATAATCGGCGAGCTCCCGCCGGGTGGCGATGTCGAAACGATTCAGTGCGTCAATAATCGTTGGCATGTGAATAGATAATGAATAAGTTGTAAAATTTTAGTATTTTTAAAACAGTATTTTATAAAAATATCTGTTTTAACATCGAATAGAATAAAAATAAATTACCGATCAGTTTGCGGACAAAAGCACCGACCGTCAAGGTGTGAAACATCACGCAGGCGAAGAGACTCCAGGATGCGCCAGGGTATTGAAAACCATAAGACTTGGCTTGCGCCTGGGGCGCACTATTAATGATAGAATCCCAGCATGGAAAACCCCTTCTTCGAAAAACCGATACTGAACTCGCCCTACGCTTACCCCGCGCGCCACTGGGAGCTGGACGAGAAAGGCCAGCCGACCCAACGCGTCGTCGAACAGCGGAGGAAGGCTGAATTCGTCACGCCGATACCCCAGCCGAAAAAACGCAAGGACGCGCCCGAGCAGCAAGCATTGTTTACCGGCGATGCGTCGGGTTTGTCTTCTGCAGAACAGCAATACGACCCGACGCCGATTATCAACCAGCTGCGCGGGCATATCGACCAATGGCGCAGCCTGCCCAGCCCCAACGACTGGCTGGTTACGCCGGAAACGGCGCGTCTGCTGCAGCACTGGCGGCATCATCCGTTCAACGGCGTCAAACCGTTTTTTTGCCAGATCGAAGCGGTGGAAACCGCGATCTGGCTGAGTGAAGTAGCGCCGCGCCTCGGTAAAACCGGCAAGGTTTTTCTCGATCATCTTGCCGTCGCCAACGAAAACGCCAACCCCGAACTGCTGCGGCTGGCGCTGAAACTGGCGACCGGCGCGGGCAAAACCACGGTCATGGCGATGCTGATCGCGTGGCAAACCGTCAATGCGGTGCGCCGTCCCGGCAGCAAACAGTTTACGCGCGGATTTCTGATCGTCACCCCCGGCCTGACGATACGCGACCGGCTGCGCGAGCTGCAGCCCAACGACCCGGACAGCTACTACCGCAACCGCGAGCTGACCCCCACGGATATGCTCGGCGACATCGAACGCGCCAAAATCGTCATCACCAACTATCACGCATTCAAACTACGCGAACGGATGGAACTGTCCAGGGGCGGCCGCCTGCTGTTGCAGGGGCGCGGCAGCAGCCGAACGCCGGTCTGATCGGACAGGCTGGAGTAATACATCGCCTCGGAAGCGATAATTTGTGGGAATACATCAGGATCAGTCTCCATCGTTACCAATAATCAGATGCCGGTACTGTCAACGCCAGCCCGGTTGTGCCTGGCGCGTCATCGCGGTATAGTCGGCCTGACCCTTGGCGGGCACAGGCAACCTTCCTCAAGTTTCCCTGGTTGAAAATGAGGACAAAATGATTATTAAAAATATTATTCAACAGTTCAGGCTGATGCTGGCTGTAAATCGCGGGGCGGATATTGCTGTAACCATTATTACCGTTATGATTGTGGTTGCTTACATCGTTTATTTTATCAGCCTTCCCGATGTTGGTCTTGTTTTGATTAAGTGACAAGACATCAATCATAAGGCTAACACGCCATGGGTTTTTTATTTTTTTGACCATGGGCGGCATCGATACCCTATCCGCTTACTTCCTCGTTCACGAGGTGGAACAATCCACCGCCCGCTATCCTTCTGAGAAATTCGCTCGCTTGATGCGGTTGAGTGTGGATTGAATCCAAGATCACAGCAACGCAGAAGCATATTGCCAATATCTTCTACGATGGCGAGCTTGAGGTTAATTCAGTTGTTTCCAAAATGGAACTATCTGCAGAGGACGCAGTAGAACGAGCCGAACCCTGTTGATTCCCTAACCTTTAGCAGTTTTAACCCGGATAACAATTACGATGAAAACGAGTCTTTTTGTGATTTTTCTGGCAACAAAACACCTTGATAAGCACATCCGCCATTGGCAGCGAAGAACAGTATGTTAACGTTATGAATCTGTCCTGCATCGAGTATTTCGTCAACAGGACGGATCACGGCGATGAGTTAACTAATCATATTAAATTCGAGCGTATTGGCGTGACTATAGACATGGAAAACGGCAGTTGCGATGCATGGAGCGGAACGCTAATCGAATGAAAAAAAGAGAAAAATTGTTCCACTTTAATAATCAATATATTGAAATAAAGATGCTTAAACCTGCAGTCCGGCAAGAGAAAAAAACTATGACTGCGATTCGGAAAACCCTCGGTTGGAGTGAGATCAGCCCTATTCAAATTAAATTAATTTAAGCGGACAGAGTCGCATTGGTTTGATGACGAATGACGCTGGTCAACTCGGCGTTCCCAATGCGCGGTGTATGGTGTTGCGGCTGCATCCGTACGCCGCATCAACTCTTTCCTGTTGCGCTCATACCATTCCTGTCGGCGTGTTTCTTCACGAAACCGGCTGCTTCCAGCGTGTGGATAAATTCGTGCGCATCAAAAGTGATAGTCAGTTTCGCAGCATTACGCATTACCTTGTCCATTGAATATTTAATACAAATCTCCAGCAAGGGATTAGCTTGTTTTTATTGTACTTTTACATAAAAAAATCAGATCAACATGACCTGATTTTAACAAACATCCTAATTTTCGCAAAACTTTACGTCATCAAATTTATGACTCATCACCATTAAATAGCTGCCGTCCATTAACGCAAGCCGTCAAGGTTGACAGGGTGTGGCCTTGCGTTCCGAACAGGCGTTTTATGTCCGCAGCGGCAAATGGTTATTCATAACAGCTCATTCCGTTATGTTTCGCCGTCGCAATATAATGATATATCATTATATTTTATATCAAACAGCAGGTTAAACCATGACGGTAAGCTACGACGATCTGCTTCCGAACGCCACGAGGTTGCCGCCACGGCCAGGCATTCCGCCCGCTTCAGCCGCCACCTTGTCCGGCCAGGGGCAAAACGCGGATGCAGACGCGCTGGGCAGTCTTCCTGGGATAACCGCCACTAAACCGCAATCGTCCAATACGCAACCGCTTCGGCTTATGCCCGCTGATTTTGAATCCGGTTACGCCAGGCCGCCCCAAGCGGCGACGGGCAACGCGCAAACGCCCAGAGCGCTTAATGCAAATGACTGTGAGGCTGGATGGAAAGCGGCAAATCAAGCTTCCGCCGGCGGTGTAATCGGCCCCGCCGCTGATAAGGAATTGTCGATCCCGCAAAGGATTGCCGGCACGGCGCAGAAAATCGGGCGCATGGCGACCGACTTTCCCACTCACCTGAAAGGGCGATTGCGAATACGGTTAAAGGCGGCGCTCCCTACAACGAGAACAATTTCAACGCTGCTAATCCGCAGAATGCGAAAAATGGCAGATTTTCGTCTATGACGGCAGAAAAAACTCACCGGCGCATCCGGTTTCGCTATGAGGAGCGGCTCCCCGCATAAAGCGACAGAGCAATTTGTGTAAATGCTCCTCCTCTCACCGTCATCATTGCTTAATCTTAGTCTGGCTAAATACATCCATTAATATCCGGGAATGCAGTGTGCAAAACTGCTGGCTTCCAGGTTCTACGTTTGCGGGGCTTATTATGCAGCTATTCCTGCTCTCCAGCTATCGCTAGGCCCGGGCTATTCCAGGAAGGGTTTTTATCCCGTAAAAATGCTCATCAACTTTATATGCTTTGAACAACTTTCTCATTTTGCGCAACAAAGCACTCAACCGACGAGGCCAGTAATGAATGACAAGACACTATGGCAGCGCTATCAGGATTGGCTTTACCATCATGCGGGGCTGGACCTTTATCTGGATATCAGCCGGATGCGTTTTGCAGACCCGCTTGTAGATCAACTAAAACCCAAGTTTGACAAGGCTTTCCAGGACATGCTGGCGCTTGAGGGTGGAGCATTCGCTAACATAGATGAAAACCGGCAGGTTGGTCATTATTGGCTACGCGACCCTGATTTGGCGCCACTTGAATTTAAAAAGGAAATTATGGAGACGCTGGATCAAATCGAGATATTCGCCCGAGCTGTGCTCGAAGGATCGATCCGCCCGCCGGAAGCGCCGAAATTCACAGACATCCTTTCCATCGGCATAGGCGGTTCCGCCTTGGGGCCTGAGTTTGTCGCGGAAGCATTGTCTGCGGACTACCCAGCGATGGCTATACACTTTATGGATAATACCGACCCCGCCGGCATAGATCGAGTGCTCAATCAGTTAAAGGATCGGCTCAGAAGCACACTGGTGATTATCACCAGCAAATCCGGCGGAACTCCAGAGACCCGCAATGGTATGCTGGAAGTCAAGCATGCGTTCGAACTACAAGGGTTGGACTTCCCTACCCACGCGGTGGCAATCACCGTGCCTGGCAGCAAAATGGATGAGCTGGAACGCATGGAGGGTTGGCTGGCCGAGTTTCCGATGTTCGATTGGATAGGCGGGCGTACGTCGGAGATGTCAGCCGTTGGCTTGCTTGCCGCAATCCTGCAAGGCGTTGATGTACGGGCACTGCTGTCCGGTGCCAGGGAAATGGATGAAGCCACCCGAATCGCGGATATCAAAGGCAACCCGGCAGCCCTGTTGGCGCTTGCCTGGTATTACGCCGGCGACGGAAAAGGTGCAAAAGACATGGTGATATTGCCCTACAAAGACAGTCTGCTGTTATTCAGCCGCTATCTGCAGCAATTGGTGATGGAATCATTGGGGAAGGAAAAAGATCTGGATGGCAACCTCGTCCACCAGGGAATTGCCGTTTACGGTAATAAAGGCTCGACCGACCAGCATGCTTATGTACAGCAGTTACGCGAGGGCGTGCCGAATTTCTTTGCCACCTTCATTGAGGTGCTGCTGGACCGGGAGGGTCCATCCATAGAAGTGGAGCCGGGTGCGACCTCAGGCGATTTTTTGAATGGATTTTTGCAGGGAACCCGTGAGGCGCTGTATGAAAATAACCGGGATTCGATCACCATAACCATCCGCCAGGTTGATCCTCGTAGCGTCGGCGCATTGATTGCGCTCTATGAACGCGCCGTGGGGCTGTACGCCTGCCTGGTAAACGTCAACGCCTATCATCAACCCGGAGTCGAGGCAGGCAAGAAGGCCGCAGCAAGCCTGCTGGATTTGCAAAGACGCGTCATGCGCGCCATCCAAACCAGCGCAGGACCGCACAGCATTTCAAAGCTGGCTGAAATTTGCGGTTCGCCCGATCAAATAGAAGCGGTTTACAAGATTGTGCGCCACTTGGAAGCCAACAATCGCGGCATAATATTGCGGGGTGATCCTGCCAAACCATCAACGCTGGAGGTAGCTTCTTGCTAGTGCTTCGGATATTCAACGACAAAAACGGGCTATGGAAATAACGTCAGGTTTGCCACAAGCCAACAGGCGCAGATCGATCCAGCCTACAGCCACTGTTCATACCACTAGCTGGTCGAATACATATCAGCATACACCGATGAAGAGGGAGTGAAGTGATTCTGGCGCGACCGTCAGCGGGCTTCACCGCCGCAGACGAATCGCCATGGGCAAGGGTTATGGCGTAGTTATACCTACCTCTACCTATCCGCGTGCCTCGGCTCAATTGCCCAGTTCCGACCTGCTTTGCGCGGGTGTTCATACCCGATCGAAGCGGCTGATGGGTATGTCATTATTCTCTCATGAACGGGAGTTGTTCAACACTTCCTTAATGAACAGGCTGTAAACGGTACCCTCTCAAAATATCGGCGAAATGCTGTAACCAGGGGATTCCGCTTTGCTGCGCCTGCTGACACCAGATTCGCAAGCGCTGCAGGCGTTCGTCCCGGCTGTCCGGCGAATCGCTCCAAACGGCCTTGAGTTGCTGCTTGAACTGATAGACCGTTGCCAAAACCTGATTGGCGTCCAGTATCCGGCTGAAGTTTTGCCTGACAGTAGCGTCCGCCTTGACATATTCCCGGAACAGCAACGGACGTATCCGGCGCAACAGACGGCGCTCCGGCCCGGCATATTTCGCGGTTTCCTGCCGCATGGCGGGAGTCACCACGCGGCGTCCATACAGGCTCAGAATATGGGCGCGGTTGCGCAGCACGGCCTTGACGGTGTCCAAGTCGATATTCAGCGCATCCGCCTGTATCGAGGCCTTGCACGACACGTTCTTTACCTCGGCCAGATTCAATAGCGCCAACAGGCGGATATACATCCAGCCGATGTCCAGCTCCCACCACTGATACGACAAGCGCGCCGAAGCCGGATAGGCATGATGATTATTGTGCAGCTCCTCGCCGCCGATGATAATGCCGATCGGCCATAGATTAGTGGAAGCATCCGGGGTTTCGAAATTACGGTAGCCCAGAGAGTGTCCAAGGCCGTTGACCACGCCTGCCGCCCAAAACGGTATCCACAGCATCTGCGCAGCCCAGATCGCTACGCCTGCAAGCCCAAACAGCAACAGATTCAAAATCAGCATCAGCGCAATGCCCAGATTGGGAAAACGGCTGTACAAATGTCGTTCCAGCCAGTCATCCGGCGTCCCCGCGCCGAAACGATCCAGGGTTTCGCTATTTCCCGCCTCGCGGCGATACAGCATCCATCCCTGAAACAGGACCTTGCCTATGCCGAGCACCTGCGGACTATGAGGATCATCCGGCGTCTCGCAACGCGCGTGATGCTTGCGGTGGATCGCGACCCAGGCCTTGGTTACCGTGGCCGTGGTCAGCCATATCCAGAAACGGAAAAAATGGCTTGCCGACGCATGCAGGGACAATGCCCGGTGAGCCTGATGCCGGTGCAGGAAAATGGTTACGCTGACTATGGTAACGTGCGTCAACATCAGGGTTACAGCCAGCATCGGCCAAAAAGAAAGAGGAATCAGACCATGTAATATCATATAATTCAACCTGTGCGGAAGCCGCTCGCTCTGCCGGAAGTTTAATCTGCGGGGAAAGACGGGGCGGGGTGGTAGAAGCGTTGCTAGTGGGGCGTACCGAAAGCTTCGCGCCGAACAGGGGGAAGACAAGGGCATGTCGATTATCTGACAAGCGTTGAAAGGAAAGGTTCATCTTTTGATCGCGGCTGGAACAAATGTTACGTTTTCAGCCTCTCAGCCATCTCAGAAAAAAGTAATATCGGTATCTTCCGATGCCGTAACAGACGCGCCATGATGGTTATAGTGCTGCTCCTGGGTAGTGTATGTTGCAGCCATGCGATCCAGCCACCCCTGGGCGCCACCCAGATCGATAAGATGGTCCTGGCCATTTTTCTCGATCAAGTCATGCAACTCATTCAGCGTATTGGAGATGCTCGCAAGTATCTGGTTTATCCTGTCCTCGAACTGCAATGCCACCAAAACATCCATCACTTCCGACTGCACGCGACTATTGCTCTGCTGTAATATCTGCGTCAAGTCGCTCAACTGCCGGGTAATACGATTAAAGTCGCCCAGCACGCGCTCAAGCGTTCCGTCTATTTGCGCAACGGCATCCTTATCCTTTTTCGCCAGCTCCTCGGATAAATGAGCTGACTTATCAATAGCTTCGCTCAGCGTATTCGCCACATGCCCCATGCGTTCGCTGGTTTCTGCGGTATATACCGACAACAAATGAACTTCGTGCGCAATAACGGCAAGGCCTGCGCCATGCGGTCCGGCATGCGCCGCCTGTACGGCGGAGTTTAGCGCCAGCATCTTGGTGTGCCGCGCAATGGACGTCATCTGATGAGCCATGTCCCCCAGTTCGCTCGTATAGCCGGAAAGACCGCTCAGCTCCTCAACCACAGAGTTCTGCCCATCCTGCAATGATCTTAAGGTTTCGGTTAATTTCGACAACTCGCCCTGACTGTCCGCTATCACAGACAAGTCGCCGTGACGCGCTCTCGGACCCGAAGCAGCGCTGGAGGTATTGATCGCGCTACCCAATGCCTCCGCTATCTTGCCGAAACGAGCCGTCATATCGACGATAACGCGGTTGGTCTGCAGGCGCACGGCTTCGACCTGTTGCGACCAATGAGGCAGCGAGGTGTAGCAAACCGCATCCAGCAGGGACAGACCGCCAGATTCATGCTTCAGCAACTCCCCCGGGTCACCTTCACTCTCCCATACACAAGCGTAACCGCTCTGATCGAGCACGCGCTTTACAATCTGTTCGGGGTTTTTGTCCGCTTCAATAAGCAGCAGGATACGCGATACGGTCTCAGTCATACGGTTTCATTAATAGTTTTCATTAATAAAGAAGGGTAACCATTCAACTCATTAGAGCCTTCTACGGAATACGCATCATTAAGAGATACTGTAATGTAATCTTTGAATGAAACAAGCGGGCTTTAGCCAGCTCCTGCAGTGATGTACAACGGTAGCTGAATAGTTACAGATAAAGCAAGCATTCGGCAAACAGGCACTGGATCTCCGGCCAAGGCTATCGAGACCACGCGGAAGCACCCTGTTCTTGAATCAACTAGGTACGCTGTTCCAGCACCGCATGCAAAGTATTAAAACTGTTCTCTATCTGCTTCAATTGTCCGGCCATTGCTTCTCCGAATTGTAATTCCTGTAATACGTCGTTAATTTCCCGGCCTGCTGCCGAACCGGTTGCCTGTAAGCGATGCGCGGACTCGGATAAATCCTGCGTAATCTCGTTAAAACCGTTAATCACGCGGCCTACAGCGCGTTCGGTATGCGTAACGACGCTCACATCCTTGCTGGCAAACTCCACGGAAACATGCGCAGCGGTTTTGATTGCGGAACCGATGGCTCTGGCATTGTACGACATCCGCTTGCTGGTGTCGGCGGTATACTCCGACAGTTTACGCACTTCTTCGATCACTACCGCGAAGCCGCGGCCATGTTCCTTGGCGTGCGCCGTTTCTATCGCCGCATTCATGGCCAGCAAATTGGTTTGCAGCGCAATGTTGGCCATTTCTCCGGCCATCTCGTTCAACTCACCTATATAACTCGCCATACGGTTGATTTCATTAGCGATATTTTCTCGCCCGCTACGCACCTCGCGCAGACTATCGATCAAACCACCCAATTCTCTCTTGCTGCCGTCAATAACCTCAACAGCGCTTTCATGACCGGTTTCCGCCGACCCGTCCGACGCTGAAACAGCAGTTTCCAACTCTCGAATGATTTGTTCGAAACGCGAAGTCAATGAAGTAATTGCCTCCTGCGCCTGATTCCGCACCGTTTCCACCTGCCGGGACCAAATCTGCAACGCTTCCTTGCAGACCTCCTCCAGCGCCGTCGGCTCCTCGCCTTTATGCCGCGAAGCGCCGACAGCAACCAGCACTTTATCAGCAGAACTGAAGGCAGTCCGTCCGCTTTCGCTGCCTACATGACACCCGGAGCGCTCCAACGCTTGCCTCAACGCTGAAATCCGCTCACCAGCCCCCTCAATAACCAAGAGTATTTTGCTCATTGCTATCTGTTTTTCTCCTAAACCTATCGGTATTCCGTAAAGAAGTGGGCGGTGGGAACCAACGAATGTGTCATTGTAACCCGTCTATATATTACAAACATGCGAAACATAAGGAACTTGGTATTTTTAGTCTGTTCCATGAGAACGATTATGAGACATGCGTCACTGTGGATACAATGAGAAAAGCCCTGCCGAAGACCGATTCGCCTGACTCGACAAATTTTCCACGAACACCAACGGTTTTAACGAGACGAACACCCATAGATCTACAACTCGTTAAAGCTTCGTCTGATTGACGCAAGCGCTGATTTCAGCCGCTATCTGTTGCAAAGCGACGATTTTATCTACTGCGCCCAACTTGATCGCTTCTTTCGGCATACCGTAAACCACGCAACTCTCTTCATCCTGTGCGATAGTAAGCGCGCCCATTTGATGCATTTCCAGCAAACCCTTCGCGCCATCGTCGCCCATCCCGGTCATGATGATGCCCAAGGCATTTTTACCTGCAAACTTCGCCATGGAACGGAACAACACATCGACCGACGGACGATGGCGGCTTACCGGTGGACCTTCGACAACATCTACATAATATTGCGCGCCGCTACGCCTGAGCATCATGTGGCGCCCCCCCTGCGCAATCAATGCACGCCCCGGCATGACCTGATCGCCATGCCGGGCCTCGGTCACAGAAATCCGGCAGATATCGTCCAGACGCCTGGCAAAGGCTTCGGTAAACTGTTCCGGCATGTGCTGTACTATAAGTATACCGGGACTCGTTCTGGGCAACGCGGTTAAAACCGTTTCCAGCGCCAGCGTGCCGCCGGTCGAAGTGCCTATGGCTATAACCGTCTGAGTGGTCTCTTCCATGACGTGCTCCGCAGCGGGAAGAACGGCGTCCGCAGTCAATTTGGGAGGCACGGTAACAGACGGCGATGAACCAGAACGCTTTAAATGGGCGTGCGCGGCCGTCCTGACCGTGCGAACCAAATGCTCGGAGGACTCCTGCAAGTAAAGCTTCAATCCCAGCTTCGGCTTGGTAACGACGCTTACCGCGCCGGCGGCGAGCGCCTGCATTGTCGCCACAGAGCCCTTCTCCGTCAGGGTTGAAAAAACAATCACCGGCGTCGGATGTTCCGCCATGATTTTCTTCAAAAAGGTTATGCCATCCATGCGCGGCATTTCAATATCGACTATCAAAACATCGGGCCATGTCTTGCCCATTTTTTCGATGGCAAATACCGGATCGGCTGCTACCCCGATTACCTCCATCCCATCTTCTTTTTCAAAGACCGAAGACAGCACCTGCCGCAACACGGCTGAACCATCAACAATCATGACTTTTATTGTTTTCATTCACCTATCTCTTGAGCCCGGCCCTGCTCCAGTCTTCCATTCCGTACTCGGGCGTGGCTGCTCCGGAATATCGAGTGCGAAAAATGCCCAGAACTCCCGGCAACAGCATGGGGGACGCCAGGAAAACCAAGGCCATACATGACCTGGTAGGTTACAGATGCAGGTAATGCAACGGCAGAAACAGCCCGGACGAAGAAACACCTCAACCCTATTCGCAGTTTTTTTGCTGTCCATCAGGGCTTGAGATAAACCGATGGGGCAACGATGATTTGCGTATCGTGATTGCCGTGCAGGGTCTCGGAGTGACTGACAAAAAAACGCCCGCCCTCGCGCAGCAAGGGCAATAAACGCGCCACAAGGCGGCGCTTGGTATCCGGATCAAAGCCAATCATCACGTTGCGCAGAAATATCACATCAAACTCACCCGGTTTGGGAAGCGGTTCGATCAAATTAACTTGCATGAAATTAAACCGGCTGCGTATGCTCCAATCTATCAACAGCGCGCCTTCTTTAACACCGAGTCCCTACAGGCAAAACCGCTACAGTAATGTAAAGGCTGTTCTTCGGTTCTGTCCAGAGAATTGTAGCGCCGCTGCGCTTTTTCCAAAGCCAGTGCGCGGTTATCGGAACCCAGCCCCCTCCTGCAAACCGTCGCCCAACTTCGTTGTTGTCGGCCATTAATGCCCAGGCAAGCTATTAAAATCAGAGTTTCCTGTCCCACACCATAAAGGCATAGCCGAATGAAACAGAATCATCGTCGGTAACAGACTGATGCTCAACCTCTCGCCATTCAGTCCAGTCGACCTCGGGAAAAGAGGTATCGCCCTCGAAACTACGGTCTATGTGCGTCAGGTATAAGCGCTCGGCGATAGGCAAGCTCGCCTGATAAAGCGTCGAACCGCCGATAATCATCGCTTCAGGATGGCGCGCGGCGACGGCCAGCCCCTGCTGCAGAGAATTAACCACAACGCACCCCTCGGCTCGATATGACGAATCGGAAGTCAGCACGATATTCTCGCGCCCCGGCAACGGACGCCCTATCGATTCGTGGGTTTTACGCCCCATCAAAATCGGCTTGCCCCAGGTAATGGCGCGAAACCGCTGCAGATCGGCTGGCAAATGCCAGGGCATGCGGTTATCGATACCGATAACGCGGTTGGCGGACATGGCGACGATCAGGGATATTTTCACCTCACACCGCCACTGCCGCCTTGATCGCCGGATGCGGCTCGTAGTCTCTCACCGCGAAATCTTCATAACGGTAATCGAACAGATTTTCCGCTTTACGCAGGATAATCAGTTCGGGCAGCGCCAGCGGAGAGCGGGTCAATTGCTCGCGCGCCTGCTCCAGATGGTTCAAGTACAGATGCACATCGGCCCCGCTCCAGATCAGTTCGCCGGGCGCCAAATCGCACTGCTGCGCCACCATATGCGTCAATAGCGCATAACTGGCGATATTGAACGGCAACCCTAAAAAAACATCGGTCGAGCGCATATTGAATAAACAGGAAAGCCTCCCATCCTCCACCATGAACTGAAAGGCATAATGGCAAGGCGGCAGCGCCATACGCTGCAATTCTGCAGGATTCCAAGCGCTGATCAGCAAACGCCGCGAGTACGGCGTCTCTCTGATCTGCGTCAGCAGTTGGGCCAGTTGATCTACGGTGCCGCCGTCTGCGCTCTGCCAGGCGCGCCACTGTTTGCCGTAAACATCGCCCAATTCGCCGTTTTCGTCAGCCCACTCGTCCCAGATACTGACGTTGCGCTCGCGCAGATAGCGGATATTGGTGTCTCCGGAAATAAACCACAGCAGCTCATGGAATATTGATGGGATATGCAGTTTTTTGGTGGTCAGCAGCGGAAACCCCGCGTTCAGATCGAAACGCATCTGCCGCCCGAAGACACCCAGTGTGCCGACTCCGGTGCGATCGCGCTTTTGCACACCGTGCTGCAGAATATCGTCGAGCAATTCCAGATATTGACGCATGAGTCACCCGGCCTTAAGCGGCGAGGCTACTGAACGGTAAGCCATCCACAACAGAAGAACCCCGGTGATGATCATCGGAAAACTCAACACCTGGCCTTGCGTAAGCCAGCCGAACGCCAAATAGCCCAGTTGCGTATCGGGAACGCGCACGAACTCCACCGTAAAGCGAAAAATGCCGTAAAACAGCATGAACCAGCCGGAAATTGCCTTGCGCGGCGGCCGCCTGGCGCTGAGCCAGTTCAGCAGCACATAGAGCACCAACCCTTCGAGCACGGCCTCGTACAGCATGGAAGGATGACGCGGGTAAGGGCCGGCGCCGGGAAACACCATGGCCCAGGGCAAATCGGTCGGCTTCCCCCATAATTCCGCATTGATGAAATTACCGATCCGTCCCGCCCCCAGCCCGATGGGAACCAACGGCGCGATAAAGTCCGCCAGCACAAAAAAACCGGTGCCAAGCTTACGCCCATACCAGATCATCGCCGCAAAAACCCCCAGCATGCCGCCATGAAAAGACATGCCGCCCTCCCATATACGAAAAATAGACAGCGGATTATCGAGAAAACCACTAAAATTATAAAAAAAGGTGTAGCCCAAACGCCCGCCCAGCACGACGCCGAGCGCGCAATAAAAAATCAGATCCTCGACCTGGGCGGGCGTCAACGCAACCATATCGCGACTGGCGCGACGCCGGGCCAGCCACCACACGGCACTGATACCGGCGACATACATCAGGCCGTACCAGTGGATTTTAATCGGACCCAGAGTAATCGCTACGGGATCTATCGCCGGATAAGTCAACATCTGCTTCTCCTGGAAACCTGTTCAGAATTGAAATGTAAAAATCTTATGAAACTGCCCGACACACGAACCTGTTTTTTGCTTGGTTTTCTCGCCTGCGCCGCCATGCTGCTAAGCGCGCTTTACTTCCAACTCCGGCTGGGACTGGAACCCTGCCCGCTGTGCATATCGCAACGTATCGTGGTGTTCGCGCTGACGCTTGCTTTTTTAACAGCCTGGCTGCATAACCCCGCTGCCTCCGGTACACGGATCTACGCCGTTATAACCTGCCTGATCGCGCTGACAGGCGCGTCAATTTCCGCTCGCCATGTCTGGCTGCAGCATCTGCCCGCCGAAGAGGTGCCGGCCTGCGGCCCCGGACTTGAATATATGTTCAATTATTTCCCGCTGAGCGACACCCTGCGTTTGATGCTGACCGGCACCGGCGAATGCGCCAAGGTGGATTGGACTCTGTTCGGCATCAGCATGCCCGGCTGGGTCCTGGTCTGCTTTCTCGGATTGGCGCTATGGAGTCTGCTGCCGCTACGCGGTTTGCAACGGCCGGCTTCCTCTTAAAGCTCCAATCGTTTTACTGTTCCTGGTGAAAAACACATCGGCGCGGGTCGCTTCCGCGCCGATGATACACATTCCCGTCGCTCCAGCGGAGAATGCCGGAACCCGGACGCCATGGCTTGCCCTGGATTTAGCCGAGGGATGTCATCGGAGCAACATTCCTCACGGCTACGCCCAGGACAGGCTCTCCGGCTTGATACCGGCACAAACCCGCATGGAGGGATTTTCATTTACCCGCCAGATAGCTCAAGGCGAGCCCACTCCGGCACGCCGGACATTAAAATCAATAACCTGCAATCTACTACTTAAAAGCCTGCCGGCGCTTAAATAGATCAGCAACCCTTTTATCCTCCCCGTCGACAAGCTCAGACCCTAGCCTGTTCTGAAGATCGAACGGAAAAACCTTAACGTTAATCCTTGCGACTTGGCTGCTCAGCCAATTTTCTCTTGCATAAGAGCCCCACAACAGAGTGCTAATGATCGATTTTTTTCTGCACGACACTGTCTATCTTATTGTTGCGCAGCCAGACCTTTACTTGATCCGCCCGATCCAGATCCTTGAAAGGCCCAACCTTGACCCGATACCATAAAGCATTTTCGATCTCTATGCTTTCGATATGGGACTTGACCTTGATTTGAGATAGTTTCTCCTGAATTCCTTTAGCTTCATCCAACTGCAAGCTGGAAGCTACCTGCAGCGTATATTGAACATTCGCGACAGGAGTGCTTTGCTTCAGCATGCGGATATCCGGATCAGGAATGATTACCTCCTGATCCGGCAATATCTTGTAAAAGGTAAAGCGCGGCTCAGGCGGCTTCACCTTCACCGGCTCCACTTTCTTTTGAGATGACGCGGACGTATCCGGCCCCGGCTGCACAGGAGGCGCGGTCACCGGCTGCTGCTCCAGACTTTTGTCAGCCGCATCGGCAGGGGCCGGCGGTTTTTTCTCAGGCGCTTTCGGCGTTGACGCCGGCTCGGAAGCCGGCACCGGCAACGGTATGGTTTTATTAGCCGTTTTGGGAGCGGACGCGACGGAAACAGCGACGCTGTTTTCTAATCCGCCTTTCAGCCATTTCATCAAAGAGACGATCGCGAAAATACTCAATGCCGCCGCGGCCAAAATAAGCCACCAGCGCGAACGGTTCGGCGCCGGCTTGCCGCCCTTGCGATTGCGCGCACGTTTCCAGTCGAGGTCATCGCTACGCCCCCCTTTCTTGCTACGATCGACAACTACCCGGCTTTTATAGTCTCTGGTTTCCACTACATCGACTCTGGCGCAGCGATATCCAACAAATCCAGTCCATTGACTATCACCTGGCGCACGGCAGCGATCAACAGCAGCCTTGCCTCTCGCAAAGCCGCGTCTTCGACCAGAAACTGGTGAGCGTTGTAATACGTATGCAGGGCGGCCGCCAGTTCGCGCAGATAATTGATCAAATGATGCGGCGCTTTTTGCAGCGCGGCGGCTTCCAGGCGCTCAGGATAAGATTCCAGAAGCGTGATCAGCGCAGATTCATGCGTCTCTGTCAAACGTTCGAGACTCGCCATTCCCAGCGCTATGTCGCGCGCCCAGCCCTTTTCATCAAGCTGCCGGAAAACGCTGCAAATACGCGCGTGCGCATATTGCACGTAGTACACAGGATTCTCGTTGGTTCTGGATGTCGCCAGCTTCAGATCGAAATCCATGTGCTGATCTGCCTTGCGCATCACATAAAAGAACCGGGCGGCATCTTTTCCGACTTCGTTGCGCAATTGCCGCAATGTCACGAACTCGCCGGAACGGGTAGACATCTGCACCCGCTCCTCGCCCCGGTACAATACCGCGAATTGAACCAGCAATACTTCCAACTTCGCTGGATCGCCGCCCATCGCCTCCAGCGCCGCCCTGACCCGAGGGATATAGCCGTGATGATCTGCTCCCCATATATTGATAATATGATCGAATTGGCGATCCAGCTTGTTCATGTGATAAGCGATATCGGCGGCGAAATAAGTCATCTGCCCATTTTCGCGCACAACCACCCTGTCCTTCTCATCCCCCAGCCGGCTGGATGCAAACCAGCGCGCGCCGTCCTGCTCATACAAATATCCAGACGCTTCGAGCCGGTTCAGCGCTTCGGTAACCGCGCCTTCATCAACCAGCGAACGCTCGGAAAACCAGGTTTGATACTCAACGCCGAACTCGGCAAGATCGTCGCGGATATCGGCCAGGATGCTGTTTAGCCCGGCATCGAAAAGCAGACGGTAATCTTCCGTGCCCAGCGTTATTTTCGCGAGCGCTACCCAGGCGTCAATATGGGCTTCCTTATCGCCGCCTTGCGGTTCGTCCCTGGGCAACCCGGCAACAGCCTGCGCCAGCGGATACACAAAACGATCGGCGTAGCGCGCCTTCAGATCGGCGGCAATATCGCGCACATACTCGCCGCGATAGCCATTGCTGGGAAACACAAAGCCGGCGCCGCTGTCTTGCAGATAACGCAGCCATACGCTGGCCGCCAATATATCCATTTGCCGTCCGGCATCGTTGACATAGTATTCCCGATGCACCCGGAAACCGGCTGCGTTCAGCAGATTGGCGACCACCGAACCGTAAGCCGCGCCGCGGCCGTGTCCTACGTGCAGAGGCCCGGTCGGATTGGCCGATACGTATTCGATCAATACCGACTTTCCCGCGCCGATTTGCGATAGCCCATATTGTTTACCCGCATCCAGCACCTGACCTATTAGTTGCAGCTGCCTCCCGGAACCGACAAAAAAGTTGATAAACCCCGGCCCGGCGATTTCCACTCGTGTGTACAAATCGTTTGCCGGCAGCGCGGCAATAATACGCTCGGCCAGCATACGCGGGTTAACACCGCCCTGCTTGGCCAGCGCCATGGCCAGATTGGTGGAAAAATCGCCATGCTGCGCTTCGCGCACCCTTTCGACGCGAACGGGCACAGCCTCTCCGGCAAAGGCCAACCCTTCCGATTCGAGCCGACTGACCGCAGCCGAAAGTAATGATTCCAGACGGTATTTCATAAACGCTTAGATTAATCGTAAAAAGTTGCGCCATTATCCTAAAAGCAGACGCTTTATGGCAATGTCTGGAAGCGAATGATGGCAGTATGCGCTAACAATACCATGAATGCCGTCAGCGGTCTTGGGAAGACGCGGCTTTACCAGCCGCTCTCCTTGCCCGGCGTAGCTGAAATATTGTGTATGGTCAGATCCGCGCCTTGAAACTCCTGTTCCGGCTCCAGACGCAAACCCACAGTTTTCTTGAGTACGCCGTAAACCGCGAACCCGCCCGACAAGGCAACAACAACGCCGGCCACGGTGCCGATCAGCTGAGCCGCCAGACTCACGCCGCCCAGACCGCCCAGGCTCTGCTGCCCGAAAATACCGGCGGCAATACCGCCCCACGCGCCGCACAAGCCGTGCAGAGGCCATACGCCGAGCACATCGTCCACTTTCCATCGGTTTTGCGTCAAGGTGAACATATAGACGAATAACGCGCCCGCCAGCGCGCCTGTCACCAATGCGCCGGCAGGATGCATCACATCGGAGCCGGCGCAAACCGCGACCAAACCGGCAAGCGGGCCGTTATGGGTAAATCCGGGGTCGTTACGTCCGATAATCAATGCGGTCAGCGTTCCCCCCACCATGGCCATCAACGAATTGACCGCCACCAGACCGCTAACGGCATTCAGCGTTTGCGCGGACATCACATTAAAACCGAACCACCCCACAGTCAGTATCCAGGCGCCCAAGGCGAGAAAAGGAATACTCGAAGGCGGATGCGCGCTTATCAACCCGCCGCGCAGATAACGCCCATGACGCGGCCCCAGCAGAACAACGGCGGTCAGCGCGATCCAGCCGCCTACCGTATGCACCACAACAGACCCAGCGAAATCATGAAAGCTTGCACCAAAAAGTTGCAGCAATTTATCCTGATAACCGAAGTTTTTATTCCAGACGATACCTTCGAAAAACGGGTAGACCAGACCGACCAGCATGAAGGTTGCCGCCAGCTGCGGATTAAACCTGGCGCGTTCGGCAATGCCGCCGGAAACGATCGCCGGCACGGCGGCGGCAAAAGTCAACAGAAAGAAAAACTTTACCAGATCATAACCATTCGCCATGCTTAGTTGTTGCGCGCCCGAGAAAAAATGCACGCCGTAAGCGACGAAGTAGCCTATGAAAAAGTAAGCCAGGGTGGAAATCGCAAAGTCGCTCAGTATTTTGACCAGCGCGTTGACCTGGTTTTTGCTTCTAACCGTGCCCAGTTCCAGAAAAGCGAACCCGGCATGCATCGCCAGCACCATAATAGCGCCAAGAAGAATAAAAAGAACATCGTTGCTTTGTGTAGTCGTTATCATAATCTCTCTCATAGCGCCCATAGCGCGTACCATACAAGAGCAAAAAACGCGCCAAACGCACCACAAAAAAACATACAGATCAAAACAAGGCGCCATCACGCGACAGACGCAGCCGCAAACCAACCACAATTAGTGCAAAAAAGAAAATTTGCATCAAAAAGGTGCAGCCAATCCATAAAGTTCTCGTCACGCTTAATTCCAAAGAGAATATCTCGGCGGGCTCAAAATACAAGTGCAACACTATGATAAGGTGTTGCAATGGAAAAGAAATATAATCACTTAAGTGCAGAGGATCGTGCCGCGATCATGTTGATGAAGTCAGATGGACATAGCCTGAGGGCGATGGCTTTGAGATTACAGCGATCTCCGTCAACGATCAGTCGCGAATTGTTACGCAATCCAGTCAAGTCTGGTAGCTATTGCGCAGGTACGGCGGGGATACGAGCGAGGCAGTTACGCCATATGGCTCGAAAGCCGCGCAAATTATTACCGGATAGCCTGCTTTTTGGCGTAGTCGATTACTTTCTGCATGAAGGTTGGTCGCCTGAACAGATTTCTGGCACACTCAAGCGCGTGTATGCAGAGCAGGGAGCCCTTACGGTGTCACATGAAACGATATACACCGCACTGTATGCCTTCCCACGCGGTGAATTACGCAGCGAACTGTTGAGCTGTTTGCGGCAATCTCACACGGGCAGACGTCCTCGCGCCAGAGGAACCGATCGGCGTGGTCAGATACCTGATATGAACAGCTTGCATGTACGTCCACCGGAGATTGAAGACCGGCTGGTTCCAGGGCATTGGGAAGGTGATCTGATCAAGGGGTCAGGCAATCGTTCTTCGGTAGGCACGCTGGTCGAGCGTAGCAGCCGCCTTGTGATGCTGGCGGCTATGACGTCCGGCACGGCTGAAGCCGCACTGGAAGGCTTCAGTAACGCATTGAACCGTGTCCATGAGCCGATGCGCAAAACCATGACCTATGATCAAGGTAAGGAAATGAGCTGCCATAAAACGCTCAGTGAGCGAGCGGGCATCACCATCTACTTTGCCGACCCTCATAGCCCTTGGCAACGCGGAAGTAACGAGAACACCAATGGACTACTGCGCCAGTATTTACCCAAAGGAACCGATTTGTCGACCTACTCGCAGGAGCAACTGGATGAAATCGCATACAGACTGAACACGAGACCGAGAAAAATTCTCGGGTTTAGAACCCCCTTGGAAGTTTATGCCGAATTCCTGCATAATTGCCAAAAGGATGAGGCTATGTGCGAATCAACAACCGTTGCACTTGGAATTTGAAACCGCCCTCTTATTCCAAATAGGGTCTTGGATTACGATCAAAGAAAAGTTAGTATATGGTAATCAGGATTAGATTTAATTTACTTTAATTTACAAGACGACATGGCAAAATTACCATCGGAGCGAAGCTTCGGCTTCCTTTTTTCCACTGTTTTTGCCGCTCTGGGCATCCATGAATACTGGTCTAATGGCTGGGACATGCAAAAAGGCTGGGACAGTCAAACATGCATCCCCTGGCTCATCATCGGCCTCACCCTCGGCCTTATCGCTGTTTTGGCTCCTCGCCTTCTTGGTCCGTTCAATCGCGCATGGTTCCGCCTCGGCGAGCTTCTTGGCAAGATTGTCAGCCCGATCGTATTGGGCGTCATTTTTTTTGTGCTGCTGGTCCCTATTGCCTTTATCACACGCCTGTTTGGGCGCGACGAACTCAGGCTCAAACAACGGGAAACCGATACGTCCTACTGGATAGAGCGTACGCAGTCGGGATTTACTTCCGATTCTTTCAAAAATCAGTTCTGAGGGTTACATGGGTTCATTCATCAAGGAACTCTGGGCATTTTTATGTGCCCGCAACAAGCTGTGGCTGGCTCCTATCATCATAACCATGGTTATGATCGGCGCTTTGTTAATCGCCGCTCAAGGCTCCATCATCGCTCCATTCATCTACACACTATTCTGAATATGCGTATCCTCGGGCTGTCCGCGTACTACCATGACTCCGCCGCATGCCTGGTTACAGATGGCGAGATTATCGCCGCAGCACAGGAGGAACGTTTTACCCGCCGGAAACACGATGCAGGGTTTCCGGCGAACGCCATCCGATACTGCCTGAATGAAGCCGGCCTGGACCCGACGGAAATCGATTACGTGGTTTTTTACGACAAGCCGTTTTTAAAATTCGAAAGGCTGTTCGAGACCTATCTGGCATTCGCTCCGAAAGGATACAGCAGCTTTGCCACTTCTTTACCGGTCTGGCTAAAGGACAAACTCTTTCAGAAAACCGTTATAGCCGATGCTTTCAAAGAACATTTCGGCAAAAAGCTTGATTGGTCCAAACGTCTTCTGTTTTCCGAGCACCACCTGAGCCATGCGGCATCCGCTTTCTTCCCATCGCCTTATGAAGAAGCTGCCGTTCTTACCATGGACGGCGTAGGCGAGTGGACAACCACTTCCCTTGCCATCGGGAAGGGCAATCAGCTGTCCGTGCACAAGGAAATCCATTTTCCCCACTCACTGGGGCTGCTTTATTCAGCGTTCACTTATTACACCGGCTTCAAGGTCAACTCCGGCGAGTATAAAATCATGGGGCTGGCGCCGTACGGCGAACCCAGATATGCCGATCTGATCAAGAATCATCTTATCGCCATCAAGGAAGACGGTTCGTTCCGTCTCGATATGCGCTACTTCAATTACTGCACCGGCCTGACCATGACCAACAAACGCTTCCACGCGCTTTTTGGCGGCGCGCCGAGAAAGGCGGAAGGCGCGTTGACGCAGCGGGAAATGGATCTGGCCGCTTCAGTTCAGGCCGTTACCGAAGAGGTCGTCATCAAGCTGGCGAAAGGCATCAAAAAATCGACCGGGCAGAAGAACCTTTGTCTGGCGGGCGGCGTGGCGCTTAACTGCGTCGCCAACGGTAAACTGCTGCAAGAAAAAGTATTTGATCAGATCTGGATTCAGCCGGCCGCGGGCGATGCGGGAGGGGCGATCGGCGCCGCACTCGCCGCTTACCACCTGATGCAAAACCAGCCGAGGACGGTCAACGCGAACGACGCCATGAAGGGGGCCTACCTTGGACCTAAATTCAGTCAGGACGACATTGAAAGGCGGCTGACGAATATTGGCGCAATTTTCACCACCGTTTCCGAGGACGATCAAATCGACATCACGGCTCGCGCGCTGGCTGAAGGCAAGGCAATCGGCTGGCATCAGGGACGGATGGAGTTTGGCCCCAGAGCATTGGGCGGACGTTCAATCATTGCCGATCCTCGTTCGCCGACGGTTCAAAAACAGCTCAATCTCAAAGTGAAATACCGGGAGTCCTTCCGGCCCTTTGCTCCGAGCGTACTGCGCGAGGATGTTTCCGAGTGGTTCAAGATCGACACAGATAGCCCTTACATGCTTCTGGTCGCCGACCTGACCGAAGAAAAACAGCTGCCGATGAATGAGGAGCAAAAGAAGCTCTTTGGAATAGACAAGCTTAACATCCCGCGATCAGAAATTCCTGCGGTGACGCATGTAGACTATTCCGCCAGAATTCAAACCGTCCATAAGGAAACCAACCCCCGCTACCATCGATTGCTTACCCGATTCAAGGAACTAACCGGTTGCCCGGTATTGGTCAACACCTCGTTCAATGTGCGAGGCGAACCGATAGTCTGCACGCCGGAAGATGCCTTCCATTGCCTGATGGGTACGGAGATAGAGCTGCTCGTAGTCGGCAACGCGGTGATGAAAAAGGAAGACCAGGATCAATCGCTGATCAAAGATTACAAGAACGCATACGAACTTGACTAAAAAATTAGCTATCCGCATTGTCGGCTATGGCGCTATAGGCGCGTTTTTATACGTGGCGATTGCGCTATCGGTTTTCCTGTTCAGCATGGTCGTGCTGAAACAGGGCGTTGTATTTTCAAACAAGCTGATGAACAGCTATCAACGAGTCATTTATTTCAATGGCGGCAGAAAACTTTGGCAGAATGAGCCGGAATGCGTAATATTCGATCAAGACCTGCTTTACAAGCCCAAGATCGGAGAATGCAAGTTTGAGAACGTAGAGTTCAAAACAACGCTGAACTTCGACGAACGCGGGCGAATCAGCAAAAATAAAACCGACCGCCCAGGCATAGCGGTTGTCGGCGATTCGTTCGCCATGGGCTGGGGCGTAAACGACAACGAAACTTATGCGTCAGTCCTGGAAGAAATGACGGGACGCCCTGTATACAATCTCGGCGTTTCCAGTTACGGAACCTATCGGGAACTGCTTCGACTGGAAAAATCCGGGCTGATCGATAAAATCGACACCATCATTCTTCAATATTGCGACAACGACTTATTTGAAAACAAAGACAAAACAAGCGCAAACCCGACACTGACCGTCACGCTTGAAAAGTTCAACTCAATGTTCGGCTCCGCGCCTCCCGCCCCTTATGCAAGCTTGAAACTATGGCTAAGCGAGGCGCTGTCTATTCCGAAAAGGGAAATAAAAACCGCGTTACGCCCCAGCCGCAGGAATTTACTGGATTTTTCGAGCCACTATGATGGCATAAACGCGGTTCTCGCCAAGTTTCCCTGGGTAACAGGTAAAAAGGTGATTATTTTCTACGTGAACGCGGACGGTAAAAAATTCGATAATTTTAATGAAGTTATCCAACGCCCGAGGAACAATGCGGCAATGTACGTCGATCTGGCCCCCGCCCCCGGTACGGATTTTTATTACGTTCTCGACGACCATCTGACAAAAACCGGACACAAAAGAATAGCTGAAAAGCTCATGCATCTCGTCTCGCCTTCCGCCGATAGCGGCTCAACGATGCAGAATTGATGCAGAAAGCCGTTATAGAACAGACAGACAGCGTATCGGCAGGACACAATACCAAGCCTGCAGAGCGCGCACCGCAAAGGCTACCGAGACCATCCGCCCGCTTCCCTGCGGACTGCTTGCCCCCCTAGCCTATCCCATAGTCTCGATTCCCACCCTCCCAGGCGATTCCGATTCTAACCCTCATCGGAAATCTGCGTAAGCTGTCAAAATTGACAGGTTTTGCCCTCAAAGCATAAAACATGGGGCTATCCCTTCAAACTGCCAAGAATCAGCCCTTGAATATAGAAGCGCTGCAGCGACAAGAAAACCAGCATCACCGGCAACAAGGTTATCACCGCGCCCGCCATCATCAGCTCCACATCCTGCGCGTGCTCTCCCATCAGGCCGGCAAGCGCTACCGGCAGGGTATACAGGCTGTCGTCCGTCAGAATAATTAACGGCCACATGAAGTCATTCCATGAACCCATGAAACTGAATACCGCCATCGTCACCAGAATCGGACGGCAGAGCGGCAATACCAGAGACCAATAAATACGCCACTCGCTGGCCCCGTCTATGCGCGCGGCGTCCAGCAACGCATCCGGTATCGAGCGCGCATATTGGCGAATCAGAAAAATGCCGAAAATACTGGCCATGCCGGGAACGATGACGCCCAGATAGGTGTTGACCAAACCCATCTCCCTTAGCATTAGAAAAAGTGGAAGCATTGCAACCTGCCCCGGAATCACCATCGCGGCCATCAAGCCGCGGAATATGGCGGAGCGCCCGGCAAAATGCAGTTTGGCAAAGGCGTAGCCGGCCAGCGAATTGAACAGCAGCGACAATAACGTGACGGCAACCGCCAATATAAAACTGTTGCCCATATAACGCAGCAGATTCAACTGGCTGAACAGCGTCCGGTAATGCGCCGGATTGATGGTTTCTGGCCAAAGTAGCGGCGGCAAACGCGTGGCTGCCATATCCGGCATCAGCGATGCCGACAGCATCCACAGCAGCGGCCCGGTGGCAAAAAAAGCTACCACGACCAGCGCGGCGTGAACGGCAATACCGGCAAACAATTTTTTCAGATTCATTGGCGCGTCCGCACAATCTTGCCCAGCCGAGCCTGAATCAGCGTAACCATCAGGATAATGATGAATAAAACAAAGGCCAGCGCGGACGCATACCCCATATTCCACCAGCGAAACCCTTCGTTGAACATCAACAGCCCCAGACTGAGCGTATGATTGGAAGGACCGCCCTGCGTCATCAGATAGGGTTCAGCGAACAGTTGAAAATAACCAATCATGGTGATCACGCTGACGAAAAGAAAAGTCGGAAACAACAGCGGCAACGTGATGTATCTGAATTGCGCCAGGGCGCCGGCGCCGTCCAGCCGCGCAGCCTCGTACAGCCGCTCAGGTATGCTCTGCAACCCGGCAATAAAAATGATCATGTTAAAACCGAAGTTTTTCCAGACAGCCATCAAGATAATGGCGGGCATCGCCCAATGAATATCGCCCAGCCAATCGACAGGACTAATGCCGAACTGCTCAAGCAGCCAGTTAAAAGCTCCATAACGCTGGTGATACAAATAGCGCCAGACGACCGCGATCGCGACCAGCGTCGTCACTACCGGCAGAAACAGCAGGGTTCTGAACAAGCCACGCAATCTGACCAGACCATGATTCACCAGTAATGCCACCACCAGCGAAAAAACCACGGAAAGCGACCCGCCGATCAGCACGAAATATAAGGTGTTCCGCAAGGCCAGCCAGAACAGCGGGTCGTGCATGATGCGGATATAATTGCTCAGGCCGACGAACCTGAGCGTGGAAAAGTCCCCTAATACATAAATATCGAAATCGGTAAAACTCAGCGCCAATGCCGCCAGCACCGGCACAAAGAAAAACAGAGCAATCAGCAACAAAGCAGGCATCGCGAACCAGAAACCGGCTTCGAAGCGGCCTTTACACCAGGAGAACTGCGCAGATACCCGCATCATGACCGATGCTCCAGCAACCAACGGCGTTTTTCCAGAATACGATCGACATCACGATCCAGTTCCGACAACACCTCGTCGTCGCTTGCGCCATCTCTTATCGCCCGCTCCAGCGCGATCGCCAGGCGGCTGGCGATGCGCTCCCACTCCGGTATCCGAGGCAAGGAAACCACGGCTTCGAGTTGCTGACGAAACGCCGCCGCCTTATCGTCCGCCGCCAGTATTTCATCCTGCCAGGCGGAGCGCCGCACCGGCAAATCGCCCGACAATCGATAGAACGCCGCTTGCTGTTCGGAACGGCTTAGAAACTCTATCCATTGCCAGGCCTCCGCTTTTTTCGCCGATGCGGCGGACAAGGCCAGACTGGCGCCCCCAGCCAGCGAAAGCCCGGCTGTCCCAGCCATGGGCGCGGGCATCGGCGCCGTCGCCCACTGTTCCTGCAATTCCGCAGGCAAGCGATGGCGAAACTCGCCGATATTCCACGGGCCGGTTATAAACATGGAGAAATAGCTATTGGCAAACTCCTGGTACAGGTTGGCAATCTGGGACTCGGCAAGCGCAGGAGCCAGTTCCCGACGATATATTTCACGGTAAAAGCGGAACGCCTGCCGAAACTCGGGGCTTTCGAAATCGCCGCGACAATTATTGTCCTTCAACAAATGCGCCCCCAGCTGCAACCCCAAAATCACCGGCAACTGCCATTCGTTCATCGGTATCAGCAAGGCATAACGCGCGCTATCCAGACGCTTTACATGTTCCATCATATCCATCCATTCTTCCCAAGTGGCGGGGGGACGGTCAAACCCGGCCTGCGTCAGCAGATCCTTGCGATAAAACAACACGCGCGTATCCACATACCAGGGGATGCCGTACAGCCTGGTCTCCACTCGGTTGCTATCGACGATACCGGAAAAAAAGTCGTCCAGCGGCAAATCATTGGAACGCGACACCTGTTCGCCCAAAGGATGAATGGCTTTTAATGCGACAAACTCCGGCAACCAGGTATTGCCGAGCTGGAATACGTCCGGCATCACCCGCCCCGCAAATGCGGTCAGCAGCTTTTCATGAGCCGCGCTCCACGGAATTTGCTGAACCTTGACTTTAATGCCGGGGTGCGTCCGTTCGAACTCCGGCACCAACTGGCGAACCACCTCACCCTCACGGCCTAAAGCCCAGAAATCCACGACGACAACCGGCTCTGCGTGCTCCCGGCAACCGGAAAACAATTGCGTGCCCAGAACGGCGAGTAACAGTATGATTTTTTTCATGGGCGGATTATCGCCAATCCGGACGATCAATGCGATGCATACGCACGGAATTATGCGAAAATTCACCTTACTACACCTTAGAAACGAAGATTCAGGTTTCATGAGAATATTTTCAATCATTTTGCTGCTTTTGACGGCGGTTTCCATCTGCCGAGCCGACGACTTGCCGGTGCTGCCCGAAAATCAATCTGCCCTATCATTGCCCTCCTTCAAAGCGTTGGAAAACGCCCAGCCGGAAAGCAATTGGGGAAGCACTGACCCAGCCGTCTTCCGTATACATCCGGAAGCGATAGGCTTGGACGGAGAAAACCGGCGCAATTCCGTATATATCGGCTATCAGCTACCGGATGCAATGAGCCCGGCCAACGATGAAAAAAGCTGGGAAGCGGTGCTGAATACCGCCGAGCTCGACGCCTCCGAATACGATCATCTGACCTTACTGATCAAGGGAAACGCCGAAGCCGGCTTCAACCGGCAAATCACCATCGGTCTTCATAACCGGCTGCCCGACCACTCCGGCTTCGAGATAAAAGCCAGAATCGTGGTCAGCGATATCAAAGCGGAATGGCAACGCGTCACGCTGCCGCTGAACCAGATGACAGGGAACCTGAGCAGAAACCGGCTGGGACAGCTCAGCATTTCCCTGCCCGACCGCGACACGCGAATACGCCGCGGCGGCTACAGCATCGCCGAAATCAGCCTGATCAAAACCGGCTCCCCCGGTCCGTACGCCAACGAACAGGTCGAAGCCTATCGAAAAAACGCCTGGGACAGCGCACAAGGCGGCGGCATGGCGGCTCATATGGCGCTCAAGAACCGTCTGAACGGCTGGCCTGCCCAATCGTTGAAAAACGGCAAGCAACTGCCGGACGATAATCATGAGTTTCTGATGCAACTGGCGCGGGACACCTGGCATGGACTTGACATGCTCTCCGATCGCGAAAACGGCTTGCCGCTGGACCGGATACATCTGGAAAAAGGCAGCACTGCGCCGGAAACCGCACTGATAGGCGACTACACCAGCGTCACCAACATCGGCTTCCATTTTTTATCGATTATTTCCGCATATGAACTGGGACTCATCGACCGCGGCAACGCACTGGAAAAACTGAAAACCACGCTGGGCTCCCTGGAAAAAATGGAAACCTATCGCGGTTTCTTCTATAACTACTATAACACCACCTCGCTGGAGCGCACCTCGAACTTCATCTCCTTTGTCGATTCGTCCTGGCTGACCGCCGGGCTTCTTACCTTGCGCTCGGCATTCCCGGAGCTGGTGCAGCGCTGCAACGAACTGCTCAAACAGGAAGATTACCGTTTCTTCTACGACCCGCAAATGAAACAAATGTCGCACGGCTACTACGTGGACCGGAACGAGCGCGCCAGCTATCATTACGGATCGCTTTATTCCGAAGCGCGCCTGGGCAGCCTGATCGCGATCGGCAAGGGCGACGTCCCGGCCGAACACTGGTTCGCAATGTACCGCACCTATCCCAATGAAGTTACCTGGCAAACGCGCCAGCCCGTCAACCGCCACGAAAAAATCAAAAACGCTTTCCGTTGGAGCGACGGATATTATCAATGGCGTGAGTTCAAATACATACCCTCATGGGGCGGCAGCATGTTCGAAGCGCTGATGCCGGGCCTGCTGCTGGAGGAAAACCGTTACGCGCCCGCCAGCCTCGGGCAAAACAGTCTGGTGCATACCGATATTCAGCGTGTTTATGCGCGGGAAGATCTGGATTACCCGGTATGGGGGATGTCCCCCAGTTCGGTGCCGAACACCAGCCGCTACGACGAATTCGGCGTCAGGATTCTGGGCTCCATGGGCTACAAGGACGGCGTAGTGACGCCGCATGCCGCGGCGCTGGCTCTGATCACCCGCCCGGAAGAAGCAACCGAGAATCTGAAAGTACTGCGTCAGCGTTACGACGCTTACGGCGAACTCGGTTTTTACGATGCCATCGAACCGCGCTCGGGTCAGGTCGCCTGGAAATACCTGTGCCTGAACCAGGCCATGATACTGGTGTCGCTGGCAAACCACCTGGCCAACCATGCCATACAGAATCACTTTGCGGCAGACCCGTGGATACAAAACATCATCCCGCTGCTGGGCATCGAAAACTTTTTCGATTGAGCACCTGCAATAATGGCCAGCATTACCTTCGAACATATCGCAAAAATCTATCCCAACAGCCACAATGCAATCAAGGACTTCAGTCTAAGCATAGACGACGGCGAGTTCATGGTTTTGGTCGGCCCTTCAGGATGCGGAAAATCCACTCTGCTGAGGATACTGGCGGGTCTTGAAACCGCCACATCGGGACGCATACTGATCGACAACGAGGTCGCCAACGAACTTACCCCGCAGACGCGCAATATCGCGATGGTTTTTCAGGACTACGCCCTGTACCCCAATATGACGGTCAGGGGCAACCTGGAGTTTCCACTGAAAATGCGCGGCTTGCCGCGCGCTGCTATTCGCAGCAAGGTCGAAGAAATAGTGCAACTGCTGAATATCGAAGCGCTGGTAGAGCGGCTCCCGAAAGAACTGTCGGGGGGCCAGCGCCAGCGCGTCGCGATGGGAAGAGCGCTGGTGCGAAATCCGCGCGCATTCTTGATGGATGAGCCGCTCTCAAACCTTGACGCGAAACTGCGCACGCAAATGCGTTCGGAAATCGGCGAATTACAGCGGCGCACCGGCGCCACGATGATTTATGTCACCCACGACCAGGTGGAAGCGATGACCCTGGGCCACCGCATTGCGGTGATAGATCAGGGCTGTTTGCTGCAAGTCGATACCCCGAGCAGGCTGTACCGCTATCCGGCCAACCCGTTTGTAGCCGGCTTCATCGGCAATCCTCCGATGAATTTATTTAATGGAGCAGCCTTCGTCCGCAATGGCGACATCAACATCAGTCTGGGGTCTCAACAGATACTCGCGGCGCAGGTCGTACCGGGTGCGATGTCGATCACACAGCTGGCGCAGCAAACCACGGTGGGCATCCGCCCCGAAGCGCTGCACCTGTGGCAGGAAGGCGATATCAACCGGTTGACGGGGCGTGTGGACCTGATCGAACACCTCGGTCATGAAACCCTAGTCTATTTTACCCTCGACGATGACGCCGGCGCGCCCGACACCATGCATCGTGCAGCGGTTGCGCGCATACCCGGAAATATCGAAGCCCGGACGGGATCGACGATGGCCTTTGGCGTCGCCTCCGCAGCCATCACGCTATATCCTGCGTAACGCTCCGGCAGAGTATAATCCGCTGTTACTGACAGCTATCCGTAACCGGCGAGGCAATATCAATACCGCCTGCCGCAACCATTTCCGGAAGTGCTCGCTGCATAATTCTCCCTATGAAACAAACCGCCGCATACCCTGATTAACGCAAACATGGCCGGTACTCGACTACTCTACTATACCCACTCCGTTTTCCTGGATCACGACACCGGCCCCGGACACCCCGAATGCGCCGACCGCCTGCGAGCCGTCAACGCCGCGTTAAGCCGTCCCGAATTTGCGCATCTGCTGCGCAGGAAAGCCCCGCGCGCTACGTTGCAACAAGTCATGCTGATCCATGCGGCAGACTATATCGCGCATCTGCAAACGCTGACACCCGGCAACGGACATGTTTATCTCGATGCAGACACCCCGCTGTCCCCGATATCAATGGAAGCAGCCTGGCATGCGGCAGGCGCTTGCTGCGCTGCGGTCGATGAAGTATGTTCTGCTACCGGCATGCGCGCCTTCTGTGCGGTACGTCCCCCGGGTCATCATGCCGAACCTGAGCGGGGCATGGGGTTTTGCGTGTTCAACAATATCGCGATAGCCGCCGCCTGGGCCTTGCACCGGCACAAATTGGAGCGGGTGGCCATAGTCGATTTCGATGTACATCACGGCAACGGCACCGCCGCCGCCGTCATCAATCATCCGGAATTGTTTTACGCCTCCACCCACCAGCATCCGTGGTATCCGGACACAGGGGCGCCCATTCCAAATGGCGCAGGCAACCTTCTCCATATCCCATTGCAGGCGGATTCCGGTTCTTCGCGCTTTCGCTCGGCCGTTACCTGGCAACTGTTGCCGGCATTACACCATTTCAAACCACAGCTGCTGCTAATATCCGCCGGATTCGACGCGCACCGGCTCGATCCTTTGGCGCAGATCAATCTCGAAACCGAAGATTACGGCTGGCTGACCGAACAACTGGTACATGTGGCGTCACAGCATGCGAACGGACGCATTGTTTCGGTACTGGAAGGCGGCTACCACCTGCAAGCATTGGCCGCATCGACGGCTGAACATGTGCGGGCGCTGGGATAAGCAAGCCGGGAACAGGAGCGGACAGCGGCACGGTTAACCTGTTGTTTCATAGTCAAACGCGGCGCATTCTTATGTCGGTTCTGGTCGCGTGTTCGCGGTGGATTCGGCCGGCATATTGAACAATATGGTCGCTTCCGTGGACAAATTTGGAAACTTGCCATACCACAATATCAGCGAATGCATTGCTACTAATCGACATATAGATACTGTTTATCCAACAACACGCGCAGTCAAGCTTTCACATACACTGGTTTGCGCCGTCTCTTCGGTAAACTTGCGCCGTTTTCCCGCCCGCACGACGAGGATGAGCAAAGCGCCATCCTCGACTTACCCTTGCTATCACGGCGTCAACGGTGCGCCCTTTTATTGCGAGGGCCGGGCAATGCGATTATCTCGCTTGAAAATAGTCAGCAAATCCCAGATCAACAAGATAGCCCCCGCCAGCGTGGCGAAGCCGCAAACCAGTCGCCAGATCATCGCCTGTTTAAACCAGGGATGATTTTGCGCTGAAAAATAGGCCTGCCAGGTCGAGCCTTCGACCGCCCGCTCGATAAACGACTGCTCGTAACCGGCGATCAACAGCGCGACGGTCATGCCCATCACGCCGGCGTTCAGCAAACCCAGCGACCACTTCCATTTCCAGCCGTAATCGGCGATGCCGCCGTCGGTCCAGGAAGTTCCGCGTACACGCTGCGCCGCAAGGTAGAAGAAAGCGATGTTGATTGTGGCATAAGCGCCGAAAAACGCCAGATGGCCATGCGAAGCCGTCCACTGCGTGCCATGGGTATAAAGATTGATTTGCGGCAAGGTGTGCATGAAGCCCCAGACGCCGGCCCCGAGAAAGTTGCCGAACGTATGCGCAATAATCCACGCCAGCGCCGGGTGATTATTGTTTTTGAATTGATGCACGCCGGCATCGTAAACCGAATGCACCACCATCGCCACCAGCGGAATCGGCTCCAGCGCCGAAAAGAAGCCGCCGATGGTGAACCAGTAATCCGGCGTGCCGATCCAGAAATAATGGTGTCCCAGGCCGAGTATGCCGGAACCGAACATCAGCGCGACTTCGATATACAGCCAGGTTTCCACGATGCGGCGGCTGACGCCGAGCAGTTGCATCAGACTCCAGGCCATGATGCAGCCGACCAGCACTTCCCAGGTCGCCTCCACCCACAGGTGTATCACCCACCACCACCAGAACTGATCCGCCGAAATATTAGTCATGTAAAACATGCCTGCGCAATACAATCCGGCCAGCGCCACCAGATCCAGCGTCAATACGCCGGCAATCCCCGACCAGCGCCCTTTGGAAAAGGTGGCCGATACATTGAAAAAAAACACCAGCAGCACCGCGACTATGCCGATATCGGCCCAGCGCGGCGCTTCGATATACTCGCGTCCTTCGTTGATGAGCCATCGCGTCGTATCGTTGCCCGGACCGGTTTGCACCAGCAGGTACACCGCGACGACCACCGCGACGGCCGCCGTCAATATCCAGAATGCAATATGACCCAAACGGATGCCGACCACCTTGATGCCGGATTCATCTTCCAGCAACCAGTAAACCGCGCCCATGAAGCCATACAGCAGCCAAACGATCATGGCGTTGATATGCACCATGCGATTGACGTTGAAATCGAGTTGGTTATAGAGAAAATCCGGCATCACAAACTGTATCGCCGCCAGCATTCCAAATAAAAGCTGCGCGATAAACAGCGTTGCCGCCACCATGAAATATCTCACGGCCAGACGCTGACCGCCATTGAGACCGGCTCTATCGAAAGCGCTCGCGTTCATGCTCAATCCTGTTGATGGTTGATGGATTTGAAGTTGTGGGGGAAGCCATTGGTGTCTATCGCCGACATCCATTTCAGAAAAGCCACGACGCCATGCGCTTCCTTGTCGGTAATGCCCAGATTCGGCATTTTTCGTCCCGAACCGAAGGTCACCGCATTTTTTTCAGGGTCGAGCAGAAAAGCCAGCATGCGCGCTTCGCGTTCGTCAGAACTGCTCCAGTTGGGGTCGAGCCAGGCGCGCGTCAAATCGGGAGCATAGTAGGCGCCATTCCCCAGCAGGGTATGGCAATTCATGCAGTTTTTGGCCTGTATGGTTTTCTTGCCGAGCGTAACCAGCGCCTCGGCTTCGCTATCCGACCACAACCGGCCAAACAGCGGCGCTTCCTTGCCGACGACAGGGATGTAGCGTAAATGCTGCGCATCGGATTTATAGTCGATTTCACGGTTGATGACGTTATAGGCCGGCACCTGTTTATAACCGGGAGTGATTTTGGCCAGGCTATCGAAGGTCAAGGTAATCAGTATTACAAACGATCCCGCAGTAACCCAAATCGCTACCTTCCGCCAGAAATCGGCCGACGCCCAAAGCGGTGTTTGACTGCTCATGCTTCCCCCTTTCATGTTTTAACGAAAAATACCGATCGCCCGGACGTGGCCAGGCGCGGAAGGATGAGTGCGGATATAGAGCCGCCAGATAAAATGGGGCGCAAACAGGTAACCGAACAGCATCAGCCCCACCAGCACGCGCCACGCGCCCACCAGATGGCAGGCCGCCGCCAGATTCAGCGCCGCTGCGGCCAGCAGCAAATAACAACAGCAAGCCAACAGCAGTTGCAGGGTGCGTTGACCGTTCAACCTGAACCAGGCGTATGCGGCCGCATATCCTGCGCCGAACAGCACAATCAGCGCCGCGGAAATAACAGCCTGCAACAGAAAATCGATGGAAACCGGTTCAATCATGGCTCTTTACCCGTGAATCGGATTTTGCCGCCGCAGCGCGTTGCGCCGCATGCTCGGCGGCAAGACGATAAATACGCGCCAGTTCGGCTTCATCAATATCGACATATTCGTCAAGCTCCTGAAGCGCGGCATGTAAATCGCCGGGCTGCACGAATGAATTATCGTCCTGAACCGGTTTTAGTTCGACCGGATGCCGCACGCTGAACGGTTTACGCGACAGTACATAAACGGCATGCATCAGAAACATGAGGCCGACATTCACCGCCAACGGGGTCAGCAAAAACATGAATCCCAGTTGATGAACGTGCTCTCCGCCCAGCACCGCCGTCAACGCGGTAGCGCCGCCAGGAGGGTGCAGGGTATGCGTGACATGCATGACCAGTATCGAAATGGCTACGGCAGCGCCTGCCTGCCATGGAACCGGCAACCAAAGCGCGCAGCAAATACCTGTCAGGCCGGAAAAAAGATGCCCGCCTATCAACGGCCAAGGCTTGGCCATGGGGCTATCGGGCACGCAATACAATATCACCGCGGAAGCACCCATCGACGCCATCAACACCATGAAGCCCTCCCCTTCGATAAAGCGATGGCTCAGGCTGCCGGCAGCAAAAATCGATACGCCCGCGCATAGCGACGAGCTCAATTGAACTCGCGCACTCAGGCGAGGATAACCGCCAGACCGGGCGCTCATCATACCCTGCCCTGGAATTGACATACGTTTACTGCGCAACGACAAACGCATCGGCATGGATATCCTGAAAAGCAGCGCCCGCCAGAAAAGACTTTTTTCGTGCGCTGTTCACCATGTCGGGGTGGCCGCATAAAAAAACTTTCCAGCTCTTCAGATCCGGCTGATCGGCCAACGCCAGATCGTGCGCGCGCCCGGAACGGAAACCGGATAACGTCTGCTGCGACAGACAGGGGAAATAGCTGAAGTTTGCGTATTGTTCCTGCAGCGCCCTCAGTTCGTCCAGTAAGTAAAGGCCGCCTATGCCGCGGCTGCCGTGATAAAGCCGTATCTCGCCCCGGTGGCCTTGATGCAAGGCGTCGCGCACGATGCCATACAGCGGAGCCAGTCCCGACCCGGTGCCGACCAGCAGCAAAGCTTGGTGTTTGTCGTCCGGAGTGTAATAACAATCGCCCATCGCGCCCTGAATTTCAATCTGCTGTCCCGGCTCCAGCTCTTCGTGCACCCAGGCGCTGACCTTGCCGTGAGCAATGCGCTTGACATGCAGGTGCAGCCCATCGTCCAGTTCAGGCACGCTGGCAAGCGAGTAACTGCGGCTTAATGTCTCGTTTCGATGCAGATTGATAAATTGGCCGGGCCGGTACCGCAGATCAGCTTGACAGTGCAAAGTGACCTGCATAATGTCCGCATTCAAACGTTCGACACGCGCCACCGTGGCGGATAGCCGCGCATGCGCGTCATCAGGCAAAGCCACCAGCATACTGTGTTGCGGATAGCAGATGCAGGACAGAAAGCAGCCCTGTTGGCGCTGATGTCCGGTCAAATCCTGCTGCGCCGCTGCCGGAGGTATTCCGTGCAGAGCGCGCATCATGCAGGTTTGACAAATACCGCTACGGCAACCGGACGGTATGGAGATACCCCGCCGGGTAAGGCCGTCCAGCACCGACTCGTCTTGCGTGAGTTCGAAAGCATCATCGCCGTAGCGGATAGTCGCCATAACGCTCCCCTCCCGCTATGACTCAGCGGCCCAACACATCGTTACGGGTACTTTCGGCTATTGCAGCGGCCTCCGCTATCAGCTCATCCGGTACCTTCAGTTCATGCATGGTTGCGGCGAGATTTTCCATAACCGCGTCGAAATGGCTGTCATTAAGGCCTTTTTCCACCAAATGCGCATGACCGCGACGCATATCAAGTCCGCTATAATTATGCGGGCCGCCGAAGGCCATGGTCAAAAACGCTTTTTGTTTTGCCGCCTGTTTGCTCATATCCACCCCTTCGAAGAAAGAGCTGATGCGGTCGTCGGCCAGCACCTTGCGGTAAAAAATATCTACCGCGGCATTAACAGCGGCTTCGCCGCCGATTTTTCCATATAGCGATTTGCCGGTTTCAGTCATTGTGTGTCCTCCTGTAAGCGTTGATGTCATTCGATAAGAATACATGAACACGACGGCGGCGCATTTGCCGTAGCCCGACATAACATGTATTTCAAATGAATATTATAGACCATAAGCCTCCTTGTCAACCGTACTGCCATGTTTATCCAGCACTCCAGCCCCCTTTTCACGGGTGCTCGCAACAATACAACAATATATTGATTTTTAAGTTAATAAATCTTATTATCTTTACATAAACAGGAAAAACATATCTGGCGCACCCTCCGGCATGGCGAGGGCGGTCGTACAGATTTTTTACAGACAAGGAAAGGTATATTTATTATGCAACTTACCCAATTTACCGACTATTCGTTACGCACACTGATTTATCTGGCAAGACAGCCGGAACCCGGCATGGCGACCATCGCCGAAATCGCGGACTACTTTCAGATTTCAAAAGCGCATCTGGTCAAGGCGGCCAATAATCTGGCCAATCATGGCTACATCGAAACCATGCGCGGCAAGGGCGGCGGCATACGTCTGGCGCGCCCGGCCAACTCGATCGGCATCGGCGAGCTGGTGCGCATCACCGAACCGCATACCGACCTGGTCGAATGCTTCGATATGCGCACCAACCAATGCCGGATTGCGCGTGGATGCGCGTTGAAGGGCATGCTGTACGAGTCGCGCCAGGCGTTCATGGCGGTGCTGGACAAGTACACGCTGGCCGAAGCGGCGGGCGGAGGGGGTGCGGCGATGGCGGTTTTTTCAGGCGGAGGTAAACACGTCGAGGAAAACGGCGATGATACTTAATGAAAACAGGCAAACAACATAAGACACTACCCGTCTACGTCCTTGCGGTTGATGTCTCCAGTAACAGCCTTTGCCGCAACGGCTCTTCGACATATTCGGCCTCGGGAATTTTCAGTACCGCATAACATTCGGTAGCGCGCGCAAAACCGCCAGAAAGACCACAGGAATCGGCTTTATCGACAAGCTGACCAGCCGCGGGTGAGTCACGCTAGCGAGCAAATCTCGCCTCGGGATGTTGTGGACTTGGCTGCCGATCGAAACTTTTCTCGATAGAACCGGGCGGCGCAACAAAATAAATGGGCTTCAGAATTCCCAGCCCGTCCGCCCCGACAAGCGCCGGGGATATATGAGGACGAGGATACAAGACGGAGCACCCGATCACCACCCCCGTCGCGCGTCTAAGAGCGGCATAGGTGCTTGCGATATACGCAGGATTTTCTTGCATGAGGAGTGTCTCCAGTGTCTGAAAAAGCTTCCTGCGCGCCTCCGGGCGCCCGCTCTGAGCAGCCGCGACGTGATACCATAAAATCGCTCGCGTATAGTCCGAACGAACCGCGACAAAATCGCTCCCAGCCACGTATAAATGCGCGAGTCTGTAGGCGGCATCCTTATACCCCCCGGCAAACGCAAGTTGCAGCCATGCAAGCGCCAAAGGGTAATGTCCGATTTGATCCGTTCTTGCGCAGAAGTTCCCCATCTGATACATCGCCTCGGCATCCCCTGTTTCCACCGTTGCCAAGTGAGCCATCAACTCCTTTTTACTTTTTGGCGGCAGATGGGTAATCGCATTGATTGCCTGACTGGTAGCCGCCCGCGTCTTTTCATAATCCGCCGTCAATTCGGGCGGCACAGTGAGGATATGAAGCCCGAGAGAGTGATAAACACGCTCTATGACCTCGTTGCCTGCGAACATTCCGAGCTTGCCCAGCTCCATAAAACAGCATCTAGCCCCATCGGGGTCTCCCTGTACTGCGAGTTGGTCATAACATAGGGCCGCGATCGGGTGATCCGGATGAAGACTGCCCTCCCTGCTTTCGCAAAGCTTTGCCAGCATAATTTGGGCTTCCGGAAAGCCGTGATATGCTGCGACGCGCAAATGCGCTTTCGCCTGCGCCATTATCTCCACAGAGAAATTATATATTGTCTTTTGACCGAGAACGCCAAGCTCGTAATGCGCTTGCACGTCCTTTTTCGATGCCTCCACAAGCAATTTCCGCCCTTCTTCCACACGATTCATCCTGACCAGACAGGCACCTAACATGCGCTTGCCCATGGCACCGTATCCTCGCTCTTCCAAATCGCTCACAAGCTCCGCTCCCAAACTTGCGATTTCCTTGGGATCTATAAGATGGGAAAAGACAGATTCGGCAAGATTGAGCGCAATCCACGGACAGTCAGGCTTGTGACTCTTGGCGTCGAGAAAATGCGCATAGCCGTCTTTCTTGGCGACCCCGCGCCCCTGGATATGCGCAATCCCCAGATTACAGGTTGCCGCAGGACATTCACGCTCCGCATAGCGAAACTTTTCTACCGCTGCTGCATAATCCTGAGAGACGCCCAGACCATACCAATACATAACACCGAGATTATTTGTGGCGCCCGCATGCCCTCTTTTTGAGGCTTGGGTAAAATGATAGAAAGCTTCTTCGAGATCTCTTTCCACGCCTTCGCCGCTCAGGAGTTGCAGCCCTTCTTCAAAGAGGTTTTTCGCCTCCTCGCGTCTCTTCTGCAACTCATCCTGCTCGCGGCGCAGCGCAGTACTGGTGACAGGGGCTGGACTCATCAGAAACTCCCGCAATGGCGTGTTTTTATGAAAGGGTTTTGAATGCAATGCCTGTTAGCAAGCGCTATAGCGCTCACACATGAAGAACTGGCGAATGGAAATCGGGTACCAGCGCGTATTATGAGTGGTTACCTGTGTGGCGGCAATCAATGCCAGCAGCATGTCCATAGTGGAAATTGAATTATTGAGAAACCACGGCCTGAGTTTACGCAAGACTGCCGAAGAGACCGGATGCGTGGTCAACACGGTACGCCGTCATCTTGAAAGCGATAGCTTGCCCAGATACGAACGCAAAATGCAGCGCCCTACCAGGCTTTCGCCATTTGATGCGTATTTACAGGAACGGCAGGCTGCGGCACAACCGGCCTGGATACCGGCGACGGTGATGTATCGAGAGATAGCCGCATTGGGTTATAGATAGCGGCGGACAAAGTCAGCTACGTGCCTACCTGCCATAGCCTCAAGTCCACATGCGCGGCAGAGCCGGTGGTGCGCTTTGAGACTGCGCCGGGCGAGCAGATGCAGGTTGATTGGGTCGAGTTTCGTAAAGGCAGTAAACTTGAGTTGAAACCAGTAGGAAAATGGCTGGGCGTAAAAAGGCCCCGGATGCGCGAACCGGCATCCGGGGCCATGGAGACAGAATCAGTAATTACAGCTGATTGAGGGTAGTCGCAGTAAAGTCGGTACCCAGGCTGCTTTCCAGATTGCTGATGGCAGCTTCCAGTATGCTGAATATCTGGGCGCGCTGGCTTGCGGTACTCAAATCCAGTGTCGAGGTGCTGGCCACGTCTGCCGAACTCAGAGCGCTGTTAAACGCCGTTCTGGCCTGCGCATCGCTGATAAATACATACTGCTTGCTGCCGTTCACGTAGCCCAGCGTCTGGAACACGTTTGAAAATACGCTCTCCAGGGTTGCGATACTGAATGCCACATGATTAGCCGGCGTGGTAACCGTGTTTTGATTGGCAGGGCTTGGAATCGGATTGTCATACAACTGGTCCAGATAATACCTTACCTGGTAAGGGTATTGTTGATAAGTATCGTTAACACCCCAGACCGAGCTGTACAAATTCACATTCGCCACGGTCGCCGCGCTCGCATTGGCGCCCAACTTGCTGTAGCTGGTCATCAAAGTACCGTAATAGCCCTGGTTATAAGCGACATTCAACAGAACATCCAGGAAGTTATTGGGTAACGTCTTGAAATTGGTCAATGCCTTATCGAAATACGGCTCCCAACCCGGCGTATAGCCGCCAACCGGACCGACTTTCTGCAAGGCTACGTAGTCATTGAAATGAAAATAAGCAGTCAGTATCGGACCATAGTACTTGTTGTTGAAGGAAGCGGGCGTATTTTGGGTGTACTGCGTCGCTGCATCTGCCATGGTGAAACCGATATTTTTCTGAACGGCCACATAATTGATCAAGGAGTTACCTTGCGGCTTGTAACTGCCGTAGACCATATCGGCCGCATAATTGTTGATCTGGTAAGGCCCGCCCTGCCCCATACCCATCACGGCCGCCTGATCCGGAGAGGGATCGATCAGATTGCTGGAGGCCTTGTAGTATTCGGTCGCCAGATTTTCCTGCAGCAACTGACCCATGATGGAGCCATACAGGTAATCCTTATCAAACTGGATACCGGGCGTATATTTCTGCAACAAATGTCCGTACATCACTCCGGCAATGAAATTGGACATGATCAGATCGGTGTAATTGTCGCCTGTCAGGGTAATACTGTCCTGTGCGCTGGTGTAACCGTTTACGCCCAGCAGCAAGTGAAATCCAACCGAGCCTGTCGTAATGCTGGACCCGCCTGGAGTTGGAGTTGGAGTTGGAGTTGGAGTTGGAGTTGGAGTTGAACTGCCAAACGTCAGACTGCTTGCTGCCAGCGCGTTATTAAAAGCGGAGTTATTTAAATTAAAACCGCCGCTGAAGGTTAATGTCTGCCCGGCGTTAATAACCGGAGTGGCTCCGGAAGTTGTGGTGCCGAAAGTACCGCTCTGGGTAGCGCCGCCACTGAAGGTCAGCGTATAGGCGGCATTATTTACCCACCAATCGTTCAGCGTACCGACGGAAACGGCATTACCCTTGCTGTCCTGAGCGGTAAAGCTGATGCTCTGCCCGGTCAATGCGACATTGGTCGAACAGCTATTGGTAACCGTTACCGTACCGCTGGCGTACCATGCCGAACCGCTGAAATTGACTGTGCCGGTTAAACAGCTGGCGGCAGCTGCATCATTGGAAATACCCGGCAACAGGCCGCAGATTGCCAATAAGGCCAACCAGAAATAGTTGAAGTTGTATATTTTCATTTGCTCCTCCCAAGTAAAGGATTATCCAAAAAAACAGGAGGTACAGTAGATTCATCTTGCGCTGCATGAGAATGCATCAGCATTCCAAAAGAAACGCGGAACAGACCGTGGTCAGCACTGTATCCGTTTTCAGTATACTGAATAATGACCCGGCAAGTTAATTCAACTTTCGTAACTTAAACTATTCACGCCGTGAATGATGGCAGGTTTTCAGCGCATGGCGAGCGGCGAGGAAGATTCCGCCGCAAAGTTGGCTATCGCTCGCACATACTTTCTTTAGGGCAGGCGCGAGACCGTGCGTTTTTTATGCATTGATCACGGTAATTCATGACAAAAAATACCGGGTCACGTCGTCTGTGCCGAAATCATCGGCCAGCGGCAACAAGCGTCTGCCATAGCCGGTTAACAGCGCGTGTAAACGCTGTTGACGCATCGCATACTCGTCCAGCCAGCGCCTGCGCAGAGCGGGACGCATCATTACCTGACGCAACAGCCCCGTTTCAGGGTCCTGCAGATTGAGCCAGCCCCAGCGCGGCTGAAGCCCGAAATCCGGCGCAACAGCCAATTGCACTGGAACGACCTCATGCCGAAACAAGGCCTCCAGCAGGGTTCGCAACTGCGCATCCGGCAGGTAGAAATCGGAAAGCAGAAATACCAGCGCGCGTTGCCGTCCCAAATAGCTAGCCAGGTCAATGAAAGCATCGGTATTACGCGCTTGTGGCCGGATGTTGGCGAAACGCCTGCCCCAGTCGTCGGTTAATGCGGCATTGGCCGATAACGGCAGGCAATACTCCCAAAGAATCCGGCTATCGCAGGCCAATATCCCCAACCGGTCACCGGCATGAAAAGCGGAGGCGGCGCACATCTGCGCGAAACGCAACATCTTTTCCAGGATTTTCCCGCACCCCATGGACGCGGAAACATCAAGCAGTAAATAAACCGGCACTGAGACCCGTTCGCGGCAGTCCCTCACCATCAAGGTTTGGTAAGGATTTTGAACACTGGCGCGCATATCAACGGAACGAGGGTTCTGATAGCGGTCGAAAGGAAGCGTGGACGCATAATCGCTGCCGCCGCGCAAATCGCCGCGCCCATGATCTCCGGCAGCCATAGCCGGACCGCGCCATGCCAGCCGATAGTGAAACAGTTCGATCAAGGCGCTGCAACCTGATCGAGTATGCCGCGCACCAATTCCTTGACGATTTGCTCGCGGCGCATTTCATAGACCGGCTGCAGAAAAATCCGGTGCGCAATCACCTCATGGAAAAGCGAGCGGATATCTTCGGGCAACAGATAGCTACGGCCTTCGCGCCACGCCGAGACGCGCGCGGCCTGCATCAGCATGCCCATCGCGCGCGCGCTGGCTCCGGCAAGAATCAGCCGATCCATTTCCACGCCCTGCAGACGGATGCCATAGGCAAGCGGATTCCGCGTCGCCTGCCATAAGCGCAGAGCATAATGCTGTATCGCATCGCTGGCTTGAACAGCGCCCTGGATAGTGCGTCCTACATGCTGTACCGACTGATACGGCAGCAGATTTTCAGGCACGGCGTTCAGCAGGCGCTCCACATCGTGAAAACGCGTATCGAACATCAGAGCCAACTGGTCCGCCTCGGATTCGGGTACGCCGACTTGTATCTCCACCAGGAAGCGGTCACGTACGGCGGAAGGCAACTCAAAAGTCTCATTGCGCTCCACGCGATTACGGTCGGCAAAAACCAGTACGTATGGCAGCTCATGCACGCGATTGAAAGCGGAAACGCTGCGCTCAGCCATCACCCGCAGCATCAAGGCGTGTACATGGGGGCGCGCGCGGTTAATCTCGTTAAAGAAAAAGACCGACAGCTCTTCGCCATGCTTCAGCAAAGGCCCCGGATTCACTTCCGGCCGGCCCTGTTCGTTGATATGGGTGTGATAAAGCAGATCGCTGGGCATCAAATCGATGACGCCTTCCACGCGCTCGAACACACCGCCCAGACCGCGCGTTACCGCGCGCAGCAAAGTCGTTTTTCCTACGCCGACATCGCCTTCGAGCATGACATGACCGCCGGCGAACAGAGCCACGGCAATATGGCGCACAGCCAGCTGCTGCCCCAAAATCACCGCATTCACCGCCTGTTCGAATCGCAGTGCGCGCTGCCGCCAGTCCTGCAGCAGTTCATCAGTGCCGGATGTCGGCATGGTTTAAAGCTCCAAATAAGATTTATGACAAATTGACAAAAACTTTAGTCGACAGAAGATTATGTCAGTGTGTAATATAACCAAACCTCCATGCAAAAACTACGCATTGCGATGGACAACCCGTTACATGCAACGGGCAGATGATTTGTGAAGCGCGCATTGCGCTCCAAATTGATCAGGACTTAGGCGATATTCGCCAGTTTAAACACCAACTGCTCGATAATAGCAGTTTATAACACTGAACAAGGATAACTCATGCAAATACCACTTGAAATTACATTTCGCGGCATTCCTCACTCGGATGCCGTCGAAGCGCGCATACGCGAAAAAACCGATAAACTGGAACAGTTTTCCGACAGCATTATCGGCTGCAAGGTTGCAGTCGAAGCCGAGCATCAGAACCAGCATCAGGGCAACCTCTATCATGTCAGAATAGACCTGAGCGTTCCCAACAAACATATCGTTGTAAGCCGCGAGCATCACGACAAACAGGCGCATGAAGACGTCTATGTCGCATTGCGCGATGCATTCGATGCGGCAAAGCGCCAGCTTGAAGAATATACCCGGATACAGCGCGGCGAAGTAAAAAAACATCAGGCTCCCGCCGTTACCGACGTCAACTGGTAACTCGGAAAAATGCGCATGGACGCCCGCCTCGCCTCCGGACAATCGGGCGGCGGATGTGCGAAAACAGTTCAATAGCGGCTCATCAGGGTGAACCAATATGATCAAACCCAGTAACAAACCGAATCATATGAATTTCTTAAAATTCGGTCTGATTGCGATTGCACTTTCAAGCAGCGTTACAATTACCGGCTGCGACGATGGAAGCGGCGGCAATACCCCGTCGGTAGCAAAAACCGAGGCGAAAATCAGCGGCAGCGTTGCCGATCATCGCGGTCCTGTGCAGGAAGGACGTCTGGAAATAAAGGACAAAACGGGAAATGGCATACTTAACACTACCTTTACCGGTGGAAAATACACGGTAAAAATTCCGGCCAATGTGACTTACCCCATCGTTCTGACCGCCTACCCAACCGCAGGCGGTGTCTCCAGCGATCCCATCAAAGCCGTGGTAACCAGTCCTATTGCCGAACGCATGGATATTTCCTCCGTTACCACCTATATCGTCGACAACGCCATCGCGCTGGGTGGTCTGAGCGCGGAAAACATCGCCAAGGCATCAGGCGGAGCCATCGGCATGCGTCAATCGCAGGGCGTGAGTGCGGCTACCGGCGGTTCGGGCGGCGGCGCAGGCAATAGCGGCGGCGGCGCAGGCCAGGGCGGTCATGCCGGACACAACATGGAAGATATGCGCAGCAACACGACAGGAACCAGCGACCAACAGCAGTAACATAGATCGTCATTCCGGCATGGAACGCCGGAATCCGAACTTCCTTGATGATTGCTGAGTAACGCCCCTTCCGGATACCGGCGGCTCCCCCGCCCCGGTATGACGGCCTTAAGTCACAACACGATTTCCCGCCCTCATCCGTGTCGCAGCGCCTGTCAAACGACCTTTTCCAGCTATATCCCTTTCCGGGCGGCAGGGTCCGCCTAAAAAGGCTTTATCTTGACCTGAACCTGCACAGGCTCGGCACAACGGGAAAGCCCTTTGTCTACGCCAATTTTCTGTCCAGTCTGGACGGCAGAATTGCGCTTGAGGATGCCAAAAGCGGTAAAACCTATCTTCCGCCGCAGCTCACCACGCATAATGATTTCCGTCTTTTTCTCGAACTGCACGCGCAAGCCGATTGCCTGATTACTCATGGCGGCTACCTGCGCGCACTGGCAAACGGCAAGCTGGGGAATATCCTCCAGGTGGGCTTGCGCGAGGATGCCGGATATCTTGCCGAGTGGCGCATTGCCAACGGCTTGCCGCCGCAACCCGCGATAGTGATCGCCAGCGCCAGCCTCGACTTTCCCATGCCGCAATCCATCGAAAAACACGGGCAAAAATGCTACATTGCCACCGTCGACGACGCCGACCCCAAAAGAGTGGACGCCTGGCAAAAGCAGGGCGTGGAAGTCGTCTTTACCGGCCAGCGAAAACTGGTAGGCGGAGCGCCTTTGATACAAGCCCTAGGACGGCGCGGTTACAAATCCATCTATCTGATCGCCGGACCGCACATGCTGGACACCATGCTCAGAGACAGACAAATCGGCCGGTTCTTCCACAGCATCACGCACCAGTTGCTGGGAGGCGACGCCTTCAAAACCCTGACCCCGGGAGCGGAGCTAGGCGAAAACGGTTATTTAAAACTGGTGTCGCTTTATTACGACCCCACATCTCCGGAAAACTGCGGCCAATGGTTTTCCCAATTCCAGCAATCCTTACCGGAAACATGATGAACAGAATCGGCAAGCTGCATCAAAACAAGCTACCGCTGATTATGGGTATCCTCAACGCGACGCCGGACAGTTTTTCGGACGGCGGACGTTATCTGGATAGCGGAAAGGCCATCGAACATGCAATACGAATGGCTGCCGAAGGCGCCGATATTATCGATATCGGCGGAGAGTCGACACGCCCCGGCGCGCTTCCCGTTAACGCAGGAGAACAGCTTGCGCGCTCGTTGCCGATCATCACCGCGCTACGTGCGGCCCTGCCTGATATACTGATTAGCATCGACACAACTCTGGCGGACGTTGCCGAGGCGGCGCTGGTGGCCGGCGTCGATATCATTAACGATATTAGCGCCGGCATCAACGATCCCGCCATGTTTAACATAGCCGCCCGCCATCGTTGCCCTATCGTGCTGATGCATATGCAGGGTCAGCCGGAAACCATGCAGGACAATCCGCACTATCGGCACGTCGTACAGGAAGTATGCGATTATTTGACGGCGCGCGCAAAATGCGCCTTACAGGCCGGGATCGCCAGGGAAAACATCCTGTTCGATCCCGGCATCGGCTTCGGCAAACGCCGTCAGGACAACCTGGACCTGCTGGCTCATCTCGATACGCTGGTCGCGTTAGGCTACCCTGTGCTGCTTGGCACGAGCCGTAAGCGTTTCATGGGCGCGCTATGTGACGAAACAGAGGCGCAAAACCTGCTGGGTGCCACCGTTGCAACCACGGCACTGGGCGTCGACGCCGGAGTAAAAATTCTGCGCGTACACGATGTACGCGAAAATAAACAGGCAGCAATCGTCGCGTATGCCATCGGGGTGCGAAAACATGAAACGCCATAATAAAATAGTAATTTGCCTCGGATTAGCCGGCTCGTTAAGCCTGCCTGCCTGCGCCGGCCGCCAGAAAACGGAACACCCCGCTCAGCAGCAGACCCTGAGCAAACCGCCCATATCCGAACAGGACACCGCTCCGCCCTATTCATCCAACAATAGCGATCGTCCCGAAAAAAGTTATCGAGCGACCAGATTAAGCGGCGATTTCCAAGGATACTCCGCTGTCGATGACTTTATCGCACGCCTGAGCGAGCATCACGGCTATTCTAAGGAGTACCTGTACGGCGTTTTATCCCAGGCAAAACGCAAGCAATGGACATTGGATTACCTGGCGCGCGAAACGCCATCATCCCCGAACGCCAAACCCAGACCGGGCGCATGGTCGCGTTACCGCTCACAGTTTCTGGACGAACAGCACATCGCCGGCGGCACAAAGTTCTGGCGTCAACATGCCGACGACTTGCACCGCGCCAGCGAACAGTACGGCGTTCCCCCCGAATATATCGTCGGCATCATCGGCGTTGAAACCAGCTACGGCAAAAATGTCGGCAGCCATCGAATCGTCGATGCGCTGACGACGCTGGCATTCGATTACCCCAGACGCGGCGCCTACTTCGCCGAGGAGCTGGAAAATTTCTTCGTGATGACCACACAGGAAAAAATGGACCCGCTCAAACCGGTCGGCTCTTACGCCGGAGCGATGGGCCTGGGGCAATTCATGCCCGGCAGTTTTCTGAAATGGGCCATGGACCTGAATGGAGACGGTAAAAAAGATCTTTGGTCGCCCGCCGACGCGATAGGCAGCGTTGCCAATTACTTTTCCAGCCATGGCTGGCAGCGCGGCGGGCGCGTCGTAACGCCGGCAACCGCCGTAAACAGCAACGCCGGCGCGCTGGAAGCCGGTTACGATACGCACTACAGCCTGGATACGCTACGCGACAACGGCATACAAGTTGCGGACAACACATTGCCGGATCAAAACAATTATAAATTATTGCGCTTAAGCACCAACTCCGGCGACGAGTACAGAATCGGCCATGACAACTTCTACGTCATCACCCGCTATAATCACAGCACCCATTACGCCATGGCGGTGCATGAACTGGCGCAGGCCATCAAGGCCAGGATGAGATAGTAATAGCTCTCTGCTCAACTCTCCGCGGCCTCTGAAACCCCTTTTCGACTTTGCATCAATTTATCACGCACATAATCGATATGCGTGCGCAAGCCGAAATAATATTCGGTGAGCGACGAAGGTATGCGCGTGGCTATCACGTTGAGCTCAAGGTCACCCAAGCGCTGCCGGTATTCTTCGTGCGCTTCGCTCTTATAGTGGTTTACTATATCGGCCTCTAGAAATTTCAGCTCCCCATAGCTTTTGGCCAGCCTGGCGCGCAACCGGTTAAGCCGGTAGCCGGGTATTTTACTGAGAATGGGATAGGCAAACGCAACCAGCGGCAGGATCAGCACCGCCAGACGATCAATAAATTCCGCAATCCAGAACGGAAGGTAATGCATCAGGAACGGCGGACCGGATTTGTGATAGCGTATTGCGACCGGACTTTCAGGAACCGTCGCGTCGCGATAGGCGGGGAACTCCTTAATCCTGGCAAAATAATCGCCGCGTCCATTGATGGCGGTGGCTGCCTGCAGAAACAGCATCTGGATCGCCGGATGCAGTTCGGAATCAACCAGCAGGCTGGCCGTGGTTGTCAGCAATTGCGTATCGCGCGGCGGGAAGTTGCGCGCCAGATCGAAACCGCCCATAGGCACTTCGAGCACGCTGATGTAATCCATTTGTCTGGCGTAAGCCTGGGCGCGTATAAAACTGGCCAGCCGTAGTTTGGTATCGTGCAACAACTCCTGGATTCGCCGCGAGTTAATACCATGCACAATAAACATACCATCTATGTCCCCTCGCCTGAGCGCGGCGATTGCTTCGTCATGAGACAGCGCCAGCATGTTCGGGGTCGGCTGAAAGCCGTTCAAGGCCAGAATGCGTAATGCCTGTATACGCGTCGAACTTCCCTCGGGTCCGATCGAAATTTTGCGGCTCAGAAATTTTCCGATTTTTTCCTCCGCCTCCTGATCATCCGTACCGCGGTAAAAGAACCACAATGGCTGATAGTTGATGCTGCCGAGCGAAAGTAATCCGGCTGTTTCGTCCGCGGGAACGATGCCGCTCTGCACGAACGCCGCCTGTACCAGATCCTGTTTGTTTTTCAGAAAATCGAAATTCTGTTTTCCGCCATGAGAAGGAACCAGTTCCAACGTGACGCCGCGCTCGCGAAAAAAATCCACATACTCCTTGCCCATGGCGTAAAACTCTCCGCCGGGATCGCTGGCCGCAAAATATACGTGATCGGGCGGAGCAGGTTTCGCAAACCAGGTCGTCAGGCCCAACCCCATGCCCAACAGCAGCAACAAAGGCCAGGCATCACTGGCAATTTGCGCCCAGGATACGATTTCGTCCCTGAGGGCTTCATACATGGCAACAAAGTGCTCTTTAAGTTCGGTGGTAATTTTTTTCATCCAACAGCCCGTGGCGTCTCGATTTTTCCGCTTATTATGTCACCATAGCGCATGAGCCGGTCAAACCGGTTTTTCTTCAAACAATCAACGTTATAATGATACATGCAATAAGGGCGGCGTGGAAATATGGCCCTGCCACCTTCCAGCCACGAGAGAAGCGGATATTCCAGCACAAACACGTCAGGCAAAAGGATAAAAAAGCAGCATGTTTTGACAAGCTGACGGCGAGAAGAATGATTTATGATAAAAACGATAAATGTAACGAAAACGATTGATGTGCCTGCCGAAAAAGCCTGGAAGGCAATCAGCAGCATCGGCGGCTTGGAGCGCTGGTTTCCGGTGATTAAAACCTGTACCGTAGAAGGCGAAGGCGTCGGTGCGGTGCGCACGCTGGAACTGGCGCAAGGCGGAAAAATGAGGGATCGCATTGATGAAATCGATTATGAAAATAAAAGGTTTCGCTATTTGCGCTTCGAACACCCTTTTCCGATCAAAAACTATCTATGCACGATAGAAGTAACGACTGCTCCCGGTGACCGCCGCTCCACGATATCCTGGTCGGTAGAAGTAGAACTTGATGCAGTACCCAATAATGCGCCCGATTACAAACCTTGCCCGGGCGCATCCATAGCCTTGCAGGTCGAGAGAAATGAGGAAGATAAAGCGCACGCAGTGATGGTCGATTTTCTCAAAAACATTATATCGGACGCTATAACCGCTATTGAACAGGATTTGCGGAACAGCATGGTTCGATAATCGAACGTACAAAAAAAGGAAGCTATTAGGCTGCCGGGTTTGGTACTTGAGGTAAGGCTGTCGAGACGAGTGGTGATTGCTACCCCAGGATGCGCGAAACGGCGCCCATGCCGACTGTCCCTCCCAAGTTTACCCGGCTCGACGGCACGCTTGAAAAACCAGCGACTCCCGCCCCAAACAGAGCATTAAAGCACATTTTTCAAAAAACGCCCGGTATGAGACGCAGCATGCGCGGCCACCCGCTCCGGTGTGCCTTCGACAACGATCTGGCCACCGCCGTCGCCGCCTTCCGGTCCCATGTCGATAATCCAGTCGGCGGTCTTGATCACGTCCAGGTTGTGTTCGATCACGATCACGGTGTTGCCATGGTCGCGCAACTGGTGCAACACCACCAGCAATTGCTTGATGTCGTGAAAATGCAGGCCGGTGGTCGGCTCGTCCAGTATATACAGGGTATTGCCGGTATCGCGCTTGGAGAGTTCGCGCGAAAGCTTGACGCGTTGCGCTTCACCGCCGGAAAGCGTGACAGCGTTTTGCCCCAGCGTGATGTAGCTCAGGCCGACATCCATCAAAGTCTGCAACTTGCGGTGAATGACCGGAATCGCCGAGAAAAACGCTGCGGCTTCCTCTACCGTCATTTCCAGCACTTCATGGATGGTTTTCCCCTTGTAGCGCACATCCAGGGTTTCGCGGTTGTAGCGCTGCCCCTTGCAGACATCGCAGTGCACGAAAATGTCCGGCAAAAAATGCATTTCGACTTTGATCATGCCGTCGCCGGCGCAGGCTTCGCAACGCCCGCCCTTGACGTTGAAACTGAAGCGCCCCGGCGTATAACCGCGCGAACGCGCTTCCGGCGTCGCCGCGAACAATTCGCGTATCGGAGTAAACAAGCCGGTGTAAGTCGCCGGATTGGAGCGCGGCGTCCGGCCTATCGGACTTTGATCGATATCCACCACCTTATCGAACAGCGCCAAACCGTCCACTTCCGCAAAAGCAGCCGGCGCGACGCCCGCGCCGTTCAGCTCGCGCGCGGCCAGCCGGTACAGCGTATCGTTAACCAGCGTCGATTTGCCCGAACCGGAAACGCCGGTGACGCAGGTCAGCAGGCCTGCCGGAAACGCGACATCCACTTTTTTGAGGTTATGGCCGGCGGCGCCTTTGATACGCAGACATTTTTCGGTGTCGTATGAATGACGCTTTGGCGGAACCGGAATTACCAGACGTTTCGATAAATACTGTCCGGTCAACGAGTCCGGGTGCGCCAGAATCTGCTCCGGCGTACCCTGCGCAATCACACGACCGCCATGCGCTCCCGCGCCCGGCCCGATATCGACGACATGATCGGCCATGCGTATCGCGTCTTCGTCATGCTCGACCACGATGACGGTATTGCCAATATCGCGCAGATGGATCAGCGTTTTCAGCAGCCGTTCGTTGTCGCGCTGATGCAGACCGATGGACGGCTCGTCCAGCACGTACATCACGCCGACCAGTCCGGCTCCGACCTGGCTGGCCAAGCGAATACGCTGCGCCTCTCCTCCGGACAGCGTGTCGGCGCTGCGATCCAGACTCAGATAATCAAGCCCGACGTTGATCAAAAACTGCAGGCGGGCGCGTATTTCCTTCACAATTCTGGCGGCGATTTCGCCGCGATGTCCGCTCAGCGCCAGCGTCTCGAAAAACGCCAGCGAGCGGCGTATCGGCAGCGCGGTGATCTGCGGCAGCACATGATCGGCGACGCGCACATGGCGCGCACCCTGGTTCAAGCGCGTGCCTTCACAGGCAGGGCACGGTTTGGAAGCCTGATACTTCGACAACTCCTCGCGCACCAGACTGGAATCGGTTTCGCGGTAACGGCGCTCCATATTCGAAATAATGCCTTCGAAGGCGTGGAGACGCGTTTGCCGCTTACCTGCCGCATTGACATGATGAAACGCGACTTCCTCGCGATTACTGCCGTAGAAAATAACTTGCTTGACGCTTTCCGCCAACGATGCAAACGGCGCTTCTGGATCGAAACCGTAATGCTCGGCCAGCGACTGGATAGTCTGGTAATAATAGGGGTTGCGCTTGTCCCAGCCGCGCACCGCGCCGTCGGCCAGACTCAAACGCGGATTCTGCACCAGCAGGGCCGGATCGAAATACAGGGTCACGCCCAGACCGTCGCAACTGCTGCAAGCGCCTTTGGGGTTATTGAAGGAAAACAAACGGGGTTCCAGCTCGCTCAGCGAATAACCGCAATGCGGGCAGGCATAGCGGTTCGAATAAATCAGCGGCTGCCCCCCGTCCGGCTCCATCGGCGCCACCAGCGCAATGCCGCCGGCCAGCTTCAGCGCGGTCTCGAACGACTCGGCCAGACGCAGCCCCAGGTCGGCCCGCACCTTGAAACGATCGACAACCACCTCAATGGTATGTTTGCGGCGCAGATCCAGCTTGGGCGGTTCCTCCAGCTCGTAGACTTCGCCGTCGATGCGAGCGCGAATGAAACCCTGGCTTTTCAAATCTTCCAGCGTCTGCACATGCTCTCCCTTGCGTTCGCTGATGACCGGGGCCAGCAGCATCCAGCGGCTGTCTTCCGGCAGGCCAAGCACATGATCAACCATCTGGCTGACGGTTTGCGCTTCCAGCGAAATGCCGTGGGTCGGGCAATGCGGTATGCCGGCGCGGGCAAACAGCAAACGCAGATAATCATAGATTTCGGTGATGGTGCCGACTGTAGAGCGCGGATTGTGTGAAGTCGATTTCTGCTCGATGGATATGGCAGGAGACAAGCCCTCGATATGATCGACATCGGGCTTTTCCATCACCGACAGGAACTGGCGCGCGTATGCCGACAGCGATTCGACGTAGCGGCGCTGGCCTTCGGCATAAATGGTATCGAACGCCAATGACGATTTGCCCGAACCGGAAAGGCCGGTAATAACAATCAAGCGGTCGCGGGGTAAATCCAGATCGATGTTTTTGAGATTATGGGTACGTGCGCCCCGGATCAGTATAGTGTCCATTTGTCAGATTTCGTCGTCAAAGCCTTGAGGTTATACACTGCCGAATGGCTGTTACCGCCATAAACATGCATATAAATCTCTTTCTATTCTACGCTTTTACCGAGCCGTTCAACGAACACTTTATCTATCAACTGAAACAGTAATACAATCAAAATCGCAATAGCTCATGCCGCCAAACTGTTGTTTTCATATAACGCTACATCAGCAGAGTGACAATCAGCCAAGGCCTGTTTCAAACACTGCCGCGCGCAAATGGCGCAGCGGCCGCATTCGCGCGTAATTCCCAGATCCCTGGATAAATCTCTTAGCGAGCGCGCCCCGTCCTGGGCGGCCTGCTGAATTTGACGCTCGGTAACGGCTTGGCAGACACAAATGTACATATTAAGTAACCTCGGTCGCAAGAAACTAAAGTAACGCCACACAAATAATAACGCGAACCATTCTTATTTACTTTGAGCCATTTGTCAACATCCCTACACGCAGGCTCTGCATATAGCGCGTTTCTCATTCGAACAGCAGCCTCTATACCAACGCATCCATATGAATTATATATAAAAAAAAGTAGAAAAGCGCTGAATGAAATCGGAGTAGTCGTCCGTAATAATTTATTAGCAAAAAAAAGGCCAGTTACAACGATTTTATAGCAACACAGCTATCCGGAGCGCCAACAGAGCCCGACTCCGCTCCAATAGAGGCTTGGAGCGAGCCTGTCAAATCTTCATGTATGGTTTCAACTACGTGTGGCGACAAGCTGCTTGAGTAGGCATGGGTATTTACTCAAGCTTGAGCAGCTTACAAAAAGAACGTCATAGTGGCGGATGCCGGTATCCAACCACACGGATGTGAACCTTCACTAAAAGGCAACGCTAAATCACTCGCAGGTTGACGAAGTTGCGTCCATGACGCCGGATTCATGCACCCACAGGATCAACTCCGGGACAGTCTCTGCCTGAATGACGGCATTACGATTTATGCAAATACTCATGTTTGCTGAGCAGGCAAGTAGTCCGACACATACAGGACATATGCTGAACCGGTACCCAAACAAGCGCCCGAATATCCGCCAACAAACAAAACTGGCGGTAATCGCAAATATCAGGCACACTTGTAAATTATCGCGTTTCAGCCTTAGTCCCGCGTCTCCCGTTAGTTTCCTTCAGGACACCTTCTTGACCATCGAATTTTCTACCCTGCCGCTCACCCCGGCCATGCTGGCTAATCTGGCATCAATGGACTACCGATACATGACCCCGGTCCAAGCCGAAAGCCTGCCGCATATCCTGGAAAACAAGGATCTGATCGCACAGGCAAAGACCGGCAGCGGCAAGACCGCCGCATTCGGCATCGGGCTGCTGGCCAAGCTGGACCCGAACGCCAATGAGATACAAGCGCTGGTGCTATGCCCCACCCGTGAGCTGGCCGACCAGGTAGCCAAGGAACTGCGTAAACTGGCGCGCTTCATCCCCAACATCAAGATACTGACCCTATGTGGCGGTACGCCGCTGGGTCCGCAGCTGGAGTCGCTGTCGCATGGCGCCGACATCGTCGTCGGCACGCCGGGACGCATACAGGATCATTTGCAGAAAGCCTCTCTGCAACTGGACCGGATCAAGACGCTGGTGCTGGACGAAGCCGACCGCATGCTGGACATGGGCTTTAACGACGCTATCAGCGCCATCATCGCCACAACGCCTCGCACACGGCAGACGTTGCTGTTCTCAGCCACCTACCCCGCAGGCATCGATAAGCTGAGCGGCTCGTTTCAAAAGCAGCCGGCGCGTGTCAGCGTGGAATCACTGCACAGCAGCACCCAGATCGAACAATGGTTTTATGAAATAGAAGACACCAAGCGCCTACACACCCTGTCGGCGTTGCTCGGACATTATCAGCTCGAATCCAGCGTGATTTTTTGCAATACCAAAATACAATGCCAGGATGTCGCCGATCACTTGCAGGACAAGGGCATAGACGCGCTGGCATTGCACGGCGATCTGGAACAAAAAGATCGCGACCTGGTACTGGTGCGTTTCGCCAATAAAAGCTGTTCCGTTTTGGTCGCTACCGATGTTGCCGCGCGCGGCTTGGATATCAAGGATTTACAGGCCGTCATCAACTTCGAGCTCTCGCCCGACCCGGAGGTGCATGTACATCGCATAGGCCGCACCGGGCGCGCAGGCAAGCAAGGCATCGCGTTGAGCCTGTACTCCCCGGCGGAAGCTCACAGAGTCATCGCCATCGAAGCCTATCAAAAAAATCCGGCGCACACGCAACAGCCCACGTCATTGAATACGGCTGCGGCGTACAGTCAACAAGCGCCCATGGTGACGCTGTGTATTGATGGAGGACGCAAGCAAAAAGTCAGGCCGGGAGATATTCTGGGCGCGATTACCGGCGATGCAGGCATTCCCGGACAGCATGTCGGAAAAATCGATATCTTCGATTTTCATGCCTATGTAGCCATAGAGCGCTCCATCGCCGACAAAGCCTTGCAGCGCTTGTCGCAAGGAAAAATCAAAGGCCGCAACTTCAAGATTAGAAAAGTACGTTAAGACGGGCGTCGGCCCGTAGTCGCTCTCATGACAAACAAAACCCTCGGTTTAGATTTCGGAACCACCAATTCGGTAGCGGCATTACTGTCTGAGGACGGAACTCCAACCCCACTGGAATTTCAGCATCACGCCAACGCGATGTCGGTATTCCGGTCGGTGCTGTGCTTCTGGGAAGAGCAAAGCGGGCGCGCCACGCTACGGCTGGACACGGCCGGGCCATGGGCCATCGAACGTTTTATCGAAGACCCGCACGATTGCCGCCTGGTGCAATCGTTCAAATCCTTCGCCGCCAGCCGCTTGTTCAACGAGACACTGATTTTCGGAAAGCGTTATGCCTTTGAGGATCTGTTGTCTACCTTTCTCGGCAACTTCTGGCAAAACTCCGGCATCGGCGGCTGCGCACCGCCCAAACGCATCATCATGGGACGCCCGGTGTCCTTCGTCGGCGCCAACCCGGACGAAGCACTGGCTATCAAACGTTACGAAACCGCCTTGCGCCGCTTCGGATTCAACGAAATACATTACGTCTACGAACCGGTTGCCGCCGCATTTTTTTTCGCACAACGGCTAACCCGAGACGCCAATGTCCTGGTAGCCGATTTCGGCGGCGGCACCAGCGACTTCTCTGTAATCCGCTTCGGGCAATCCGGATCGGGCATACGATCCATACCGATGGGACATCGCGGCCTGCCGCTGGCCGGGGATACCTTCGATTACCGCATTATCGATAACGCGATCTCGCCGCAAATGGGCAAAGGCAGCCGCTATCTGTCGATCAACAAACAGCTGGAAATACCGGGGCAATACTATGTCAGCTTCGCGCGCTGGAACGAACTGTCGCTGTTGCGCTCGCCCGCGACGCTGCGCGAACTGAAACAGCTGGCGGACACCGCTCTGGAACCGGACGAGCTGAATCGCTTTATCCGGCTGCTGGAAACCAACGCCATTTATGCGCTATACCGCAGCGTATCCGACGCCAAAGTGACGCTATCCGGCGCCGATGGCGCGCGGCTGAAACTCGACGCGCCTGGAGTGCAACTGGAAGCCGATATCGAACGCGCCGACTTCGAAAACTGGATCGCCGAAGATGTAGCCAGAATCGGCCACGCCGTCGACACTTTGCTCGCGGATATCGGCCTGGTAAACACAGGAATAGACCGGGTATTCCTTACCGGCGGCACCTCGTTCGTTCCGGCGGTAAGACGGCTGTTCAGCGAGCGTTTCGGCGATGAAAAAATAGAAACCGGCAACCAGTTCGATTCCATCGCGCAAGGGCTGGCGCTGATCGGTCAGGAACGCGATATCGGGCGTTGGAATGTGAAAAATCTGCCGGCATAGATACAATTACTTGGCAGGGCGCAATCACATCAATGAAAAATACTGGCTCGGTACCCAAGGTATGCTGTATCGCCCGGCCCGGATATCCTGTCGGTCGTTGGCAAGTATGCGGCTCATCGCATCGCGCAGCATGCGCGGGTGGATGGGAAACTCAGTCCTTTGGGCTTTTGGATTACCTGAGCTAACTGCTCAACGATAAGGGCTGTATAACCGAAAAACAACTTGCATCTGTAAGGGATTTACCGCCTTTGCATACGTCTAGCCATGTGGCCCACCGCTCAGAATTACTGCTTAGGCTAAACCCTGAAGACAACGCGCAAGCCATCCAGTGCGCTTTTGTTAAAAGCCATTGATCTGCCAGGCAGCCGAGCTTGGCTTTGAAGCTTGCATGGTTTCAACAGGCACTGCGCCAGGATGCTGTAAGTGTGTCTGTCTAACCATCGTGGAAATATGCGCTTGTGTCGCCAGCAACACGCTTTGGGGCTGGAAAACGAGCCAAAGTGTCTTCCACGTCAGTTAGTCTTGAACACTTATGACGGTTAGAATAGAGACCTCACTTGCACTGGGATCCTATTTCCGGGGCCGGCTTTGCAACAGTAATTCATCAGTCATCCCTGAAAACAACGCGGACTCGTCGATGGTAAGCGTCGACAAACTCGAAGTGTCTGCATCGTTCCACGAATACGCCACAGCAAGCCTTGGCAGCAGTTGATTTGGGTATAATATTAAGAGCGTTGACGATGATTTTATGTGGCGGTGTCACTATATGTCATCAAATTGTGGCTTCCCTCCCAATGGGCCAAAAAGCAGGGTACTGATTGCTGAATAAATCTGTTCTGCAAGCAGAAAGTGCCCGATCTCATCCAAATGTATACCATCTTTGGGGCTTGGTTTTACTATTTCAGAAGCATCCAAGAAGTAGCATCCACTCTCCTTCGCTATCAAACGGTAAAAGAAGGGGAGGGAAGCCGATTTATGATTTTCGTTTGAGAACAGATATTGAAAGCCATTCGTTGGATTTTCAATTGGCGGAGGACATAAGTAGTCATGTATTACTAGTGTGGAACTTTATGGTGTATGCTGGAGGCATCCACAGCAAGAAGCCCGAATGAAGAAGCGCAACATACAAAAACGAAATCTGCTCGATCAGCCGCTGACCAGTGAAGAGATCGAAACCTTGGAACAACTCGCAAAACACCATCACTATCCTGATTTCCGTCGGCGCGCGCTGGGCCTGCTGGCATTGAATGCGGGACGGAGTGTCGCCGATATTTGTGAGTTTTTGCATGTCAGTGATCAACCGATATACAACTGGGCTAAAGGCTGGCGAGAGAAAGGCATTGCCGGTATTCTGAGCGGACACAAAGGCGGAGCACCGGTGAAGTTGACCCAGGAAATGCTGGATGTCGCTGCGGAAATAGCCTGCCAGGAGCCGCTAACCTTGGCGAAGATTGCTGTTCGCATAGCAGAACGTTTTCCCGATGCGCCCAGCTTCAGTTTGGATCGTCTCGCTGCGGGGCTGAAAGCCAGAGGGCTTTCTTTCAAGCGGAACCGGCTTTCCTTGAAAAAAAACGGGATGAAACCCGGTTTCAGCAGGTGAAGGAAGCGATGGGGAAAATTCAGCGCGATGCTCACAACGGCAAGGTTGAATTGTTTTATTTCGATGAAGCGGGTTTTTCTTGCCTGCCCTCTGTGCAACGAAGCTGGTCGCCTTTGGGGAAGCCTCATTGCGCTGATGCGAGTGTCGGACATAAACGGGCCAACGTGATGGGGGCGCTGAATTATGCACAAGGAGCCCTGCATTTCGAGGTCTGTGACCACACTATCCGGCGTGAACATGTCATTAACTTTCTTGATCGCCTGGCTGCCTCTTCTGCGCAGGAAAAGTGGACTTTCGTGTGGATGGATAACGCTTCGATACATCATTCTATCGAGCCGGAAATCACCGACCGTTGGTTGGTCGACCATCGGTTCGTTCTTTTGTATCTGCCGCCCTACAGCCCGGAACTGAATTTGATCGAAATACTTTGGAAGCATGCAAAATACCATTGGCGTGACTTCACTTCCTGGACACGAGATACGTTGATTCAGAATGTTCAAGTGCTTCTGAATGACTTCGGCACAAAGTTCCACATATGTTATACGTGATTACTTATCAGAAGAATTTGTGGCGGATTATTATTTACCCCTGACTTGCTCTGAAGAGTTATGTCGATCAATTTTTGAATGCCGTTTGCGACATCATCAGGTTGATAATCGTAAGCATCCTGAAAATCATTCGTTCCCAGCATGAGTACAACCAGATCGACAGGGGCATGTGACTCCAGTAGCGGCAATAAAAGCTGGCTCCCGTTTCGCCCTGCCTGAACCGGATCATCGCGCGTGGTTGTCCGTCCTCTCAGTCCTTCTTCGATAACCCGGACTTCATTTCCTAAATGCTGCTGTAGCAACCCCGTCCAACGGATATTAATTGGATAACGCGTTCTTGTTTCTGGATCAAGCCCCCAGGTATTGGAATCACCATAGCACATTATCGTTTTTATATTCATCATGGGGTTGGATATTCCAGACTGTAAAAGTAGAGAAGGCTATCGGGTAGGTGTGGATATGATCTGCTCGACTGATATTGAGTTTGTTTTGAATCTATCGAGTGATTCGCCATACCTCTTCGACTCGGCTTTTATTTTAATTTAAACGCTTCTGATGACTACTATATATTTTTTCTATAACCATGCGAATTGACATTGTTGAGACAAATATTTCATGCAAAAACAAAATCAGTCCTGCAACAAGAAACAACATGGAAATTACAAATAATACTGCAACAGCTAAAGATACGTTGTATTCAAGCAGCCCAGCAATAAAGTGAAGCGCAATAAGAATACAAATCAATAGCTCTGAAATGACACACAGAGCAATAGAACACCCAGCAATCTTTGAACGATAAGACAATATCTTTAGTTCTTCAACTACATGATTATGGAAAACCCCATCAAGACCGTCTAACCGATGATCCAGTTGGCGCGCGACATCTATTATCCTCGATATACGAACGGAAAGGATGGAAATGATTGCGCCTATACCAGCCAGTAAAAAAACAGGAGCTACTGAAATCTGAATCAATTTACTGATATCAATACCTTCGAAACCAGAAATCATGATAAACCCAACCTGTTTAAACGCCATTTTTTAAATAGGCGGTTCAAATTCCAAGTGCAACGGTTGTTGACTCGTTAATAACTCGTCATCCTTTGGGTATTATCCATTAATTCAGCATAAACTTCCACGGGAAAGATTCAGGCTTAACGGAAACAACTGCACCGCCAACCCCATGTTTTAACAATCAATATGTTAAACACAAATCGCAGTTTTATTTCAGATTAAGAGACTTTTCTTGAAGGCGAAGTTCTGTTGACATTAGCACGCGCCAACAGTGAGACTGGAACCATTACGAAAATGGCTAACCGACGCGAAGTTAAATTACCCCCGGCAAAGCCGGGGGTAATTTAACTAAATGAGGCCTCTTTCCGGAATACCACCGCCTCAAACGCTCATTCGCCCGTAGGCGCTTCTTTGTCATCCGCCATCAACGCTTCGAACACGCCGACATAAGCCAATGCAACGTCTGCGGCTGCCGTAGCCATTTTGCGATAATGCGCCAGCACCTGCTCGCCCAGTTCGGACAATCTGGCGCCGCCGCCTACGGCCCCCCCCTTGCTTGTTATTACCAAGGGTTTTTTGAAGCAATGATTCATCTCATCGACCAACACCCAAGCACGGCGATAACTCATGCCCATTTCCCGTCCGGCCTGGGAAATAGAGCCGGTTTTAACGATAAAATCAAGCAAGTCGGCTTTTCCCGGCCCCATGGCGACGACATCGCCATGCAATAAACGCAGATTAAGTTTGAGACGCGGCGCTGCATGTTCCGATTTCCCGGAGTCGGCGGAGAGCAGCATTGATGAAGTTCGCTTGGTTTTCAGTCTGGGCATGACTAGGATTCTATATTCTCTACGGTATCGGTATATTCGAAGACTTGGGATTTTATCAGGCACCAGACGGTTTCGCCCAGCTGTAATGCCAGCCTCTCCACAGAACGCTCGCTCACTTCCGATACCAGCTCGATACCGTCGCCGATATCGACCAGAATAAGCATGCCGGATTTATGCGGAATAAAACGCGTTATCCGGCCGAATAACTGATTTTGTATGCTGCACACTACTCGCTCGCGCGCCAATGCAATCATGGATGCCTTTACCGCTATGGTGACAATTTGGCCCGGACTCCAAGCGGACCGCACCGGCATGACGATAGGCTGACCAGCCAGTTTAGCCAGAACCACCCCGTCGTCCGGCTCCAGCGCAACTATTTCTACCGGCCAGAAATTCTTCATTTCGCTGAACTCGCCTGACGCGTAACCCGGCAAGCGTTCCAGAATATCAAGATAATGCCCGTGCGCCAAAACATGCCCACCCTCTATCAGGGTAAGCACCGGGCTGAGATACAGCAACTCATCGAGCGCATGACTGACGCAAAGCATCGGCAGCGCAATTTCATCGCGCACACGCCGCAAAAACGGAAGAATCTGGCGTTTCAGCCCATCATCCAACGAAGCCAGAGGTTCGTCCAACAGTAGCAGCAGCGGACTGGACAACAATGCGCGCCCAAGCGCCACACGCTGTTTTTCGCCGCCCGACAAAGCGATGGGGCGACGTTCCAATAGATGCCCAAGATGAAGCAACCCGACTATTTCCTTCAATTCGAATTGCCGGGCTTGCGGAGACAAGCGTCTATAGCCGAACAAAAGATTGTCACGCACCGATAGATGCGGAAAAAGCTGGGCATCCTGGAACACCAGTCCGATGCGCCGCTGCTCCGGCGGCAGGAAAACCCCGCTCTCGGCATCGAACAACACATTGCCGCTCAGAACAATGCGCCCGCTATCCGGGCGTATCAGTCCGGATAGCGCATGTAACAGCGTCGTTTTGCCGGAACCGGATGCGCCGAAAACACCGCTGACCGGCTCTTTTATTTCCACCGCGAAATGGGCGTCGAACCCCTTGCGCCTGACAGCAATATCAAGCTCCAGCATTGTCGACCGCCCCCAAACCGAGTTTTCGCTCCATTCTGCGCGATAGTTGCTCACTGCCCACCAGAGCGGCCAGCGCTACGATCAGCGACAATGCAATGAGGCGCATCGCCTGCATGTCCCCATCGGGTATCTGGCTGGCCGTATAAATAGCCAATGGCAGCGTCCTGGTTTCACCGGCGATATTGCCGACAAAGGTAATGGTGGCGCCGAACTCGCCCAAACTGCGTGAAAAGGCCAGCACCAGACCGGATACGATGCCCGGCATCGCCATCGGCAGCGTTATCGCGAAAAAAACCGACAAAGCCGAAGCACCCAACGTTCTGGCCGCGCTTTCCAGGCGAATATCGATCAAACTGACCGACAAGCGCACCGATCGAACCATCAATGGAAAAGCCATCAATGCGGAAGCCAGCGCCGCGCCTTTCCAGCTGAAACCCAGCGTAATTCCGCAACAGCCGTCCAGCGCGCGTCCCAACGGACCGTTCCGCCCGAACAGCAGCAGCAGCAGGTAGCCGGGAACGACGGGAGGCAACACCAGAGGCAAATGGATCAGCGCATCGAACACGCCTTTCCCTGGAAAGTTTTTACGAGCCAGCAGCCAGCCGGTAAAAATGGCGAGCGGGGCGCTCATCAAGGTCGCCCAAATCGAAACCTTGATGGAAAGCAATAGAGCGGAAAGCTCTTCGGGCGAGAGAAAATCCGGCATAGCGGTGCACTCCGTTATCGTGATGCCAAAAATCCGCCTGAAAACACAGGGACGTTATTACCATCATAATATACCGCCGTGCCAATTCCTGTATATCTCTAGATACAACCGCCTGCAGCTGTTTCATCTATTTCGGTAAAAACCCGCAGGCGCTTGGGTTGAATGATCACTTCATCGCCTTCGATAAAGGCTTTGCCCTGGAAATTTTCCCGATTCATCTCCGCCTCGACGATACCCTGCCCGTCCGAACGCTCCAGCTCGAATTTGACCAGCGCACCAAAACGGCGGATATCAAGAATACGCGCCTTGATTCCCGATGATCCATCCTGGTAGGCGGTAATTTCGATTTCATGAGGCCGCGCATAAAACACGGCAGCCGGGCGGTTTTCCGCCTGATCCAGCAGGGCTAAGCCGGCATCGGCGATTGTGGCGCTGCCATCGCTGACCCGACCATGGAACAGATTAACATCTCCCAGAAAATGGTAAACGAAAGGCGTGGCGGGGTTATCGTATACCTCTTCGGGAGAGCCTATCTGTTCGATCTGCCCGGCATTCATCACCACCACTCTGTCCGCAACCTCAAGCGCTTCCTCCTGATCGTGGGTCACAAAGACGCTGGTCACATGCAACTCGTCATGCATACGGCGCAGCCAGCGGCGAAGATCCTTGCGCACCTTGGCGTCCAGCGCGCCAAACGGCTCGTCCAGCAGCAACACACGCGGTTCTACCGCCAAAGCTCGCGCCAGCGCGACGCGCTGCCTTTGTCCGCCGGAAAGCTGGGGCGGGTATCTGTCAGCCACCCAGTCCAGCTGCACCAGCGCCAATAGCTGATGCACCTTTGCACTGATTTCCGCACCGGAAGGACGCGTTGCCGCCGGACGCACGCGCAGGCCGAAAGCGATATTTTCGAACACGGACATGTGGCGAAACAACGCATAGTGCTGAAACACGAACCCGACCTGACGCTCGCGCACATGACGCCGTGTCGCATCTTCTCCGTAAAACAGTATTTGCCCCGAATCGGGCGCCTCCAGCCCTGCGATAATTCTGAGCAAAGAAGTTTTGCCGCACCCGGACGGGCCGAGCAAGGCAACCAGTTCACCGGAGTTGATTTCCAGGTCGATGCCCTTCAGCGCGCGGAAGCCGCCAAAACTTTTCTCGATATTGATTATGCGTATACTCATGCGACTTTTATCCTAAATCCTAGCCACTGGTTTCCAGGGTCGATTTCAAGCGCCAGGCCAATCCGCTCTTCAGCACCAGCGTCACCAGAGCCAGCATGGCCAGCAAGGAAGCGACGGCGAACGCCGCCGTGCTGTTATATTCGTTGTACAGAATTTCGACATGCAAAGGTATGGTGTTGGTCAAGCCCCTGATATGACCGGAGACGACCGAAACCGCGCCGAACTCTCCCATCGCCCGCGCATTGCACAGAATTACGCCATAAAGCAGGCCCCATTTAATATTCGGCAAGGTTACCCGCCAGAAGGTTTGCCACCCGCTGGCGCCAAGCACGATAGCCGCCTCCTCCTCATCACTTCCTTGTGCCTCCATCAACGGGATCAGCTCACGCGCGACAAACGGAAAGGTCACGAACACGGTCGCCATCACGATGCCGGGTACTGCAAACATCAGACGGATGTTGTGCTCGGCCAGCCAGGGGCCCATCCAGCCCTGCATGCCGAACATCAACACATAAATCAATCCCGACACCACCGGAGACACTGAAAACGGCAGATCGATCAAGGTAATCAGCAGGCTTTTGCCATGGAAATCGAACTTGGCGATCGCCCAGGACGCCGCCAGTCCGAACACCATATTAAGCGGCACAGCAATCGCTGTCACCAGCAAAGTCAAGCGGATTGCCGCCAGCGCGGTCGGGTCGCCCAGCGCCCCCCAATAGAAGGAAAACCCTTTGTTGAAAGCTTGCAAAAACACGACCAGCAACGGCATGAACAGAAATCCACCCAGAAACAGCAATGCAATCGCGACCAATGCCCACCGCACGGCAGCCGGCTCGGTATTAGCCAATCTAATGGAATGAGTTGACATATGAACCTCTTATCTTCAGCGTCTGCCGTAACGGTTGGCGCCCCACCACTGAAGCACGTTAATTGTCAGCAGCATCATGAACGAGACAACAAGCATCGCCACCGCCAGCGCAGTCGCGCCTGCGTAGTCGTATTGCTCGAGCTTGGTAATAATCAGCAGCGGCGTAATTTCGGATACCATCGGTATGTTGCCGGCAATAAAGATAACCGAGCCGTACTCGCCTATCGCGCGCGCGAAAGCCATTGCAAAACCGGTCAGCAACGCCGGCCACACGCTGGGGAAGATAACCATGCGAAAAGTCTGCCAGCGCGTCGCGCCGAGACTGGCCGCCGCCTCTTCCAGTTCGGATTCAAAATCCTCCAGGACAGGCTGTACGGTGCGAACGACAAACGGCAGCCCGATAAACGTCAACGCAATCACCACTCCCAATGGCGTAAACGCGATTTTGATGCCCAGGGGCGCAAATAACTGCCCTACCCAGCCTTTGGTGGAATAAATATTGGCAAGCGCTATACCGGCTACCGCCGTGGGCAGTGCAAAAGGCAGATCCACTACGGCATCGACGATACGCTTGCCGTAAAATTCATAACGCACCAGCACCCAGGCCACCAATAACCCGAAAAAGGTATTGATCGTTGCGCCTATCAGCGATGCGGCAAATGTCAGCTTATAGGATGCCAGCACCCTTGGAGCAGTGATCGTGTCCCAAAAAGCGCTCCACCCCAGCGTTGCGCTCTTCAGAAAAGTGGCGGACAGAGGAATCAGCACAATCAGGCTGAGGTAAAGCAGCGTAAAGCCCATGGTCAAATTAAAACCAGGCAGCACACTGGGTTTTCTTATTGCCGTCATTAACGAAACGTTCATTGAAAGTTTTATCCAAACCCCGAATGTGACCACGCCGATGCATGCCGCGCCCAGGCAACGTCATACACTATGATTTTCCAGCTGATAATGTTAGCTGAGTATCGGGTGTTCATGCCTTACATTTTCGATATAAGCTTATACCCAAAAAAATATTGCCTTGATGCTAAATAACGATTAGTGAGCTTGAAGCCGGAGCCCATGCATGTCAAACTAACCGTAAGCGGATACGCGGCTGCACTTACAAGACAAACAAACGATGATTATCAGCGTACTCAATCAAAAAGGCGGCGTAGGCAAGACTACTCTTTCCGTCAATATCGCGACAGCGCTTGCGCTGGGCAGCAACAAGGTATTGCTGGTGGACGCAGATACACAGGGAAGCGCGCTCGATTGGCATTCCAGCCGTGTACAGGAGGCTCTTTTTCCTGTCGTCGGTTTGGCCAAACCCACCCTGCACAAGGATATACCGGAACTTGCCGGCCCTTACGATCACGTTATCATCGACGGCCCGCCGCGCGCCAACGATGTAGCGCGCTCTGCAATTATGGCCAGCCATATCGTGCTTATTCCGTTACAGCCGTCTCCCTACGATGTCTGGGCCGCAGACGAAATTGTCAAGCTCATCCAAGAAGCGCTCGTTTTCCGCGAAAACATCAAAGCGCTCTTCATAGTCAATCGCAAAATAGCGAATACGGCTATAGGCCGCGATGTATCCAGCGCATTGGCAGGCTACCCTTTTGCATTAACCCAAAGCATAGTGGGTCAACGCGTGGCCTTCGCCGAAAGCGCGGCACAAGGTCTTTCGGTCCTCGAGTTCGAACCGAAAGGCGCAGCCGCTAAAGAAATCAAATCACTTGTTCATGAAATCATGGAGTTTTGAGTATGACCAGCACTACTACCACCAAAAAAAAATCAGTAAACATCTCGCCAAAATCCTCTATCAATGAATCCGCAGGGAATTCACCTGCATTGACGGCGGACGCCGGCCTCATCGCCGACCAGGAAAAAGCAAAAAATCTGATCGGTAAGGCCGTGTATACCTCCGTTTATTATGCTTCGTACGGCATAGTCTTCGGCGCCCTGGTGGTTTCATCGTTTATACCGGGCCGCAACTTCCTGGGTAAAGCGATCGCAGACGGCACTGTCGCTGCACGTAAGTCTTTTGAAAACAGCAACGTGGATACACAAGCGTCGGCAACTGAAAGCGAAACCACATCGATTGCATGAAGCTGGTTGTAACCGGAACGGCGGGGTTCATCGGCGCGGCGCTTGCCCGGCGCTTATTGGAACGAGGAGATGAAGTAGTAGGCATCGACAATGTCAATGCCTACTATGACGCGGCGCTCAAGGAAGCGCGGCTTTCCCACCTTAAAAACTATCGCTGTTTCACCGAGGTACGAGCGTCACTTGAGGATAACGCCCGGATTGAACGGGTATTCGAAGAACACCGTCCGCAACGCGTCGTCAATCTGGCGGCTCAGGCCGGCGTGCGTTACTCGCTGCTCAACCCGCAAGCCTACATCGACGCCAATGTCAGCGGATTCTGTAATATCCTCGAAGCCTGCCGTCACCATCGGATCGAGCATCTGGTATTTGCGTCCAGCAGTTCGGTGTATGGGGCCAATACGGCCATGCCCTTTTCGGTACACGACAACGTGGATCATCCTGTCAGCCTGTACGCCGCAACCAAAAAAGCCAACGAGCTGATGGCGCATACCTATAGTCATCTGTTCAACCTGCCTGTAACCGGCCTTCGATTCTTTACCGTTTACGGCCCCTGGGGCAGACCCGACATGGCTCCGTTCCTGTTTACACGCAATATTCTAGAAAACAAACCGATCGACGTATTCAACTTCGGACGGCACAAACGCGACTTCACCTATATCGACGATATCATTGACGGCATCGTACTCAGCATCGATCATGCCGCGCAACCCAATAGCGATTGGGACAGCGATCGTCCCGACCCGGGCAGCAGTAAAGCGCCCTACCGAATTTACAATATCGGCAACAATCAACCCGTCGAGTTGATGTATTTCATTGAGCTGCTTGAAACCAACCTTGGCAGAACGGCCCTTAAAAACTTCCTGCCGATGCAGCCCGGCGACGTACCCGCCACCTATGCAGACATCGACGACCTAAGCAGAGACACCGGCTACCAGCCCAAAACATCCATAGAAACCGGCGTAGCGCGCTTTGTCGAGTGGTACAAAAACTACTATCGATGATCAACGCGCCGATCCCGGTATTGGGTTTTGCCGCCCGTAGCGGAACAGGCAAAACCACCTTGCTCGAAAAACTGATTCCGCTGCTCAAGGCAAGCGGATTACGCGTTGGATTGATCAAAAAAAGCCATCACGACATCGAAATCGACCGTCCCGGCAAAGACAGTTATCGCCTCCGTCAGGCGGGCGCAGCCACAGTCTTGCTGTGCTCCCCCTACCGGCGCGCAATAATCGTCGAACACGACATGCAAAAAGAACCGGATTTATGCGAGGAACTGGCGCAGATAGACCAGCAGGGCCTTGATATTATTCTGGTCGAAGGCTTCAAAGACGCGAATATTCCCAAGATCGAACTGCACCGAAAGCAACGGGATAACCCGCTCGAGTTTCGAAACGACCCATCCATCATCGCATTGGCCAGCGACAACGGGCCGATTCCTGATACGAACATTCCTCATCTTGATATCAACAATGCCGGACAGATTCGCGATTTCATACTCTCCTACATGCAAACCGCACGGATAACCGAATAGTTACACATACCTTATCCATCAAAAATATCGGATAATTGTAAGTTATACCTTACCAACCGCATATCGAACGAGACTCAACGCATGAGTAATGATACTATTCTGGTCACTGGCGGCGCCGGCTATATCGGCAGCCACATCGTCAAACGACTGGGCGAAATGGGCGAAAACCTGGTGGTTCTGGACAATTTGTCCACAGGCTTCCGCGACGCCGTGCTTTATGGCGAATTTGTAGAAGGGAATACCGGAGACATGGAACTGGTAGGCCGGCTGCTCGCAACCCGCTCGATCAAATCGGTTCTGCACTTTGCCGCTCACACCATAGTCCCCGAGTCGGTGGCGCAGCCGCTCAAGTACTATGCGAACAATACCTGCAATACCCGCAACTTGTTGCAATGCTGCATTGATGCCGGAGTCGAGCATTTCATCTTTTCATCGACAGGAACGATTTACGGCATACAGGAAAAGCATGCGCTTTCGGAAGAAAGCCCGCTGCAACCGATCAACCCGTACGGCACGAGTAAACTGATGAGCGAAACCATGCTCAAAGACGTGTCGGCCGTCAATCCGTTACGCCACGTGATACTGCGCTACTTCAACGTGGCCGGATCGGACCCTGACGGGCTGATTGGACAATCCACGGAAAACGCAACGCTGTTAATCAAGGTCGCCGCCGAAGTCGCCACCGGAAAAAGAGCCAGCCTGTCCCTGTTCGGAACCGACTACCCAACGCCTGACGGCACCGGCGTACGTGACTATGTACATGTCAACGATCTGGCCGATGCGCATATCCAGGCCCTGAATTACCTGCGTCAAGGCGGAGCATCGACAACGCTCAACTGCGGTTACGGACACGGTTTCAGCGTGCGCGAAGTCATAGATACCGTCAACCACGTGAACGGCGCGCCCATTCCCGTGGTGGAACACCCCAGACGCGCCGGCGACCCACCGCAGTTGATAGCCGCAGTTGATAAAATACAAAAAACCTTAAACTGGAAACCGCGTTATGATGATCTTGCATTCATAGTCAAAACCTCGCTGGATTGGGAAAAAAAACTGGCGGCCAAACAACGCGCCTGAAACGCCGCATACGCTCCCGAACATAACCCTCTGGTTTTATAATATGAAGCAAGCTATTGTATTAACAGGCATTACAACAACGGGCACCCCGCACCTGGGCAATTATGTCGGCGCGATCAGGCCGGCTATAGCCGCCAGTAAGGACCCTGATGTCTTGCCGTTTTATTTTCTGGCCGATTATCATGCATTGATAAAATGCCAGGAACCCGCGCGTGTCAGTCTATCGACGCTGGAGATAGCCGCAACCTGGCTGGCGCTTGGGCTCGATACCGAAAATGCGGTGTTCTACCGTCAATCGGACATACCGGAAATCGCCGAGCTCTGCTGGCTGCTGGGATGCGTTACCGCAAAGGGACTGATGAACCGTTCGCATGCCTACAAGGCCGCACTGCAGACCAACGAAGAAAACGGCGAAAACGATCCCGACAAGGGCGTTACCATGGGGCTGTTCAATTACCCGATCCTGATGGCCGCGGATATTTTGATGTTCAACGCCAATCGCGTTCCGGTCGGCAAGGACCAGATACAGCACATCGAAATGGCGCGAGACATAGCGGGACGTTTCAACCACATATACGGCGAACATTTCACCCTGCCGGAACCAGAAATCACCGAAGAAACCGCCATACTGAGCGGTTTGGACGGACGCAAGATGAGCAAAAGCTACGACAACACCATTCCGTTGTTCATAGAGGAAAAGCAGCTCAGAAAACTGATCATGAAGATTAAAACCAACTCGCTTGAGCCGGGCGCCCCCAAAGACCCCGACACCTGCACACTGTTCAGTATCTACAAAGCATTTGCCGGGCGCGAGCAAACACTGGCGTTACGCAAGCGTTACGAAGAGGGTATCGGCTGGGGCGAAATGAAACAATTCCTGTTCGAACATCTGAATGAACATCTGCACAGCGCACGCGAGCGCTACGATGCATTAATACAGACACCGGAAAAAATAGAAGATATATTACAGACTGGGGCGGAAAAAGCGCGCCGCTACAGCCAACCCTTCATGCAAAAAATACGCGCCGCAACCGGCATCAGGAAACTGGTCTGACAAGATGAAAGCCCGAGCAACGCCAAGCAATCCGTATCGATTCGCCGCACGGCTGCTGATAATACTGGCGTTCCTGTGCGCCGCAGGCGCATGCACCACAGCCAAACCTGCGAAAGTTGCCACATCGGCGAAAAAAGCGCCTATAAGACCCGACGTTCCTGCCCCGGATATTTACAATGACGGAACCCATCTTTCCAATGCGCGCTGGAAATGGGTAACGACGGTGCAGGCACATGACAACAAACGGCATTTGCTGCATCTCGATAATTACTTTCTCGAACTCAAAACCGACGGCTGGTTCAATGTAGAATCGCCCTGTTTCAAGGGGGACGGCATGTACGAAGCCGAAGACGGCCGAATTGCCCTGATCCTGTTGCACTCTCACCCCAGCAAACACTGCCTCCACCCCGAAAGCCTGACGTTTTTTCTAAAAACCCTGGAAGCAGGCAGCAGCTACCGGGAAGACGCAGAGCGTTTATCACTGTACGATAAACGCGGTAATAATACGTTGATTTTTATGCGGCAAGGTGAATAGTGCTTCAAGCCGACAGCCAGAACCAGCCGGGAGAAGGCTGCGACCTCAGTTTCCACCCCGCGGGACAACAAAGCGAGCATCAAGGATGCTGTTTATCGATCAATGAAACCCGGCTGCTATTCCTTACGGATAGATACTGCGCGCCCGGGCATGCGCTTGCCGCAAAAATAACGCCGCGCAACGGGCTGGACCCGGTTTTTACCGCCTTCGTCGAAGTAACCGAGTGCCAGCCATCGGATAACAGCCGTTTCCGCGTTACCGCTATCATACGCGCAATAAAAAGCGATTGAAAAACCTAATAAATTCGGATAAGAGACGCCCGATGTACTGCATTACCAAGGAAGTATATTTTTGTTACGGTCATAGACTGATGGGACACCCCGGTAAATGCCGGCATTTGCATGGACATAGCGTCAAAGCCGCGATCACATTAAGCGCATCCCGACTCAACGATCAAGGCATGGTCTGCGATTTTGCCGATATCGCCGCAGCGGCGGAAGGTTTTATCGATAAACAGCTCGATCATAATCTGCTGCTCCATCGGGACGATCCGCTGGTTTCAATATTGCAAACAGCCAACGAACGGTTCATGACGCTAGTGGAACATCCAACCGCCGAATACCTTGCCCGCATGATATACGACTACCTCAAGACGGAAGGTCTGCCCATACAGAGCGTCGCGCTCTGGGAAACCTCAAGCTGCTGCGCACTGTATTCCGAACTATGAGCAACGCCACTCTCAACAGGGGCAGCGTGCAGTGTACTCTGGAGCCCGCCAACAAATCCTTCTGGCTGTCGCGGCTGTGCGACCAGAACTACCAAAAGCTTGCGCGGCTGCTGCCCTACCCGATAGACGAATTACCGGACGATCTGGTGGGAACGACGCCCGGCGGCCCCGATTTATTACTAAGACGCCTGGAACTATCGCCTTACACTGCCACGATACAACTCACGCATCACTTTTCCAACACCGGCAATCACAGCTTCGAACCCGGCATTGTTATGCGCGTATATCTGGATGCGTGCAACATCGAAGCGCTATACGATCACCAGCGCGCAGGCGCCTGCAGTTGCCAACCCTACTATGGCGCTGAAATGCTGGCGCTGAAATGGGAGCTGAATTACTTCCTGTCGACCTGGCTGGATCATTGCATCCGTTGCGATTATCAATTCGAGTTCGAGAGTACAGGCCAACGTGGCTCGGGACGGGTCGGCAGTTTTTAGGCGGCATCAGAAAAGCAAGGCGCCGGTACCGCCAGTAGCGCGGAATCGAAACCCGTACGCGCCAAACGGGAAGAGCACTTACCCCATCCATTAAACAGCAACGCGCGGGGCGCCTTGCACTCCAAATAAGTAAGCATGACTGTCAGAAATGACAGCTTACCTGCAAAAATAGAAAATAGTACACTGAAACAGCCTTAATATGCACAGGCACAAAACAACGAACTCAGAGCGTTATTTTTCGCATCTTTTAATCATAAGGAGAGAAGAACATGAGCAACGAGCCCAATTACACAGCAGTGATGCTCCTTCCCAAAGGCGGCAAGCAAGCCTGGACCGACATAATGCAGGGCAGCACGCCTGTCTCTAATAAGATCTATACGGGTACCCCGATCGTCATGGCTATTTCCACCGCATATGCGGACGGCACCAGGGTTGTCGGCGGCGTATTAAAAAGTGAAAACCCCACCGAATGCAACTATAAATTCATGTGGGCTTTTGACAAGAACGGCAATCAATGTCCGTTCTGGCCTATCGATGTCGGTGATCACGAAGATTTTTACACATCCAGCCTCGATTTCTCTTTAGAGGTAGAAGGCGTGGAACAGGAGTACTTGCTTAACATCGTAGAAGCCGACTCATAGGCAATTTTCTGCTGTTGTCGGAAAAAACTGGGGAAGACCATGCTTTCCATCGTTTTCAATGAAAGTGTGGTTTATCCCTACCAACTTAATTTCAAAAAAGAAAGCGCTTATATTTGCAGAGTTGCAGCACCACATCAAGCCTCATAGACTTTGAACCCCCTGCATCCTACACCGTAACAGACACACCGCCAGCGACAGGATAAAGCCGAATAGCCGCAAATCCGCTATAATCGGCATCAACATTTTTACCGTCTAGCGTTCATCGTGGCCAAACCAGCAAACAAATCGTCAACTTTCCAGGGCTTGATCCTCGCGCTGCAGGAATATTGGGCAGCCCAGGGCTGCGTGATCCTGCAACCGCTCGATATCGAAGTGGGAGCAGGCACGTTCCATCCTGCTACTTTTTTGCGCGCCATCGGCCCGGAGCCGTGGAATGCCGCCTATGTGCAACCGTCGCGGCGTCCTACCGACGGACGCTACGGCGAGAACCCGAACCGGCTGCAACACTATTATCAATTTCAGGTGTTGATGAAACCTTCGCCGGAGAATATCCAGGAACTGTATCTCGGTTCGTTGCGACATCTCGGACTCGACCTGCTGGAACACGACGTGCGTTTCGTCGAAGATAACTGGAACTCGCCGACCCTCGGCGCCTGGGGGCTGGGCTGGGAAGTGTGGCTCAACGGCATGGAAGTCACCCAGTTCACCTACTTTCAACAGGTTGGCGGCCTCGAATGCCGCCCGGTCAGCGGCGAAATCACCTACGGACTGGAACGCATCGCGATGTATTTACAGGATAAGCAGAGCGTCTACGATCTGGTCTGGACCGAAGGTCCGCAGGGAATCGTCAGTTACGGTGATGTTTATCATCAAAACGAAGTGGAAATGTCGGCATTCAATTTCGAGCACGCCAACATCGACAAATTATTCGAACACTTCGCATTCCATGAACAGGAAAGCAGGAAGCTGATAGCAACAGGTCTGCCATTGCCCGCTTACGAAATGGTGCTCAAGGCTTCGCATACCTTTAACCTGCTTGATGCGCGGCGCGCGATTTCGGTAACCGAGCGCCAGCGTTATATCCTGCGAGTGCGCGAACTGGCCAAAGCGGTTGCCGAAGCCTATTATGCGCGCCGCGAACATCTTGGATTCCCGCTACTGGACAAAACCCCGCAACCAAACAAAAAGGATTCGACTCATGGCTGAGACTCGCGATCTTTTATTCGAACTGGGTACAGAGGAACTACCGCCGAAATCGCTGTCGACACTGATTGACGCGTTACAGTCGGGAGTTGAAAGCGGACTGCAGAAAGCCGGGCTGTCTCATGGCATTATCACGGCTTACGCCACACCGCGCAGGCTGGCTTTGTTGATACGCGATCTGCCGCTTGCCCAGCCGGACCAGCAGATCGAAAAGCGCGGTCCGGCAGTCAATGCCGCCTACAACGCCGACGGCAGCCCGAGCAAGGCAACCGCAGGCTTTTTGCGCAGTTGCAATGCAACAATAAACCAATTGATCACACTAAGCACCGACAGGGGCGAATGGCTCTGCTTCCGGGAGCTGATCAAAGGAGCTGAAGCCAGAACATTGATCCCCGACATCGTCAGCAGCGCCCTGGCGAATCTCCCTATCGCCAAACGCATGCGCTGGGGCAGCGGCAACGCTGAGTTCGTGCGCCCGGTACATTGGGTGATGTTATTGCTGGGCAACGATGTCATCGACGCGGAAATTCTCGGCATCACCGCCGGACGCGCGACGCGCGGACATCGCTTCCACCACCCGGAAGCACTGTTGATCAGTGAACCGGCTGCGTATGAAGAAACCTTGGATTCACAAGGCAGGATCATCGCGTCTTTCGCCGAAAGAAAGCTGAAAATTCAAGCGCTCGCCGAACAAAGCGCACAAGCCGTGCAGGGTATCGCGCATATCGAACCCGATTTACTGGATGAAGTCGCCGCGCTGGTTGAATGGCCGGTACCGGTGCGCGGCCACTTCGACCCGCGCTATCTGACCTTGCCGGCGGAAGTTCTGATCACCACCATGCAGGAAAACCAGAAGTATTTTCCGGTCGAGGACGGCGGCGGCAAACTGCTGCCCTATTTCATCACCTTCAGCAATATCGACAGCAACAATCCGGATACTGTGCGCCAGGGCAACGAACGGGTAGTGCGCCCGCGGCTCTCGGATGCGGAGTTTTTCTGGACGCAGGATCGCAAGCAGCGATTGCAGGAACGGCTCGGCCACCTGAAACAGGTGACATTCCAGCAGAAGCTGGGATCGCTGCACGATAAAACCCTGCGAACCGCTAATCTTGGTAAAACCATCGCGGAACTGTTAGAGCAAGAGACTGCGCATGTGCAACGCGCGGCGCTATTATCCAAAACCGATCTACTGACAGAAATGGTGGGCGAATTCCCCAACCTGCAAGGCACCATGGGACGTTACTATGCCTTGGCTGATGGCGAAGACGCCGAAGTCGCCACCGCTATCGAAGAACAATATCTGCCGAAAGTTTCCGGCGGTGTTATTCCTTCAACAGCTACAGGCCAAATACTGGCCTTGGCCGACAAGCTCGATACGTTGAGCGGTATTTTCAGCACCGGCATGGTTCCGACCGGCGACAAAGATCCTTATGCTCTGCGCCGCGCCGCGCTCGGCATTGTGCGTATTATGATTGAAGCGGGCCTGGAGCTGGATCTGCCCGCATTGATAAGCAGCGCGCTGGCGCAACACACGCATTCATTCGATCATGCGACAGTGCAAAAGCAACTCGAAGCGTTCGTACTCGAACGCCTGCGCGGCTACCTGCTGGATCAAGGCACCCGTTACGACGAATTCGAAGCGGTACTGGCGACTCAGCCGCAGCTGTTAACTGATTTCGAGTTGCGCCTGAAAGCCGTAGCCGAATTCAGAACATTGCCTGAAGCGGAAAGTCTGGCGGCCGCCAACAAGCGCATCCGCAACATTTTGCGCAAAAACGAAAACGAGCCGAGTGAAGCGCCGCAAGCGGCTGCTTTAAGCGAAACAGCCGAAATAGCTTTATTGAAAGCAGCTGAAAGCGCACAGCAAGAGCTCGCTCCACTGATACGGCAGCGCGACTATACCGCTGCGCTGCGCCGTCTCGCCGCACTACGCGATCCTGTGGATACTTTTTTCAACGACGTGATCGTCATGAGCGAAGATGCAGCATTACGCAAACAGCGGCTGGGGCTGCTGACCCTGATAGAAGGGCTATTCATGCAAATCGCCGATATTTCCTACCTGCAATAAATCATATGAAATGGGTCATACTGGATCGTGACGGCGTAATCAACCACGACTCTGACAACTACATCAAATCGCCGGAAGAATGGCAGCCGATTATCGGCAGCCCGGAAGCGGTTGCGCTGCTGAACGCGCACGGATTCAAGGTGGTGGTAGTGACCAATCAATCCGGTATCGCGCGCGGACTGTACGATCTCGACACACTGGAGCGGATACACGCCAAGATGCATGCCAGCGTTGCCGCTGCGGACGGAAAAATCACCGATATCTTTTACTGCCCTCACGGCCCCGAAGACAATTGCAATTGCCGCAAGCCGCTGACCGGACTTTTCGAACAGTTCGCGCAGAAATACGATGTCGACCTTGACGGAATACCCATGGTCGGCGACGCGATACGCGACATACAGGCAGCCCAACGCGTCGGTTGCGCGCCGCTGCTGGTAGAAACCGGCAAGGGCGAACTCACACTGGAACGCTACCCCGACTTTGAATTTCCCTATTTCGCCAACCTCAATGAAGCAGCCAAGTACATCGTGCGTCACTACAGCTGAGAAGCTGTTCCTTTATTTACGTTCCGGCGTGTATTTTACCGGCATGGCAAGCTCTGCCGTACTCGTTGCGCTGCTGATGCTGCTGGCAAAGCCCCTGCCCTTTTCAAAACGCTATGGACTGGCCCAATTATGGGTACGCTTCAACCTGTGGTCTCTCGCCGCCGTCTGCCGGCTCAAGCATGAAGTAACGGGTCTGGAAAATATCCCTGATGAAGCCGGCGTGATCCTGTGCAAACACCAATCGGCCTGGGAAACCCTGGCCTTGCAGACCATTTTCCCACCCATGGTGTTCATCCTGAAGCAGGAATTGCTGCGCATCCCTTTCTGGGGATGGGCGATGGCTACGCTCGAGCCGATCAGCATAGATCGCTCGGCGCGCAGCGCCGCGCTAAAACAGGTTTTAAAGGAAGGCAACGAGCGACTGCGTAGCGGCAAATGGGTGGTAATATTTCCCGAAGGAACCCGCATTGCTCCAGGACAAACCGGTAAATACAATGCCAGCGGTGGATTGCTGGCAGCCCGTGCAGGCTGCATGGTGGTTCCGGTAGCACACAATGCCGGAGAATTCTGGAAACGCAACGCATTCCTCAAATTGCCCGGCACCATAGAAGTGCACATCGGCCCGCCACTGGATGCCGGCCAACTCAGCGCGCAGGAAGTTAACGGGCGCGCCAAAGAGTGGATAGAAACCACGATGAGGAAAATCAGCATGCATCACGCCGGCTGATTGCCAAAGCTCCGAGAGCTAATTGTCTCGCTGTGCGAGGTCTTGGCTCGGCAACATTAGGAGCCGTTAATTAATATGTATGACATATTCAGTCATAGTTAGTTTGGATCAATCCTGTAGTTCCATTCGCCATGAAATCCATTTCGGGTAATATGAATACCATCAAACGCTGCATCGCTGACTTTAATTCCTGACGGGTACAAGGAGCAATCCTGTTCGGCGTGGACTTTCAGCCCTTTACGCGTGGTAGTCCCAGCAATGAGATTGCCGATCACTTCATGGCTAATCAATCGCTGTCCACGCCAATTCATGCTTATATACGAGAACAGGCGATGCTCAATTTTGTTCCATTTACTGTACCCGGAGGCTGGTGAGAGAGATAAATAGGGATCTTGATCTCGTCAGCCAGTTTCTGTAATTCCAATTTCCAAAGCCGTACCCGACTGCCGTTGCCACCGCCACCGTCGGCAGTGATTCATCAATTCAGCGGTAGGCCACGCTCCGCCCGTTCTGTCGCAACCGCATAGCGAAACACGCGATCGCAGACGGGGTAGCTGTATCAATCCTGCCCCGCTCCACGGTCCTGTTTAACAAGGTCAGCATTTCGCTGGCGGTAATCTCGGCAACTCGAAGCTATTGGACAGGCTCTCGGCCTTCATGACCTTGGTTGCCTTGCGCTGTTCGCCGGGATCAATGTCTTGCGCCAGCAGTTGCCGCGCTTCATCGCGCTTGATGCGGGCATCGGATAGGGAAACTTCGGGATAGACACCCAGTGCCTGTGGGGGTTTTTGCTTGCCGTTGAAACGGTAATTGATACGCCATAGTTTCGCGCCGGTCGGGTTGACCAACATATACAGCGCCCGCTCATCGGCCAGCTTGTAAGGCTTTTCTTGGAGCTTGGCTTTGCGTACCTGAATATCACTCAACATGGGCTTTCACCTCGCTTTATGGTATCGGTTTTCATGGTATGAGCCGATACCATAGAAAATACCATAATGACTCATGGTATTAGATGATACTTAGTGAGACTACGCGAGACAATAAAAAACCCGCTAAGCCTTGTAGCTTGCGGGTTCTGAGACGGCATGAGACTGCCTGAATCTAGAATTTGGTGCCGAGGAGAGGACTTGAACCTCCACGAGTCGCCTCACATGTACCTGAAACATGCGTGTCTACCAGTTTCACCACCCCGGCATTAGGAGACCGGAATCCTTCCAGCAATAACTATACTCCCAATTGATTTTAGTATTATCGCGGATCATTTTCTTTTAGTCAAGATAAAATGTAACTATTCAGCGTAGTCAGTGGTAGAGAAAGTGAGGCAAGCCTGGTGGAACCCGTGTGGCCACATGGATGGCCACAACGAGCCCTCATGGCTTGTTTTGAGCGTAGTCGAAAGGATGGATTAACGGCGCGTGGTTAATTTACCGACACGCTTCCGCGTCTCTCGACCGGCTCGCCTTATTTACGACTGCCTCGGTCATGCCCCAAAAGCTCACGCTGAATAGCTACGATAAAATTACAATTAGCCCCAAACCCGGCTCAATAACCGCAGTTGCGCAGGTCATTTGCTCCGGAGAGAACATACCTTTATCATGGGAGTCACGGTTATAATCCGCCAACAGACCGGGAAGCATCCAAAGCGAAATTACGGAGAAAAAATGTCTATTTTTGATAACGTGCTGACAGGTCAGGCACACTATGGTAGCGGCCACGAAGTGGCTAATATTGACCTGATCATCGGCCCCAGGGGCAGCAACGCCGAGCTTCTTTTTGCAAAAACGCTGACCAGAAACCACGATGGCTTCACTTCTTTACTGGCGCTGATGGCACCGAACCTGCCCTGCCGACCTTATACGGTTATGCGCAACAAAATCGCGATCAAGCATTCCAAGCAACCTGCGATTATTTTTGGCCCCGCTCAGCGCGGCATAGCCAGAGGCGTAACGCAATGCCTCGTAGACGGTATCATTCCTGTGGAGAAGGCCGACGACCTGTTTATTTTCGCCAGCGTTTTCGTACACCCCAGCGCAGAAGACTATTCCCGTATAGAAGAATTCAACTACCAGACGATGCAGATGGCGATTAAATACGCCGCACAAGGGAAATAAGTGCTACTGTCCCGCGCCACAGCAGCCGTATCATGCACATTAAACCAAGCGGCTCAACATTATGGGTAACCAGATTACGCCGACAGGAAAACGCATACTCATCATTTCGGTGAGCGCCGGCGCCGGTCACATCAAAGCGGCCGAGGCGTTGGAAAAAAGTTTCCGAGCCGACCACAGGGTGACTGAAGTCATCAACCTGGATGCCCTGCAATACACCAACAAGCTGTTCCGCGACTTTTATTCGCGCTTCTACGATTCACTGGTCAAGTCGGCGCCGAATTTTTTAGGCTGGTGGTACAAAACCAGCGATGAGCCCTGGAGCACCGATACCATGCGCCATATGCTGGATCGTCTCAATACCAAGCCGCTGGTGCGTTTTATTCGCTCCTATCAACCGCATATCACTGTCTGCACCCATTTCATGCCGGCAGGCATCATATCCCACCTCATTACCAACAAACAGCTCGAGGCACATTTGTCGATCGTAGTTACCGACTACGACTTTCATGCGATGTGGCTATCCAGAGCCTTCCACCGCTACTTCGTGGCATCGGACGAAACCCAGGCCTACCTGCAGATGCTGGGCTTGCCGGAAGAGCGTATTACCGTTTCCGGTATTCCTATCGACCCGGTGTTCTCGCAACGTACCGATTTACGGCAGGCCAAACTTGAACTGGGTTTGAATTCGGAACTACCTGTTTTACTGCTTTCCGCCGGCGCGCTCGGCGCCAGCCAAACCGATTTTCTGGTGGAACGTTTGCGCTGCCTGAACAGAGAAGCGCAAACGCTGGTCGTTTGCGGAAGAAATGCAGAGCTTAAACAGCAGATAGAACAGCGTGTCGGCCATGATCCCGACCATTTCAGAATCATGGGCTATACCCAAGAAATGCACCGGCTTATGCAGGCCGCCGATTTGTTTATCGGCAAACCCGGCGGCCTCACTGTTTCCGAAGCACTTGCCAGCGAGCTTCCGATCTGCATCGTCAACCCGATCCCCGGACAGGAGGAACGCAACAGCGATCACCTGCTGGAGCAAGGCGTCGCCATTAAATGCAATGAACCTTGCACGCTGTCCTGGAAAATAGAGCGCCTGCTGGATAATCCGGAACGCTTGGCGCAGATGCGCCATAATGCCCGGCGCATCGCCAAACCCCATGCAGCGCTAACGGTAGTCGACACCCTGATCGAAGACCGGTTGCCGCCTCTGGCGCTATCACGCCAGCAACGAAACCAAATGTTGAATATTACCGGAGCCGACTTAGGTGACTGAATTTTTATGGGGCGTCGCCACTTCCGCCTACCAGTCGGAAGGCGGATACAACCAGCCCGGACAACCGCAAACCAACTGGGCGGAAGCGGAACGCAAAGGTGATGTCGAAGCATTGGGACAGGCATCCGACTTCTGGCATCACTATCGCGAAGATTTTGCGCATTGCCGCCGGATGGGACTCAATGCATTTCGCCTGAGTCTGGAATGGAGCCGCATACAACCAATAACGGAAAGCGCGCGCGCGCCGGGCGCGGCGCCGCCTTTTGACTTCGACGCGCTGGAACATTATGCCGATATTCTGCTCAGTTGCCGTGAGTACGGGCTGGAGCCTATCGTTACCCTGCACCATTTCATTCATCCCGCATGGTTGCACCCGGATGCCTGGTTATGCGCCGACACGCTGAAATACTTTAGCGACTACGTCTCAACCAGTATCCACTACATCAACCAGCGCCTTGTGGCCCGCAAACACCCTCCGCTTCGCTACTTCATCACGATTAACGAACCGGGCATGCTGGTGCTTAACACCTATATAGGCCACGAGTTTCCAGGCGGATCGAGATCGGGATTTCGAACCGGTTTCGAAGCATTGAGCCACCTGTTAAGCGCCCATGTGCTGGCCTATAACACGATACATGATCTGTACCAGCTCAACCGCTGGACGCAACCGTCAGTCGCCATCAATAGCTATTGCAGCGATCTGTATTGGCTGGATATGCTGATATTCGACTTGCTGACGCTAAGAGAAAAACAGGTAGAGGAGCAGGATACCATCGCTTTCCTGCGTGAACGCGCGCGCGCATTTTCAACGGCTGTCAAAACCGCCGAACTGCCGCTGAAAAACGTCCTCTTCGGCGCGTTGCTGGCGTGGGTGGTCGACATCATGGCACGGCATACCCTGAACATCGATCAGTTCAGCGTATTTCTGCAAACATTGCGGCAATCGCAAAGACCACGGCTGCTGGACTACATTGCCATTGATTACTACGACCCTTTTTTTGCACATATTTTACGGGCGCCGGCCTGGCACGATCACCACCACCCTATCCCTTCGCTACGCGCCAGACTGATAGGCTCGATACGCAGCAAATGGTGGGATTGGCGTGTACTGCCGGAAGGCATGCACTTCTTCTGTCAGTACCATGCCGCCAACTTCGATCGTCCCATCATGATAGCCGAAAACGGCATGGCGCTCAGGCGCACGCTGGACAACACGCATTCCCAGCGCAGAGACCGCATGTCGCGCAGCCGTTTCGTGCGTCTGCATGTCGCCGAGGTCCGGCGCATCGTCAAGGAAGGCATCCCATTGTTCGGGTATTTTCACTGGTCATTGTTCGACAATTACGAATGGGGTACCTATTCGCCACGTTTCGGTCTATTCAGCGTCGATTACCAGCAAAGCATGGAGCGGCTCGCACAGGATCATTTCGGCGACTGCCCGTCAGAAACATACAGCCAGGCGATTAAAGCTAAAATGTGAAGCGCAAACAATTTACCCCCGAATATCGCCCTCCCCAAAACCTTTGCCTACCGGAAAAGCATATGAAGAACGACGTTGCAGATAATTACGGCTGGAGTTCAGTCGAAGCCCCATGTTCTTGCGGATACATCGCGCCATTCATTCTTAAGCTGCTTAACAGGTTGGATGTCAAGCGAGTGGTGGATTTAGGTGCGGGTAATGGAGCGTTATGCGCCATGCTGGCTGCCCAGGGCTACGAAGTAGCGGGCGTTGAATATGATGCCAAAGGCGTTGAGATTGCGCGCTCCGCCTACCGGGATATTCACTTTTACAACTTCGGCGTCCAGGATGATCCCCAGGCGCTTCTGGCTGCCGAAAGACCCTTCGACGCCGTTATTTCTACGGAAGTCATAGAGCATCTTTTCTCCCCGCATCTGCTGCCGGTCTATGCGAAACAGATACTCAAGGACGACGGTTATCTCATAATCAGCACGCCCTACCACGGCTACCTGAAAAACCTGGCGCTATCCATCGTTAACAAATGGGATTTTCATCACAATCCGCTTTGGCATGGAGGACATATCAAGTTTTGGAGCAGGGAGACGCTCACTACGCTCCTTGTTGAAAACGGTTTCAGCGTGATCGGGTTCCACGGCGTCGGGCGTATACCTTACTTATGGAAGAGCATGGTCGTTGTCGCCAAAAAATCAGGGTAAGGTCTTTGGCTCCCGCTCCCGATTAAGTGTGCTTTGCGCGGCGGACCAGCCGCGCAAAGCCACTATTGCATCGCGATGCGGACGGTGTGTCCGGCAATCACGCTTTCTTCGTTCGCCGGTATGATCAGCACGCGCACGGCGCTGCTCCAGGTACTGAGAACATCGGCATGACGGGTATTGGCGGACAAATCGATATCGACGCCCAGCCAGCGCGACAAGGCGCAAACGCGCGCACGCACCCATTGCGCATGCTCCCCTATGCCGCCGGTAAACACCAGCGTATCGAGCCCCCCCAAAACTGCAGCCAGCGAGCCGATTTCTCTGGCTATGCGATAGCAGAAATACTCCACGGCTTCTGCTGCCGTCGGCGTATTGTCTGCCAGCAGATCCCGCATATCCTGGCTGATACCGGAAATACCCAGCAGACCGGACTTCCTGTATAGGAGATCGGACAATTCCGCCGCCGACATTTTTTCGTGCTCCAGCAGATACAGCAACACGCCTGGATCTATCGAGCCGCAACGCGTTCCCATCGGCAAACCTTCCAGCGCGGTAAACGCCATGGTCGTCGCCATGCTGCGTCCACGTTTCATCGCACAGAGACTGGCGCCATTACCCAAGTGACAGACGATGCTGCGTCCGCCCGCCAAATCCGTTTCCATGACATGCAGGCGGCCGGAGATATATTCATACGACAGTCCATGAAAACCGTAACGGCGTATGCCTTGTTCCAGGTAACGGCGCGGCAACGCGAACATGCGTTCCATGGGTCCCGCCGTCGTATGGAACGCAGTATCGAAGCAGGCAACCTGAGGAAGTTCCGGAAAACGCCTTGCGATAAACTCAATTGCATCCAGGTTAAGCTCCTGATGCAAAGGCGCCAGTGGAATCAACGCGCGTATCTGCTCGCAAATCGCAGGGGTGACCAGGACCGATTCCGTCAACAAATCACCGCCGTGCACCACGCGATGACCGACAGCCATCAGACGGATCTGCGGCCTTTCGGCCGCAAGCCAGTCGAACAGCCAAGCCAATGCGCCGTGATGGCCATCGACAGCAATGACAGCATCGAAACAGACCGCTCCATCCTCATTGCGAATCGAGACCCGCGAATCAGGCCCGTCAAGCCGGTCTGCCAATACGCTGAGCCGCCTGATGCAGCCCTCGAAAAGCGATAATTTGAGCGTCGACGATCCCGCGTTAACTACCGCTATCTGTTGCATGGCGCACCGGCCAACGCCAGTTTACGATTTCAGGATTGTCGACACCGTGCGTATGCGCATAAGCACGGCAGGCGATCTGCTGGTTACGGAAGCGCTCCTTGGCATGCGCGCCGACTACTCTCAGTTTTTCCACGCGGTCGATCGCGTCTATCGCCAGACTGAAGCGGTCGATCTGATTACTGATCGCCAATTCCAGCGGCGTGTTGATATTACCCTTTTCCTTGTATCCGCGCACATGCATGTTGGCATGATTGGTGCGGCGATAAGCCAGACGGTGTATCAGCCAGGGATAGCCATGGAAGTTGAAAATAATCGGCTTGTCGCGGGTAAACAGGCCATCGAAGTCACGGTCGCTCAAACCGTGGCAATGTTCGGATTCCGGCTGCAGACGCAGCAGATCGACAACATTGATAAAGCGGATTTTCAAATCCGGGAACTCGTCGTTCAGCAAGGCGGTTGCCGCCAGCGCTTCCTGGGTAGGCACATCGCCGGCGCAAGCCATGACCAGATCGGGCTCCACACCGTAATCGTTGCTGGCCCAATCCCAGATACTGACACCCTTGGTGCAGTGAATAACCGCCGCTTCCATGTCCAGATACTGCAAATGCAATTGCTTGTCGCAGACAATGACATTCACATAGTTTTGCGAAACCAGGCAGTGATCGGCCACCGACAGCAGAGTATTGGCGTCCGGCGGCAGGTAGATGCGCGTCACCTCGGCGCTTTTATTAACCACCACATCCAGAAAACCGGGGTCCTGATGGGTGAAACCGTTGTGATCCTGACGCCATACCGTGGAAGTGATCAACAGGTTCAGCGACGAAATATTCTGCCGCCACGGCAGGTGATTGCAGATAGACAGCCACTTCGCGTGCTGGTTGTACATGGAATCGATCACATGCACGAATGCTTCGTAGGTAGAGAAGAAACCGTGGCGGCCGGTCAGCAGATAGCCTTCCAGCATGCCTTCCATGGTGTGTTCGCTGAGCATTTCGATGACGCGACCGTCGGTGGACAGTTCGGTGCCATCCGAATCTTCCGGAAAATACTCGGCAATCCAGAATTTCTTGCTGACCTCGTATATCGCCCCGAGCTTGTTCGAGGTGTTTTCATCCGGGCCGAACACGCGGAAGTTGTTCATGTTGGCTTTCATGATGTCGCGCAGAAATTTTGCCATCGGCACCGTGTTTTCCGCTTCGCTCTGCCCCGGATGCAGGACTTCGACCGCGTAATCGCGGAAATCCGGCATACGCAGAGCCTTGCGCAGCAAGCCGCCATTCGCATGTGGATTGGAACCCATGCGGCGATTACCGGCGGGCAGTAAATTCGCAAATGCAGAGCTCGGCGCGCCGTTACTGTCGAACAACTCTTCCGGCTTATAGCTGTGCAGCCAATTTTCCAGCAGTTTCAGACTCTCCGGATTTTTCTTCACATCGCCGACCGGCACCTGATGCGCGCGCCAGAAGCCTTCAACCTTGTGACCGTGGACTTCGCCCGGCCCGGTCCAGCCTTTCGGCGTTCTCAGCACGATCATCGGCCAGCGCGGGCGCGTGGCGACGCCGCTGCTGCGCGCTTCCTGTTGCGCCGCATGTATATCCTTCACGCACTGATCCAGCGTCGCAGCCATGGCCTGATGCATGGTTTCGGGATCGGAGCCTTCGACGAAATAAGGCTTGTATCCGTAGCCGACAAACAGCGCTTCCAGCTCCTGATGGCTGATGCGCGCCAGCAAGGTCGGATTATTGATCTTGTAACCGTTCAGATTCAGGATCGGCAGCACCGCGCCATCACGGATCGGATTCAGGAACTTGCTGATGTGCCAGGAGGTGGCCAGCGGGCCGGTTTCGGCTTCGCCGTCGCCGACCACCGCCGCTACGATCAAATCCGGGTTATCGAATGCCGCGCCGCAGGCGTGCGACAACACATAGCCCAGTTCGCCGCCCTCATGAATGGAGCCCGGCGTTTCCGGGGTGCAATGGCTGCCGATACCGCCCGGGAAAGAAAATTGCCGGAAAAACCGCAGCAAACCTTCTTCGTCCAGGCTTTTATCCGGATAGATTTCCGAATAGCTGCCCTCCAGATAAACCGGCGCAAGCACGCCCGGCGCGCCATGGCCCGGACCCGCCATGAAAATGATATCCAGGTCGTTTTTCCTGATGATCCGGCTTAAATGCGTATAGGAAAACGAGAGCGCCGGGCTTGCGCCCCAGTGTCCAAGCAGGCGATTTTTAATATGCTCAGGTTTCAGCGGCTCGCGCAGCAACGGATTATCGCGGAGATAAATCATCCCTACAGCCAGATAGTTGCATGCGCGCCAGAACGCATGCATTCCGACCAGCTCATCGGGCGCCAGCGGAGCGCCGTCGACTGTAGCGCGCGCTTTGCCAAAAGCGCTAAGCGACTGATCTCCTGACAAGCTGCTTGCTGAGATATTTGAAACTCCGGTCATAAGTGCTCCTTGGATTGGGTTAATCGGAAACTGGATACCTCGTCTCGATACATGATATCCCTGAAATACGCGAGGTATTAACAATTAGACATATAGCGTACACATTCTATTGTTACAAAACGCGTAAGCGGCGATGACGAGCAGAAATTATTCCTGCAACGGGCATCGCAAACTCCGGAAACATCCCTGTCGGGCTAGTGCGCGAGTAATTTCCTCGACCGCATAACTCAAAGTTTTACCCTTACACTCGCATTCTTACATAGGATCTTCGGGTTCACGCACCTTTAGCACAATGAAATATTCGTAAATCGACTGCAAAAACGCGTAGGTCAATCCGGCGCGTCCATCAAGAAATCCGCCTTTTACAAAATACAACCAAAAAAACTTGATCATAGGCCGGCACGGCATGCGGTAAAACAATATCTTCTGGTGATAGCGCCGCTCATAAAAACTCCTGGAGGTAAGCGCCTTGCGCCAGTGGTACTCTGTCGCTTTGGTCTTATTTTCAAGGGCATGCTTCGCTTCCAACGTACTGTAACAGTTATGCCGTTCGATCCAATACGCCACGCCCCTATTAAACGGAAAATGATCGAGATAGCCGCCAAGCCGCCCCGCCTCGCCGTCGACCACGGTGACACAATTGATCAACCTCTCGTAATGCGCCTTCTCCGGGCGTAACAAACGCAGGTAAAACGGGGAAGCCTGTACATGGCGCAGCCAGATGCCCATAAAAAAATCACGGCGCTGCACATCAAAAGCAACCATTCCCTGCGGCAATGCGACAGCGGCCTGCACCGATGAAATCAGCTCAGGCGTCATGCGCTCATCTGCGTCTATCACAAACACCCAGGGGTATTTAAACGGAATGTTACGCAATCCCCAGGTACGGTATTCGCCTTCGTCGCCTCCGAATATGCGCTGGCTGTCGTAAACGCGTTGCGTGACGCGCGCGCCGGCGCGTTCCGCTATGGCGGAGGTGTCATCGCTGCTCATGGAATCGTAAACATGAATATCGTCCGACCACGCGACGCTCTGCAAACAGCCGGGTAAATTTTCCTGTTCGTTCCTGGTGAGTATCAGAATGGAAATACCGCTCATGGCTGCTTACCTGCATTTTTTCTATAGCGAAGGAATTTTGCCGGATTTCCAATAAAAACCATGCCCCTGCCTATATCGGAAAATGCGACCGCGCGCGCGCCCAGCACTGCATCATCCTGTATGGTCACACCGGGACCGACAAAAGCTTCCGCGGCGATCCAGGCATTTTTTCCAATGTATATCGGCTTGGTAATCAATTGAAAACTCTCATCGTTAATATTGTGGCTGCCGGCGCACAGATGTGCGCCCTGCGATACCAGCGCGCCTTCATCGAGTACCACCCAGTCCTGATTATAACAATTCACCTTGCTTCCCAGCGCAGCGCCGGACTTCATCTCGAGCAACGGCGGATACCAGACGCGCGCACTGCCGTAAACGCAGGTTCCCGGCCCCATGCGCGCGCCGAACAGTTTCAACAAAGACCGCCGCCAGGACGCCATGAACGGCGGAGTCCATGAAGCGAAAACCGCCCAAACCACTATCCATAAAGCGCGAATAATGCGGTTTTTAAGTGAAAAGCTGGGGCCGCCGCTTTTGGGATTGGTTACGCGGTAATCCAGTACGTGTTTATTCATGCGTTATTATTAATAATTTCCAACAAACGTACAGCAACCCGGTCTATTCTAAAGCGATTATTGAAGCATGCAACCGCATTGGCGCTCATTTCCTCCCGCTGCTGCACTGAACTGCCCAGCCAGGATTGCAGCCCTGACTGCGTACCCTTTATGCTGTCCTCGTTGACCCAGCCGGCTCTATCGGCTTCGATTTCACGCCAGATATTCACCTTGTTGGAAATAAGCACGGGCTTGCCGCAAGCCAGCGCCTCGGCAACCACTATCCCAAAGTTTTCCTGATGCGAAGGCAGACAAAACACCTCGCTGGAGTGAAATGCACCCCATTTCATATCGCCCGTCAACATGCCGGGCCAGCTGATGCGGTCAGCGATGCCCAAAGCCTGAGCGAGCTGTTCCAGCTCCCGCTGCCAGCCGGTTTGATCCGGCCCGGCCATCAGCAAGTGTGCGTCGGAATACTGCGCTGCTATACTTGCAAAAGCTTCGATCAGCAGATCGCAGCCTTTTTTAACGTGTATGCGGCTCAAGAACAATATGAGACGCTTGCCGGATAATTGCGGATATTGTGCCAGGAAAACGTTTTGCAGGCGCTCCTTGTCCTGAGGGGGCGTATCGGTGCCATATGCCGTCACCCTTTCGTTGCATTGATACAGCCAGAAAGACTCGCGAGCCAGTAAGCGCTCTTCCTCGCAGGTAAAAATAACTGTTTGGGCGTCACGCAACACGCGGTATTCGGCCCACGGCCAATACAGCCATTTTTTCAAATGTTTGAGTGGATAAGTATGCTTGAACCAAGGGTCCAGCATGCCGTGCGGCATGACATGGTAGGGTATGCCCAGCCGCGTCAAAACCTTACGCGCCATCAACCCGTGATATTGCCACAGTCCGCTGACTATGATGGCATCGTATTCATGAGCATGGCTGCGTAACCAGCCTCCCATGGCCGGGCAATAAGCATAACCGCTGCGTCCGGGCCCCAGGGCGTGAATGGTCAGCGGCTGCCCGGCGAGCCAGTCGGCATCAGCGGCATCGGCTGTCAAACATTCGGTTACATGACCGGAAGCCTGCATATGCACCGCCAGTTGACGTATGCCTTCCGAAGGCCCTCCTGAGCGTGGATTCATGCTGGAAATAATACGGAGTATTTTCATTTTTTTATTGTTTGCAACCAGCGCGGATACAGATTCACCGCCCAATGCCTGAACCCAAGCCCTCCGGACAGGTTTTGTTCTCCTTCGTTGATCGACTCCGCAAACCAGCGCGTAATCGGAATGGCGAATCCGGTTTTTTTACGCCGGATCTGCTCCAGGGTCAGCGCAAGCCGCGGCGTTTGCGCCATAACCTGCTTGGATACGCGGGTCGGCTTCAGACGTAAAGGCGCCATGCGCCGCCAAAACTCCAAGTCAACCAGCGGCACGCGCAATTCCAGGCTGTGCGCCATACTCGCCCAATCGGAGTCGCGCAGCAACTGGTTACGCATATACCACTGACTTTCAAGCAAAGAAACCTTCAACTGACCGTCGCTTACCGACGCATGGCTCGACCGCAGTTGCGGCAAGGTTGACAGAGCCGCCAGACCTTCAGCCGCTTGTTCCGGCTCCAACACCCGATGTAATTCCCAAGGCATGAACAACGCGCGTCGCAGCAAATAGGCACGCTCATAAGAGCCGGAATATTCCAGTACCCCCGCTAGCTTGGGCTTCCAGTTTAATAAAAACGGCTCAAGCAAGGCCCGCGCTGGCCTGCCAAGGTATTGCAGGAACGAAGGTAAGGCGGCCAGTTGCGGCACCTGTCTGAAACTGCCGTAGCCACCGAACAGTTCGTCGCCGCCCAAACCGGAAATAGCCACCTTAAGTCCGGATTGATGCGCCAGTTTACTGACGTAGTAAGTGTTCGCTCCATCGATACTGGGCTGATCCATTACGTCGAGGATATGATCGAAATCGCGCAGGAAGTCACTCTTCGATACCCACATGACCGTATGCTTCGCGCCCAAACGCTCGGCCAACTCGGTCGCCAAAGGCACTTCGTCCTGTAACCTGGCCCGATACTCGGAAAACCCCAGCGTTACCGCACGCAGGTTATCGTTGCTGCCGTCTTCCGCGCATAACGCAGCCAAGGTGCTGCTGTCGAGTCCGGCTGATAAAAATACGCCGACCGGCACATCGGCAATACGATGCGCATGAACACTGTCCAGCAGGCTGTAGCGCACATAGTCACACAAATCGGCCTCGCTCTTCGGACGGAACGAGGAGGCAGCGCTCCACTCAATAAACGACGCACCCAGATCAAACCAGCGGCGCGGGGTCGGTTGTGAGGTTTCACCCGCCCTCAACAGTAAATAATGCCCGGCGGGCAATGCGCGTATTTCGTTGAACGGGGTAAACGGCTCCGGTATATGCCCCCAAATCAGAAAACCGGCTCGTCCGGCAGCCGACTCAGTCATACGCGGCAGGGCCATGGCCAGCGCCTTTACCTGAGATGCGAACCAGACGCCGCCTGCAGTTGCATCCTGCGCCCAATACAAGGGTTTGATGCCGAAGGCGTCGCGCGCTGCAAACAAAACATGCTCCACTGCATCCCAGATAACGAATGCAAACATGCCGCGCAGACGTGATAAACAGTCCAAGCCCCAGGCCGCGTAGGAATGAATCAGCACTTCGGTATCGGAATGGCCCTGAAAAACAACCCCACGCTGCGCCAGTTGGGAGCGTAACTCGGAAAAATTATAAATCTCGCCATTGAATACGATGGTGTAGCGTCCAGACGGCTCAGACATCGGCTGATGCCCGGCAGGACTGAGATCCTGTATCGCCAGACGCCGGTGCGCTAATGCAAGGCGATTGCAGGCGCTGACCCAATGGCCGGAAGAATCCGGCCCACGCACGCTCATGCGATCACTCACTCGCTGCAGACATTGCAACTTATCTTCCGTAATCAAAGCAGTACGCGCAAAAAAAACGCTCAATCCGCACATGGATCTTCCTGAAATGTAACCAAGGACTTACTGGCAATATGCGCCGCAAACCGCTCCGGCTTATTTATGACCCGCGGCGGGTAGTAATACATAGACTACAAAGGCTAGCCATAACGTATACATACTCACTACATAGCAGACGGTTTCGGTCCGGGCCAGGTCATTTTAACCAGTTCTAACCTCACGGATACTAAATAGCTGCACGCCATACGGGTATAATATCAACTAATTTACTTTTAACAACGGAGACGATGACCCGTTGATGACTCGGACGATTTGCGCGAAAACCAGATTGATGACTATTCGCCTACCTGACAAACCTATGACAGCCTCGGCCAAGCGCGTGCTTGTCTTCCGCAACGGCAGTCTCGGAGATACCTGCATCGCCATCCCGGCATTACGCCTTGTGCGCCAACATTTTTCCAGCGCCGATATCAGGGTGCTGACCAACTTTCCGATAGACGGAGGATTGAAAGCCGCGCCCCTGCATAGCGTCATTGGTCAATCCGGATTGGTGGACGGATATTTCGACTATCCCCTTGGATTGAAGCAATGGGCGGACTTGCTGACCTGCCGAAAAACATTGCAGCAGTGGCGCCCCGAAGTGCTGATATACATGATGCCGGTCAGAAGCAGTTTGCAACTGTTCAGGGACCTGCTCTATTTTAAGTTCGTTGTCGGGATTCCGAAAATTATCGGGTTATCCTTGAACAGCAAGGCGCAACCTCATCTATGGGACGAAAAAACCGGACTATTCGAAGCGGAAGCGCATAGATTAGTGCGAAATCTGGCGGTTTTGGGTGAGATCGATCTACAATCCGAAGCGGCATGGGATCTGGGATTAAAAACCGATGAAACCGTCCGGGCGGCGAATATCCTACAGAACTGGGCCGGAGCCGGGCGCTATATCGTCTGTTCCATAGGCGCTAAATGGGAAAGCAAAGATTGGGGGCTGGATCGCTGGGAGCAATGGGCGGCAGCATTTTCCCAGCGCTTTCCTGACTATGGACTGGCGCTGATCGGCTCGAACATCGAAAAAACGCACTGCGATAGCGTAGCCCGCTTATGGAAAGGCCCGACGCTGAATCTTTGCGGCATGCTGACGCCACGCGAAAGCGCCTGGGTTATCGGTCAGGCGCAATGTTTTGTCGGACATGACAGCGGCCCCATGCATTTGGGCGCTGCGGTCGGCACACCCTGTGTAGCCCTATTCTCGGCCCAGGATAAACCGGGAATCTGGTTTCCCTATGGAAACCGGCATCAAGTGATTTATCACAAGACCGATTGTTTCGGCTGCCTGCTGGAACAGTGCAATGTACCCGAGAAACCATGCATGCGATCGATTTCTGTCGATGAGGTGATTTCAGCTACAGAACGCGCGCTCGGAAAAGCTTGCGGCATTTCTTCTTCGATCGCTACTTTTTCGCTACCGCAAGCAAATTCTGACTGAAAATACAATCGCTTTCAGTATCGCCAGTCTCGGCGGCAATATATAAACGTAACATGGCTCGAAAAAACCTCCACAACAACCAGCGCACGAAGCTCTTGAACCCATGCGGAATGGGCGCGTCCTCATAGGAACGTACTTCCGAAAATCCGGATGAATGCAATAGCTGCCCTATCGAAGTATGGGTAAACGCGAGTTCGTGGGTAATATCCCAATATCTCATTCGCCCGGCAAAAGGCGACTCGCCGTTAGGCACATGGATAATCCAGCGCCCGCCCGGCCGCAAAACCCGCCGAACTTCGTCCACCAGTCTGATCAGTTCATCGCGGGTGAAGTGCTCGATTACATCGAAAGCTACGATACAGTCTTTGGATTCGTCGGGAAGCGCGGCTAATGCCTGCATCAGATCACCTTCATCGACACCTGCTATACCCAACCGCCTGGCGGCGGCAACCTGTTCCGGCGAGCCATCCACACCGCCAATGTTGACATACCCCTCTTTGCGTGCGAAATAAATCATGGCGCCATGCCCACAACCAAGCTCCAAAACATCCGACTGGCGGTTATCGGGAAAGTGCGAGCGTATCAGATGAGTGAGGTAAACGGCGCGCGGTTTTAAACCTTCCAGCGATTCCGGTGCCAATGCCGTATTCCGGGCATTGACATAAGTACTGTAAATACGGCTACGATAAGATGTGTTGGGATCCATGAGAATATCCTTGGTACTATGCTTTAATCATGATTATTTAGTGTGTGTAAGCGCCCTGCGATGCGCCGGCCCCCGGCACAAGATAGGAATCAACCACCAGTTTAGATGAATTCTTCAGTAAGGTGTCGACATACGCACCGGCAAAAACATTGGTTCCGGTTCGGAATACCGCAGAACAATTTGTACACGTATTCCCCTGAAAGATTGTGCCTATGATCCCGCCCATTGCAGGCTGAGCATAAGGACCGGGCGGCATCCAGGCCAAAAAAAAGTTGCCATAGCCCTCAAAGTTGGCTACATCCTTCAAATCAGGCGCGTAGTTTGGATTGTTCGCCTGCAAGTCATTATTTTTAAAAACAACTCCAGCCGCCCCCAGCCCATCTGGGGAGTTCTGCGTATCAGCAACATAGGCCAGCATGAAATACGACCCCCAAGTGTGCGTTGTATTGATAACCCTGTTGCCCGCGACATTAATATTGAGCAACGTATCATGTACGGCAGCGCTGCTCTCCGCTCTGAGCAGTATACCCCCACCCTCTGTATAGGTATTATTAATGATATCCAAACCGTCCGTGGCAGCGAAGTATACCCAGGTTCCCCTCGGCCATTGACTGAAGCGGTTGTTGCTAATTATCACATTCTCGATAGACATGACAGCGGTCATATACCTGCTTGATGTATCCGGAACTACGTCCCACGGGCGATCAACCGTCATGGTGTGGCCGCTATATCCGATAATATCGCGTTTCTGACCGGTACCCGTACCGGAAATGATAATTATGGAATGAATAGCGGATAGCCCGGTTATCCCGGAGCTATCGGAGCGATTCAGATTGTTCTTCGCATCGGTCAGCGTAGTCGAGGTCGCTGAGGTTGCGGTTCCAACCGTCTCCGTCCTGCCTGCCCCTCCGCCTTCGGAAAGCAGCGCTTCCCCATCGTTCCGATTATGATTGACGATAGGCCCATTGACGACTTTGAACGTATTTGAATCTATCGTGGCCCTTTTCAGAAAATTCGTGGTTACTCCATGTGTTACGATGCTCCCACCCGCTTTGTTCTGCATGGAGCCATCCCAAATGATCGTATTGTTGGCAATATACGCGTCTTGCGAACCATCTACCGAAAAAGCTAAGCCGGTCAGGAACTGATAAGTGTTGCCGGTAACAATCAGCCCGGAGTTTCCTGCCAGCCACTGCACACCTTGCCCGTTAACCCCCGGCCCCGACTGGCTGAAGTTACAGTCTTCTATCGCCAGATTTACGTTGGCTTCGGTAAATACATGTGTTGACGTTTTGAACGAAATCGCTAAATTTTTCAAAAACGATCGGCTATTTCCATTCCAATACAATGCATTCGGGCTTGTTGCTGTCGATAGGGTCAAATTGGCAAGTCCAACACGGTCATTATGCAACGAATAGATTGGACGGGCTCCGGTATAATTCAAAGTCGTAGCGCTTTTCCCCGCACCCTTGATTACGACATTCGATTTCAGTTGCAAACTTCCTTTTTCTATCAAATAGGCGCCCACCGGAATATCGATTGTTCCTCCGCCTATTGCGCTCGCATAATCTATGGCGGCCTGAAGGGCATCCGTATTATCCGTCACACCATCGGCAACCATGCGCGGGTTTACATGCGTATCCGTCGTTGGGTCGATTACGACGCTTGCAATCGCTGTGAAGCCTGATGCCCATCCCACGTCAAGGCTGAACGGATCAGCGCCGCTGCCGGCAATCACCGCTACCGGCTGCACCATTTTCGAAGCTCCGGAGCCGTTTCCATTGTCGACCGTCACAGTGGCGGCCCCTTCGGGCAATCCAGCCGGTACGGTGCCGAGCAATATGGTTTCCGTGCTTTTGGCTGCATTGATAATCGCAGTTTGTCCGCCTATGTTCACAATCGGCGTGTATCCCGCCAGCAGAAGGTTCTTCCCGAAAATTCGAAACGGCGCGCCTGGCGCTATCAATGACGCGTCCATATGATAGGGGTGCGCCTGATTGAGATAGATCACCGGACTGCTTGCCGATGAATTTCTGACATAAACAGCAAGTGCGCCGGTTGCATTTTTCGGCAGTTGCGCCGTCAGCGCCGATGCTCTATATGAATTAAGCACGGGTATGGCGCCATGCCCAACAAGCGTAACCTGCGCGCCTGACAGATTGCTTCCCTGTAAGTAAAACAAATCGCCCGGTTTCGCCGATTGCTGGTAATTGAATATAACCGGAGCCCGCGTGACTGCCTTCTTGCTCGTTTGCGCAATCGCCGGCAGGGGAAGATTCGCGATGATAAAAAACAATAAAACCAGAAAACGAATGCCTGATAAAAAAGGCATAAATATTTTAAAACAGCCACAACCCGGCTTTACATTAATTTCCCTTACACAAAGACTATTGGATGGACAAATCACAATATAATTCTCTCAGGGCATACCGACTCAATACTTCCATCTAAAATCATCTTCAATCCCAATGAACTATCGCACAACATAATTACGCGTTTTTCCTTACATCCAGAACGCCGAGATGTTTTATTACCAGAAACAGGATAAGCAATATGGCGCCCTCCCGCAAGAAAACAGCATAGACAAACTCACCCTCAATCTGCTGAAAGCTGGTTAATGCAAAAAGGATAAAAAACAGGCTTGCCGTACCCAGGTTCAACCAGCCTATTACACGCAGAAACCAATAAATACTGAAATAATCAAAACAGGTATAAAGTACGACGCCCAACAAACCAAAATCCGCATAGCCATAACTTAGAAAGGAACTGGGGTAATCGGTATCCCACATCGCCAGAAATCTCGTTACCACATATTCGCCGCTTTCCAATCCATCCTTATTGATAAACAGCGAAGGAATTGCAATCAACAGGTTCTCCCAAAAGGCCGCGCCGTCCGTAACCCGCCCTTTTGATACGGCCTCTGCAATTTCAGACAGATAACCGATAATATAAGCTCTGAACTCGGCATTTTCCGCCAGCTGCGCCGCCAGTTCAGAGCCATTGCTGGTCATAAAATCCAACCCCATCATCAGTTGATCATAAAGCTCGGCATCCGGATGCATCCAACCTACCAAACGCATTGCATAGTAAAGCTTGTAGCCGAATGAGGCAAACAAGCCCAGAACCGCATAGTAAAGATATTTCTTAACCATGTTAATGCGCAGGGTGGGCGCGACATAAGCCTCCCACACAAACAATCCCAACAACAGAGATCCCATCAGCAAACGCCGGCCCATGGTAAAAACCGCAAACATGCAGAAAACGCTTAACCAGAGACAGAGCGTTTTTTCCCATTTCTTTGTAGCCAGCATAGCCTCTCTAAGCAAGACCGCAGGCAAGGCCGGAAGCGCCAGTACGGTGATGCTGGCAAATGCGGAGATTTTGTTGCTGCGGGTTTCGTCTATAGTGATCACGCCGGCATATTTTATTTGTCCGCTTACAAAGGCGTACATCGCGAAAATGCATAGCATATATAAAAAAACCAGACATTCGCGTCTAAACTTGTCGCCGTGAATAACCAGCGGATAGTTGTAACGCCCCAGCAGCATGAATACAAAAGCAGATAGGTTAACCACCGCCAATGCATAATTTAATGCATATTGACGATAAAACTCCAGTTCGGCAACGCTACGGCCATGGTTGGACAACGCCTTTAACTCAGTGGATAACGTGCTAACGGCATAAAACGCCAATAGCGTAGTCATACAGAAGACGGCAAGATTGGACTTTTCCGGCCTGAACAGGAAAACCGCGTATCCCCATAGACAGATGGCGGCATCAACGCCTGAAAAAAAAAGATAGCCGGGATATCCGAGATCACCCAGGTAAAGGGCAACAAAATTAAATAACAACACCAGGGAAATGGTAAAGTTCAACGCAAAACCTTTTTGGCCTGATAAGTGCATACCAAAAGGCCGACGAATTCAGTGGCCAATACGGAGACAAGTACGCCTTCCAGCCCCATCGCGTTTCCCAAAGACCAGCTCAATCCCAACCCGGCCAGCACTGTCATGAATACCCAGGCAGCGAGTCGATGGTGCCTGTTGAGCGCGACCAATAGTGAGCGTGGCACCCAGAACAGGCTGGCGCAGACCATTGCGGCCAAAATCAATGCAATATATGTTAAATCAATAGGTACGCTTCCCTTGGTCCAAATTTCCAGCAACCGTGGTGCGAACCAGTACAACAGGGAATAAGTCACGCAAACCTGAAGAAAAGCCAGCAGGAACAACCGAACATAGCTGCGTTTGATTGCCTGATATTGCTTGCCCCCATACAGACGCGAAAATTCGGGCTCCATGGTATAACAAACAATTGCGGTCATCTGTACCGGTAAGCGGGCAAAGGTGCGATAAATATTAAATAGCGTTACGCTGGAACTGTCGAATAGATAACCAACCATCAGGGTGCTGCCCTGCAACGACAATGCGCTGGTCAATGTAAGTAGCAGGAAAGAGCCTGCCGGCTTCACCATTTGCCTGATCATGCCCAAACGCGCCAGTCTTACGCCCCACACCAGGCCGCGCGCATCGACAAAGGGTACCCCTAACAGCACCAGCGTCATGCACACACGAACGCACAAACCGCAAAGCGCTACTGCAGTAAACGATTTCCATATAATCAGTCCGGCTATACCGCCGCACCACTCCAGCAGGCGCGCCACGTTAGAAATCATTTCACCCAACGCATATCGATGCGTGGCGGTATACGCCGCAATGGATATACCGCTGAAAGTCGTCAGCAACACGCTGGCGAAAAGCAAAGCCAGCGCCCATCTATGCTCATCCGTCACCTGCACGGGTAGCGGCAGATATAGCGCTCCTGGAATAATGACCAGCGCCAGCAAACCGCAAACCAGCGTACTGAATACTATAGCGCTTTGAAAAAGGACATTGGCTTCGCTGAAGTTTCCGCGCGCAACCGCCATGGTCATACTGGTACCCGCTGTTTTTACCAGTCCAAGATCGGCCAGAGTCAGATAAACCGGCATGGCAGACAAAGTCAACCATTCGCCGTATTCGGCTGTGCTCCAGACGCTCAGATACAACGGCACTGAAAACAGCTGGATAGCTATGGTACCCCCCAACCCCAAGCCATGAGCTGCAACGCCAGCTATCATTCTGCGCAGAAAAGGGTTCAAAAGGCCCTCGGGCTTACGCTATACAGCACATATTCAACCAGGCTGCCATATCAATACACATGTTTGCCTGACCAGCCGCGAAATGCTGTCCAGAAAACTATCTTCACATCCAGCCAGAACGACCAATGCCTGATGTAGTAAATATCCAGATCCACGCGCCGCTGCATTTTATCCAGCGTGTCGGTTTCTCCGCGACAGCCGTTAATTTGCGCCCACCCGGTAATACCGGGTTTTACCTTATGCCTGAACATATAACGCTGGATTTCATGGCTGTAATAATCGTTGTGCTGCACGGCATGAGGGCGCGGCCCCACTACCGACATATCCCCCATCAGTACGTTGATAAATTGCGGCAATTCATCCAGACTGGTTTTACGCAAAAAACGCCCGACTTTTGTCGTACGAGGGTCGTGGGTCTTGGCCTGTGTCACCTTATCCTGCTCCTGATGCAGTTTCATGGTGCGGAATTTCAGACAGGTAAATGCTTTCCCACCAACACCATGTCGCAGTTGCCTAAACAGCACCGGACCGGGAGAGCTGAGCTTGATTGCGACAGCAATCGCCGACAACAGCGGGCTCAGCATCAACAACACAACCAATGAAAACAAGCGGTCGAACAAAGTCTTGTGCAACACCCCCTTGCTGTCGATAACGGCGGCATTAAGTTCAAAAGAAGGCGCTCCCGCGCAATAACCGAACTTTTCCGTCACGGCAGCCGGCATCACAGGAAACCATCGCAATGTTGTCGCGGTATTCTCCAGACGAGTAATGGCTTCCCGCCAATCATAAACGCGTTCAGGGTCAGGCATAAGCCAGACCTCCCTTATATGATGCTGATAGACGAATGTTTCGAGTTGTTCCAAAGTTTGAAGTTTGTTCACCTCTGACGCAGCGCCGATGTCCGCATCGCACAGGGCCGCCTCGACACGGTAACCGGCATCCGCATCGTTCATTAGTCTATTTATCAATGCCTTTACCGGTTTTTCGCTGCCCATAACGGCAATTCTGCGCTTGTAACTCCGTATTCCGCGCCGAAAACCGGCGCGCCGGTCCACTCCGAATGCCACTATACGCAGCATGCCGCTCAGCGCAAATGCAAACAGCAGAGTTAGCCCCCACCACAAACGGGAAAGCACGTGCGATTGATGTAGAACGATATAGACAATAATAATGCCGCAGGCGAAAGTCGCAAAACAGCCGAGTAGAATTCGCCCTGCGATCTTCAAAGCGCCTTCCTCATCCCAGCCGACACGGTATTGTCCTGCTGCCGGACTGACCAGCCAGGTTATGAACGGGGAAAGGTAGATCAGCGTTTGGTGAACATTACCGTAATCTTCATGATACAGCCGCCCGAACACCAGCTCCGCAGCCAGCTCGCCGGCAAGCAACCAAACCAGCGCATCAAGCAATCTGAGGGTTATTATCCTTAACAGCATAAATCCGCGCCTAAAATGGAAGAAGTGCCTAACAAACTACAATGCATCGCATATAATGCGCATTATGAAAAAATACATTCTAATTTACCTGAGCGTATTGCTTTTTTTAAGCTTAAACCCCTGGTTGCGTCCGGATCCGGCAGGGGTTGCCGATGATTCATCTTTGACATGGGATTTTATCGACCATTGTCTGGCCTATGCTGGGTTGACGATAATGCTGCTGGCATCCTGCCCCTCTCACCGCAAACATCCGCTCAACACACTTGCCGTTCTTGCCGCAGTCATCGTTTTAGGCTTTTCCATAGAGATTGCACAATTTCTGTTTACAACCCGGCGGCAATTTTCATTACTGGATGCCGAAGCCAATGCTTCCGGCGCGCTCGTCGGCACTTTGCTTTATGTCAGTGTTATCTCGTTCTATAATAGCTGGAAGAACGGTATTTGATCGCCGGCGAATACGAATAGTGTCCTTTATGTCCGGTATTCCGCGTTGATCCTTACATAATCGTAGGAAAGATCGCAAGTCAGTACTTGCTGCCGTCCTTGACCGCGCCCCATGACGACACGTATCAGAACCTCATCCTGCGCAAGCGCCAGCTTCCCCGCCGATTCGGTATAACCATCGGCGCGTTCCCCGTTCTGTACGATACAGGCATCGCCCAGCCAGATCGAAACCCGTTGAATATCGAGACCGCTGCAGTCTGATCGCCCTATCGCGGCCAGAATACGCCCCCAATTAGGGTCGCTGGCAAACAGCGCCGTTTTCACCAGAGGTGAATGCGCTACAGTTTTGGCGATAGCGAGCGCTTCCGCATCCGATTCCGCCTGCTCAACCAGAATACGCACCAGTTTGGTTGCTCCTTCGCCGTCACGCACTATCGCTTCAGCCAGGTCGTCGCACACAGCCTGTATTGCCGAAGAAAACCGATGGTAATGGATACTGCCCTGCTCAATTTCCGGGGCTTGAGTAACAGCGGAGGCCAACAGTACACAGGCGTCGTTGGTTGAAGTATCGCCATCCACGGTAATGCAATTAAATGAACGTTCCACCGCTTCGGTGAGACATCGTTGCAGTGTGGCGGATCCGACTGCGGCATTTGTGCCGATAAATGACAGCATGGTCGCCATATTCGGATGTATCATGCCGGAACCTTTAGCAATACCGACTATAACGATCTTATGCCCGTCAAGCTCGATCTCCCTGTAGCTCAGCTTGGGACGCGTGTCCGTAGTCATGATCGCTCCGGCCGCACGCTCCCAGGCTTCTTCGCTCAGCGCACCCCAGGCAGCAGGCAGGGCTGACCATATTTTCTCCATCGGCAAATACTCGCCAATGACACCGGTGGAAAACGGCATCACCTCGGTTTCAACCGTGTGTGCAAGCTCGGCAACCCATGCGCAAGTCTGTTCGGCATCTGACTTTCCACGCGCTCCCGTACCGGCGTTCGCATTACCGGAATTAACAACCAGTAAACGAGGCGCGTGCTTCAAATGCTTTCTGGCAAGAACAACCGGCGCGGCGCAAAATAGATTGCGCGTAAAAACCGCGGCGCAACTCCCCCCCGGCGCCATCGCGACCAGCAGCAAATCGTCGCGCCCGGCGCGTTTGATCCCGGCCTGTGCGCAACCCAAACGTATGCCCGGCACAGCAGGAGGATTGATATATCTGGACAGATTATCGGATGTCATGGAATCAAATACTAACGATGTCCGGCTCGGCAATCATGGAGAATAATGCGGCAGTACCTTCTTCACCGCTAATTCAATCGCCCATGACACTGCTTGAATTTTTTACCCGAGCCGCAAGGACAAGGGTCGTTACGGCCCACTTTCTGTGCATCCCTGACAAACGGTTGCTGTGCAGCCGGTGCAGAAGAACGGCCTGGGTTGGCGAGCCCGGACGTACCGCTAACTTCATGCTCAGCATCCGGCTCTTCCGATATCAGCGATACGGCATCGGCATGCTCGTAATGCATCTCTAGGGACGGACGGTTCTGCACATCCATGCGCGCCACATCTTCCTCGCTATGCACCTGCACTCTGGAAAGTACGCTCGTAACCTCTTCCTTGACGCCGTCCAGCATGGACGTAAACATTTCGAACGCTTCGCGCTTGTATTCCTGCTTCGGATCCTTCTGCGCATAGCCGCGCAGATGAATTCCCTGCCGTAAATGGTCCATGGCCGCCAGGTGCTCCTTCCATGAATTGTCCAGCACCTGCAGCATTACCGACTTCTCTAGATGATGCAGAATACCGGGTCCCATCCGCTCCAGTTTTTCATCGTAGTTCGCATCTATGGCATCGTGTATCTTTTGCCGTAGCTGCTCTTCATGCAAATGATGATCCTGCTCCAGCCACAACTGAACCGGCACCTCTACGCCAAGTTCACGCTCCAATGCTTCTTCCAGGCCTTTAACATCCCACTGCTCTTCCAATGAATGAGAGGGTATGAACTGGGTAATCATTTGATCGACTACATCCTCGCGCACCGCCTTGATGGTTTCGCTGATATCGTCGGCAGCCATCAGTTCATCGCGCTGGTGATAAATCACATGGCGCTGATCGTTGGCCACGTTGTCGTACTCCAGCAACTGCTTGCGTATATCGAAGTTGCGCGCCTCTACCTTGCGCTGGGCGTTTTCAATCGCTCGCGTTACCCAGGGGTGCTCTATCGCTTCGCCTTCCTCCATGCCGAGGCGCTGCATAATCATCGCCACGCGGTCCGATGCGAAGATACGCATCAGATTATCCTGCAGGGACAGGTAAAAACGGGTAGAGCCAGGGTCGCCCTGACGTCCGGAGCGTCCGCGCAACTGATTGTCGATACGGCGCGACTCGTGACGCTCCGAGCCGATCACATGAAGTCCGCCGCTGTTCACGACCTCATCGTGACGGATTTGCCACTCGGCAGTGGCTTTTTCTATATCAGCCGCATTGGTCAGGCCCAGGCGCGTAATTTCTTCTTCGAGATTGCCGCCCAGCACGATATCGGTACCGCGCCCCGCCATATTGGTGGCGATGGTAACGGCGCTCGGGCGTCCTGCTTCGGCGATGATATGCGCTTCCATCTCGTGCTGTTTGGCGTTCAGGACCTGGTGCGGTACGCCTGACCTTTTGAGCTCCGTAGCCAGGTATTCGGAATTTTCAATCGAAGTGGTGCCTACCAGCACCGGTTGGCCACGCTCTACACAGCCCTTGATATCGACGATGATGGCGTCATACTTCTCGCGTACCGTCATGTATACCAGATCGCCCATATCCTTGCGCGCAACGACGCGATTGGAAGGGATAACCACGACCTCCAGGCCATAAATCTGTTGAAACTCGAAAGCCTCGGTGTCGGCCGTACCGGTCATGCCCGACAGTTTTTCGTACAAACGGAAATAATTCTGGAAGGTAATCGATGCCAGAGTTTGATTTTCATTCTGAACCGGCACCCTTTCCTTGGCCTCGATAGCCTGATGCAGCCCTTCTGACCAGCGGCGTCCGGTCATCGCACGGCCGGTGAACTCGTCGACAATGATGATTTGACCTTCGCGGACGATATAATCGACATCCTTCTGAAATAAGGCATGCGCGCGCAAACCGGCGTTGATATAGTGCATCAACCTGATATTGGTGGCGTCGTAAAGACTTTCGCCAGCGGAAATCAGCCCATGCCGCTCCATCAGTTGTTCTATGCGCTCATGACCGTCCTCGGTCAGGAAAACCTGCCGCGACTTTTCATCCATGCTGTAATCGCCGGGACCATTCTCGACTTCCTGCTTGCGTAGCGAGGGTATCAATTCGTCTATTTTATGATAAAGATCGCTGCGGTCTTCCGTAGGTCCTGAAATAATCAGAGGAGTGCGGGCTTCATCTATCAGGATGGAATCGACTTCGTCCACAATAGCGAAAAATCGTTCGCGCTGTACCCGTTGCTCAGGCGTAAACGCCATGTTGTCACGAAGATAATCGAATCCGAATTCATTATTCGTGCCATAGGTAATATCGGCTGCGTAATTGCGGCGTCGCTCCTCGTTATCCAGCCCGTTGACAATAACCCCGGTAGTAAGCCCCAGGAAGCCGTATAGCTTGCCCATCCACTCGGCATCGCGGCTTGCCAGATAATCGTTTACCGTAACGACATGCACGCCCTTACCGGGCAGCGCGTTCAGGTAAGCGGCCAGGGTAGCTACCAGCGTTTTTCCTTCGCCGGTTTTCATTTCGGCAATCTTGCCGTCATGGAGCACCATGCCGCCGATCAACTGCACATCGAAATGACGCATGTTCATCACACGCCGCGAAGCTTCGCGTACCGTGGCGAACGCTTCGGGCAGCAGACCTTGCAGTGTTTCGCCGTTGTGCAGACGTTCTCTGAACTCTACGGTCTTATTTTTTAAAGCCTCATCGCTCAGCGACTGGAATTGCGGCTCCAGAAGGTTTATTTTTTTAACCAGCTTTCTTTTTTTTCTGACGAGTCTGTCATTACGACTCCCAAAGAGATTTTTTACCAGTTTACCGAGCATGTATCGTGTTCCAACATTGTAAAAATATTATAAGATGATAACCTAAATAGCTTCAAATAATAAGACCAGGGTTGTACACTGAATACGAGCCTTAAAGTTTTGTCCGCATACATGTCGCAAAAACTCAAAAATCGTAACAATGCGGCCGCTTCCGTCCTATCATTGTCCGGACACTCCAAACTACTGCTGCGCATGGCAAAGCACCGGGAACTGCTGTCACTTATCAAAGCGGCGCTTCCGTCTTCCGTTGACGCACATTGCCTCGATTGCAGCATTAATGACAAGGGCGGCCTGCTGGTTTATTGCGAAAACGCCGCATGGGCATTCAACCTGCGCTTTTACGCCGAAAACATTCTGTCCGGCGTGAGGGCGCAGGGAGAGCGAGTCAATTCGGTCCGGTTCAGAATCGTAGCGCCGTCTATGACACAGCCCGGACGGAAGTCTCGCAGACCGGATTTCAACCGTAATTCGGCTGCGGAAGCGCTCGGCGTCGTCGCAAGCACGATGGCGCAGCACAAACTCGGCCTATCGCTGCATAGACTGGCGCTAACCTTATTGTCGACCAAAAACGCCGGATAAAACAAAGGCTACGCCTGCGTAGCCTTTTTGTTTAAATACCCGAAACTCTCCAGCTTGTCATCGTACCGCAGCAAAGGCGGCATGCATATAGGAAATCGGCAGGTTATTTTCATCATCAAAGGTAACGCATTCCCACGCGTCCTTGCGCAACAACAACTCACGCAGAAGCTGATTATTCAAACCATGTCCGGATTTATAGCCTTCAAAAGAACCGATCAGGCTATGCCCAAGAAGATACAGATCTCCGATTGCATCCAGTATTTTGTGTTTCACAAACTCATCGGCATAGCGCAACCCGTCTTCATTCAAAATACGGAAATTATCGACGACAATCGCATTGTCCATGCTGCCGCCCAATGCCAGCCGATTTCTGCGCAGCGCTTCTATATCGCGCATGAACCCGAATGTTCTGGCGCGACTGACCTCCTTGACGAAGGAGGTAGAGGAAAAGTCTATCGTTGCGCTCTGCGTTTCCTTGTCGAAAACGGGGTGATCGAAATCAATGGTAAAGCTGACCTTGAAACCTTCATAAGGTTCGAATCTCGCCCATTTGTCGCCTTCCTCGATCAACACCGGCTTTTTAATGCGTATAAATTTCTTCGCCGCATTCTGTTCTTCTACGCCCGCGGACTGAATCAGAAAAACAAAAGGGCCGGCGCTCCCATCCATGATAGGTACTTCAGGCGCGCTGACATCGACAAACGCATTATCAATTCCAAGTCCGGCAAACGCGGACAACAGATGTTCAACGGTAGACACCTTGACCCCATTCTTTACCAGAGTGGTAGAAAGTATGGTCTCGCCCACGCTTTCAGGGTTTGCATCGATAACTACCGGCTCGGCCAAATCCACCCGTCGAAAACGGATGCCTGTATTTGGCGCTGCGGGGCGCAAAGTCAAATAGACTTTTTCCCCCGTGTGCAGTCCAACGCCGGTTGCTCGAATTACATTTTTTAAGGTTCTTTGTCGGATCATCCAACTCTCCTGATGCTTTCCATCACCAAAGCAAAATCTCACAACTTGAGACTGCCATCGTTAACCACGCCTTTATGCAACGAACCAGTACTCCTTCAATTGGAAAAACCGCATGTCCATCCATAATCGGCATTTTTACACCAAACGAACACCCTGACGCACCGCACGAGGCACGGCGACATTCCTTATTGCCTGTAAGACCGCAAAAACTGTTATGTTTATGTTACATCGGTACGAGATGAGAAGCTACCACTCTAAGGCTACGGTTGCGACCCTCGTCTCACAAGTTTCCGATCTAATCCGCCTGACGCCGCAAAAAAGCGGGAATATCCAGATATTCGTGATCGATTTCCTTTTTACCGTCGTTCCGCATGGCGGCAGTCTTGGGCTTATTGCGAATAATGGTTGGCTTTTCCAGTTCGCCATAAGCAATTTCGCCTGTATTGCGTTTGGGTACTATCGTCAGCGTAGGAACATCACTGGCCGACTTGCTCGACAGGCCCGTCGCTACCACAGTCACGCGCAATTCGTCGTTCAAGTCAGGATCGATGGAAAGTCCGGTTACCACCACGGCATCTTCCGACGCGAAAGAATTGACAACATCGCCTACTTCGTTGAACTCGCCTATCGCCATATCCGAACCGCCGGCGATGTTGACCAGGATACCGCGCGCACCCTGCAGATTGATATCGTCAAGCAGGGGGCTGTGCAGCGCTTTCTCGGCGGCCTGGCGCGCCCGGTCGGGACCGCTGGCGATACCGGTTCCCATCATGGCCAATCCCATCTCGGCCATGACAGTCCTGACGTCGGCAAAATCGACGTTTATCAGTCCCGGCCGCGTGATCAAATCTGCTATACCCTGCACCGCCTGCAGCAAAACATCATTTGCCGTAGCAAATGCATGTACCAGACTGACGTCTTTTCCCAATACCGGCAATAATCTTTCATTTGGGATGGTTATCAGCGAATCCACATACTCGCTCAGCTCGTCTATGCCTTTTTCGGCTATCGACCGGCGCCGCTTACCCTCGAACGAGAACGGCCGGGTCACAACGGCAACAGTGAGGATGCCCGCTTCCTTGGCAATTTCCGCTATCACCGGCGCGGCGCCCGTTCCGGTTCCGCCGCCCATGCCGGCGGTGATAAATACCATATCGGAACCTTCCAGCGCCTCAAGTATGCGCTCACGATCATCCTTGGCAGCCTGACGCCCTATGTCCGGGTTTGCTCCGGCGCCAAGTCCCTTGGTCAATGCATTGCCCAACTGGATGACGGAACGCGAATGCACATTTTTCAGGGCTTGAGCGTCGGTATTGGCGCAAATGAATTCAACGCCTTCGACATGGCTGTTCATCATGTGATTGACAGCATTACCGCCGCCGCCGCCTACGCCCACAACCTTGATTACAGCCTTCTGGCTATACGAATCAACCAATTCAAACTTCATATGTATACCCCGCCCTTAAACTCAAGTATCCGCCATGCGGCGATTGAATAATTAAACCTATCATCCCTGACCCTTAGCGCGGCATCTGCATCGTAACCGGAAACATGCTTTTCGTGTTCACAAGCTTTTACAATCCTGCATACGAACCAGTTAAAGCATGTCGATTCCAACGCGCCTAGAAATTACCTTGAAACCAGCTTTTCATTTTTTCCCATGCACCCTTGAACCCGGCGCCGGATACCGAACTGCGTTCGCTGCCGGCATGGTGCATGCGTCCAAAAAGCAACAACCCTACTCCCGTAGATAAAGCGGGATTATGTATCACATCGCTCATGCCGCTTACATACTGGGGCGCGCCCAGGCGTACCGGCATATGGAAGATTTCCTCGGCCAATTCGATCAAGCCCTCAACCCTGGCCGAACCTCCGGTCAACACTACGCCTGCGGCTACCAGATCTTCCAGACCGCTACGCCGCAGTTCCTGGTGAACCAGCTGCAACAACTCCTCGTAGCGCGGTTCGACGATCTCGGCAAGATTAAGCCTCGATATTTGCCGCATCGGCCTGTCGCCGATGCTGGGCACATCAATGGTATCCGCCAGATTGGCCAGTTGAGTCAAAGCGCACGCATGTTTAATCTTGATTTCTTCCGCATGCTGCGTCGGCGTGCGCAAAGCAACCGCAATATCATTGGTTACCTGATCTCCCGCTATCGGAATAACGGCTGTGTGCCGTATCGCACCATCGGTAAATACGGCGATATCAGTGGTGCCGCCGCCAATGTCGACCAGACATACCCCCAGATTCTTCTCGTCATCGGTCAGGACGGAAGTACTGGAGGCCAGTTGCTCCAGGATAATATCCTCAACCTCTAGACCGCAACGGCGTATGCATTTGACTATGTTCTGTACGGCGCTGACCGCGCCGAAAACGATATGGACCCCGGCTTCGAGACGGATGCCAGACATGCCTACCGGCTCCTTGATGCCTTCCTGTCTGTCGATGACAAATTCCTGGGGCAGGATATGCAGAATTTTCATATCAGCATGTATCGCCACAGCACGCGCCGAATCGATAACCCGGTCGACATCGCTCTGTACAACCTCCTTATCCTTTATCGCAACGACGCCGTGAGAGTTCATGCTGACAATATGACTTCCGGCTATTCCGGCAAATACCGAATGTATTCGGCATCCCGCCATCAGCTCGGCTTCTTCCACCGCGCGCTGTATCGATTGAACAGTGGTTTCCAGATTGATCACCACCCCTTTTTTGAGTCCGCGCGAGGGATGGATGCCGACGCCTATCACTTCGATCTCGCCATCCTCGTTTATCTCACCGACAATGGCGGCAATTTTCGAAGTGCCTATATCCAGGCCGACAATCAAGTCTCTATCTGTTTTTCTTGCCATAAAGTCAATGGACCTTTTCCAATTGGTTGGTAGTCCCGCCCAAAGCCGCTTCAGGCGCCATCTGTACGGAATTATCTCCCAACGCGCCAGTCATCCGTTCGGAGTTCCAGACAACTGCAAATCCACTATGATAACGCAGATCGACTCGCTGCAACCGGCGCAGTCCATCATCGCCGATTTTTGCAATTATCTCAAGAAAATGATGAAGCAGCCGGGTCGGATTTTGACGCCCAAAATACATTTCCAGGCCATTATTCAGCTTGATTATCCACGCGTTACGCGGACTCAACTCCATGTACGCGACCGACAGCGATTTCCCTTCAAAGATTGCGTTCAGCTTCCTCAAAACCTCCAACGTCAAATGCTCCGTACCCTCCGGCGCAATGATGCGAGGCAAAGCGGATGCAAACGCTATATTTTCTTCAGGCGCGAAGCGCGAACCCTGATCGCTCAACAATGCATTATCTCCCCAACGGGCAACCGCTTTATGCTCGGTAATTGTCAAAATGACCGTGCCAGGCCACATCCGTGCGACATTGACCTTATCCACCCAAGCAAAAGTCCTGACGGTCTGTTCAAGTTTATCGAGACTGAGCGCAAAAAATCCCTTTTCCAATTCTGGCTCCAAGGCTTGCTGCAAACGACGCATATTCAGGTTTCCGGCTTCGCCGTTGATGCGCACAAAGTCTATCCTGCACCACGGCTGTCCCGGTAACGCGTCAGTGAACAATGCGTACCCTCCGCCCGCCATGGTAATCAGCAGCGCCACATCAAGCAGGAAAGAACGCACGCGTCCGCTGCTTCTCCGCCCTGTTTCGCCCGTTTTTCGCGCGCGCATAGGATAAATACCTGACTCTGCCACCGCCACCACGGTTAAAGACTACTTTCCAATATCAGCCAGACCAGGTCGTTGAAGCCGATGCCGGCCGCTTGCGCCGCCATTGGAACAAGACTATGATCGGTCATGCCTGGTACCGTGTTCACTTCTATCAACCAGGGCCGGCCCCGCGTATCCAGCATCAAATCCAGTCGCCCCCAACCCTCAACTCCCACTACCTCGCAAGCGCGCAATGCCAGCGCCTGCAATTCAGCCTCCTGCTTATCATCCAACCCGCAAGGGCAATGATATTTCGTCGTTTCCGCGCGATACTTGGCGTCGAAATCGTAAAATGCATTCGGTGTTTCCAACCTTATCAGCGGCAAAGCACGCCCGTTCAATATGCCGACGGTATATTCCTTCCCGGTAACCCAGGATTCGGCGAAAACCCGGCTGGCGTAACGCGCCGCCGTTTCATAGGCCGCTGCGAGCTGCTCCCTGCTTTCGACGCGGCTCATGCCGATACTGGAGCCTTCCTCGGCCGGTTTTACTATCAACGGAAACCCCAGATGCTCGCATGCTTCCAGATCGGCAACACTGTCAATAATCATCCACTGCGGCGTCGGCAACCCTGCTCCCTGCCAGCATAACTTGGTTCGCAGCTTATCCATGCTCAAAGCGGAAGCAAGCACGCCACTCCCGGTATAAGGAATCGACAGCGCTTCCAGCGCGCCTTGCAGAACACCGTCTTCACCACCTCTGCCATGTATGATATTAAAGACGCGGTTAAAGCGTTCATCAAGCAGCGGACGAACAAGGTCGCGTCCCACATCGCACGCCACGGCATCAATACCTTGCGCCTGCAGCGCAGCCAGTACCATCTTTCCGCTGTTCAGCGAAACCTCCCGTTCTGCTGCGTAACCTCCCATCAACAGCGCTACGCGGCCAAACTCCTCCGCTGTCTGTATTCGTCTACTCACCTGCTACACCTCTTCCATGGCAACGCCCACGATGCGCACTTCCGGCAGCAAGGTAGTGCCGTGCCGCATCGCGACCTGTTGCTGTACATGATAAATCAATGCCTCTATATCGGTGGCGCGCGCAGATCCCAGATTCACGATGAAATTGGCGTGTTTCATGGAAACCTGCGCATCGCCTATCGCATAGCCTTTCAAGCCGCTGGATTCGATCAAGCGAGCGGCAAAATCACCTTCCGGGTTGCGAAAAACCGAACCGCAGTTCGGCTGGTTTGTCGGCTGTGCAGCGGCGCGTCCGGCCAGCAGCGCTCTGATTTTTTCCTTTCCGGCGTCAACGTCTCCAGTTTCCAGCTTTAATTCGGCTGCAAGAAACCATTCGCCGTCGGCTCCGGCAACGCTTCTGTAACCGATCGCATATTCGCTTTTGAAACGTTTACGCACGACGCCGCTACGATCCACGGTTAAGACGTGATCGACCAGCGACCAGGTCTCGCCGCCGAACGCGCCAGCATTCATGGCCAGCGCGCCGCCCATGGTGCCGGGTATACCCGCGAGAAATTCGGCTCCCGCGCAACCCTGCTCCACACAAAAGCGGGCGACATGAGCACTGGGGACACCCGCTTCCACGTATATGCGATTCTCCGCAATCCGGTTCATGTCTTTCAGACGTCCACGCGTACAAATCACCGTGCCTCTGATGCCGCCATCGCGCACCAGCAGATTACTCCCCAGCCCCAGCCAGAACAACGGCTCATCGTCCGGCAACTGCTGCAGGAAACGGACAAGACCCTCACTGCCTGCCGGCCAATAAAAGCGGTCCGCGTTTCCACCCACGCGCCAGGAAGTATGATCAGCCAGACGCACATTGCGCAGCAGTTCTCCGCCTGATGCCGAAGCATCGGGCGTTGGCGTTACAACAAAGGCGCTCACACCATTCATTTTCCGGCAACCGCCGACTGGAGCCGCTGAGGCAAATCGCCCGCGATAGCGCCTACGCTTCCCGCTCCCATGGTTAAAACCACGTCACCCGGCGCCGCGATGGACGATAATATGTCTACTACTTCTTCCGGAGTGTCTACAAATATCGGAGCGACCTGTCCGCGCGCGCGAATAGCGCGGGACAGGGACCGCCCATCCGCTCCGGAAATCGCCTCTTCGCCCGCCGGGTATACATCCAGCAGCAGCAATACATCCACGCGCGACAGCACGCGCACGAAATCCTCGAACAAATCGCGAGTCCGCGTATAGCGATGCGGCTGGAAAATCAGCACCAATCGCCTGTCGGGCCATGTATGACGCGCGGAATCAAAGGTCGCTTCCAGTTCTTTGGGATGATGACCGTAATCGTCCACGAAAGTGATTTCGCCGCCGCCCACCGTAACTTTCCCATTCAATTGAAAACGCCTGCCTATCCCCTTGAATCCGGCAAGCGCGCGTGAAGTTTTATCATCAGGTACGCCCAATTCCGTAGCAACGCCGATAACTGCAAGCGCATTCAGAATATTGTGATGCCCCGGCAGATTCAACGTTATCGGCAACAACCCCGCCACCCCGTTTCTGGCCACATCGAAATGCGACTGCAAACCCTGACGGACTATATTTACCGCCCGGATATCGGCTGCGGCGTCGACGCCATACGTTCTGACCGGTTTGTTCACCTGAGGCAATATTTCCTTGATGCCCTTGTCGTCCAGGCATAACAATGCCAATCCGTAAAACGGAATATGATGCAAAAATCGCACGAATGTCTGCTGAAGTTGCTTAACATCTCCCCCGTAAGTTTCCATGTGATCCTGATCGATATTGGTCACAATCGCCATCATCGGCTGTAACTGCAGAAAGGAGGCGTCGCTTTCGTCGGCTTCCGCCACCAGGAAATCACCGGTACCCAGCTGCGCATTGGTACCGGCGCTGTTCAGGCGTCCTCCGATGACAAAAGTGGGGTCCAGCCCCGCCTCCGCCAATACCGAGGCCATTAAGCTGGTGGTGGTGGTTTTGCCATGGGTACCGGCAACGGCTATGCCATAACGAAAACGCATCAGCTCAGACAGCATTTCCGCACGCGATATGACAGGAATCCTGGCCTTGCGCGCCGCAACGAGTTCCGGGTTTTCGGCGGAGACGGCGCTGGAAACCACCACCACGCCCGCTCCGGCTACATGTTCGGCGGCATGCCCGCTACTGACGTCTATCCCCAGCGTAGCAAGGCGCGATGCCGTGGCATTCAGGTTCAAATCCGAACCCGATACCCGATACCCCAGATTCAGCAGCACTTCCGCTATACCGCTCATACCACTCCCGCCTATCCCTACGAAATGGATACGTTTAATGCTATTCATGCCGTAGCGCCCGGCCATCTGCGTCGCCAGTTTTATCATCTATCTGCTCCCCCATTCCATGCATACCGCAGCTGCTTCGCTGGCGGCGTTCGTCTTCGCCAATAAGGAAGCCTGCCGGGACATCTGCTTCAATAGAGCCGGACTTTCAATCACAAGTTTCAGCGTACTGGCCAGGTGCTGCGCGGTCAATTCGGGTTGCCGCACCAGCACTGCCGCTCCGGCATCCACCAGATAACGCGCATTTTGCGTCTGATGGTCGTCTATCGCATGAGGAAATGGAACCAGTACGGCAGGCAATCCTGCCGCCATCAACTCGCTCACGGTCATTGCGCCAGAACGGCATACCGCCAGGTCGGCCCATTGATAAGCTTCCGCCATCTCTTCAATAAAAGCCGTCACCTTGGCATCCAGACCCAGTTGCCGGTACAGCGCTTGCGTTTCCAGCTGTTGACGCGCGCCAGTCTGGTGAATAATCTCCAGCCGGACGTCCAGTTTCGCCAAGGCTGCCGGCACTGTCTCGTTCAAAGCCGCAGCACCCTGGCTGCCGCCCAGCACCAGTATGTGCAAAACGCCGTTATCACGTTCAGGTACATTCCGCTTGGGAGCCAGTGCCGCGACGATTTCCTTGCGTAAGGGATTTCCGATGCAGCGCGCTGCAACTTTCGCGGAAAAACTGCCGGGAAACGCCTCCAGTCTTACTTTGGCAAATCGCGCCAGCAAACGGTTGGTGGTGCCTGGCACGCGATTCTGCTCATGAATAACCAGTGGTACGTGTCGCAGCCAGGCGACCAGTCCGCCCGGTCCGGCCACGAACCCGCCCAGGCCAAGCACCAGGTCCGGCTTTAACCTGGCAACTATACGGTTCGCCTGGAACACCGCCAGAAAAACGCGCCACAATGCTAGTAGCTTGCCGGAAATGCCCTTGCCGCGGAACCCGGCTACATTTAGCCATTCCATGGGTATTCCACGTGCAGGAACGATACCCGCCTCCATACCTGAGCGCGTACCCATCCAGGTAACCCGGCAGCCGCGTGCGATCAACTCTTCGGCAACAGCCAACGCCGGATAAATATGACCACCCGTACCCCCGGCCAGAATCAGGATGTGCGCAGCCATACCGTACTCCGCGCGGAACTCAGGTTCGCTCCCACTACTTCGCTCCTGATGCGAAACAAAATCGCCAACGCCGAACTCATCATGATCATGCTCCCGCCGCCATAACTCATCAGAGGCAGCGTCAAACCCTTGGTAGGCAGCATCCCCATGTTCACGCCCATATTGATAATAGCCTGTAGCCCGAACCAGATCCCCAAGCCGTAAGCCAGATACGATGCGAACAGTTTGTTCGAACGCGCAGCAAGGCGGCCTATCACGAATGCGCGCCAGACTATGGCGCAGAACAATAAAATGACAAAACTGGCGCCCAGCAGCCCCAGTTCCTCGCCTATCACTGAAAAAAGAAAATCGGTATGCGCTTCCGGCAGATAAAAAAGCTTCTGCACGCTGGACCCCAAACCGACGCCAAACCATTCGCCACGCCCGAAGGCAATCAGCGCCTGGGTCAATTGAAACCCGGAATTCAGCGGATCCGCCCACGGATCGATAAAACTCAGCACCCGTTTTAAACGATATGACGATGAATATATCAACCAGGAACCGCCTGCACCGGTCAGAACCATCAAGGCTATAAACAGCCACATGCGCGCGCCGGCCAGAAACAACATGCCCAGCGCCGTTGCCATCACTACGACGACCGAACCGAAATCAGGCTCCTTGAGCAGCAATAAATCCGCCACCCCCAGCAACGCGAGCGGATAGAGCACGCCGGTAACGGAACGCCGTACCAATTCCAGACGCCTGGTGATATAACTGGACATGAAGATCACAGCAACCAGCTTGAACACCTCGGACACCTGGATTCTGAGTCCCAGAATATTCAGCCATCTGACGCTGCCGTTAACCGACTTGCCCAAACCCGGCACCAGCACGATTACCAGCAAACCCATGCCGGCAAATAATAATGGAATAGACCATTTCTGCCAGAATTCCAGCGGCCTGGAAGCGACCATCAGCGCGGCGGCCAAACCTATCGCAATATGTATCAATTGATGCTTGGGGAAGTAAAAACTGTCGTCGGCAAGCTTCTCCCCCAGATGCAGCGACGCCGAAGTTACCATGATATAGCCAAACAACAGCAAGCCCAGCGAAGCGGTCAACAACAAGGTGTCGACATAAAATCGCTGTTCCTTCCACTGCAGAACCAAACCGCGGCTTTTAGAGTGGGCACGTGTATTCATACGACCTGAACCCTTACCTGTTCAACAAAAATCCGTCCGCGCTCCTGATAATCCTTGTATTGATCCAGGCTGGCGCATGCCGGCGCCAGCAAAACCGTATCGCCGGGCTGCGCCAGCGTCCGGGCGGCAGCGACTGCCTGCTTCATGTTTTCGACCCGTACGGTTTTAACGACCTTGCCCAGATGGACTTCGAGCAAACCGGCATCCCTCCCCATTAATATGGCCGCACGCAGTTTTTTTTCCGCAACCGGTGCAAGCAGCGAAAAATCAGCCCCCTTGCTGTCGCCTCCGGCTATCAATACTGCGGCCCCCTGCAAGCCCTCAAGCGCAGCGACGCAGGCTCCGATATTGGTCGCCTTGGAATCGTTGATCCAGGTAACGCCGCCCTGCTCTGCAACCCACTGCATACGATGATCCAACCCGTTGAACTGCTTCAGCGCGCGCACCAAGGATGAACGGGCAAAACCCATAGCGTCGCCCAAAGCCAATGCCGCCAAGGCGTTCGCCAGATTGTGCCGCCCCTTGATGCGAACTTCGCTGCCGCGCAGCAGCGGTTCGCCGCATGCAAGCAGCCATTCCTCTCCATTTATCGTTTCCAAACGGTAATCGGCCCGGCTTTCGGGCCGTGTGCTGAACCAGCGGCAATCTCTGCCGGAACGCGCCATCGCCGCGACGAGTTCGTCATCTTCATTCAAAACCATTACGCCGCTACCGTTAAATATGCGGCGTTTCGCTTCTGCGTATGCTTCCACCCCGGAATAGCGGTCCATGTGGTCCGGGCTGATATTTAAAACGGTGGCTGCCGACGGTTCCAGCAAACGCGTGCGCTCGGTCTGGAAACTCGACAACTCCAATATATAAAGTTGAATATCGTCTCTCAGCATATCCAGCGCGGGCGTACCCAAATTCCCGCCGACACCCGCCTTTTTATCATCCGCTTCGGCCATCGCGCCAACCAGGCATGTTACCGTGCTCTTGCCGTTGGCGCCGCTGATGGCGATAACCGGCGCGCGAGCGACACAGGCAAACAAGTCCACATCGCTGATCAATTCCACGCCGCGCATCAAAGCCGCCTTGATCTCGGGAATTTCCAGCGATACGCCCGGACTCACTATCAAATGTGTGGCGGCCTTAAACGCGTGAGATGAAAATCCGCCTGTAAAAACGGCGACATCCGGCAATAACTCTCTCAAGGTTCCAAGCTCCGGCGGTGCGGGCCTGGAATCCACCACAGCGACCTTTAGATTGAGACTGGAAAGAAATCGCGTAACGGAAAGTCCGGTTTTACCGAGCCCGATAACCAGCACGCGCGATTGATAATCCAACCCCAACGACGAAAATGCCGTCTTTACGTCCAGCGCGTTTTCACGTTCTGCAACATGACTCATGAGAGACATTACCTCAGTTTAAGTGTAGCCAACCCTGCCAGAACCAGTATCACGGTAATAATCCAGAAACGCACTATCACCTTGGGTTCCGGCCAGCCTTTTAATTCGTAGTGATGATGAATCGGTGCCATGCGGAATATACGCTTGCCCCGTAGCTTGAACGACACTACCTGCAGCACGACAGAAAGCGTTTCCGCCACAAAAACCCCGCCCATGATGACCAGAACAATTTCCTGACGCACCAATATCGCCAGCGTGCCTAAACCGGCTCCCAGCGCCAGCGCGCCGACATCGCCCATGAATACCTGGGCGGGATAGGTATTGAACCAGAGAAACCCCAGGCCTGCGCCCACCAGCGCACCGCAAAACACGATCAGTTCGCCGGATTTAGGCAAAAAGGGGATACCCAGATATTCTGCGAAATGGCTGTTGCCCGAGGCGTATGCAAAAACACCCAACGCACCACCCACCAATACCGTGGGCATAATGGCCAGCCCATCCAGACCGTCGGTCAAATTGACGGCATTACTGCTGCCTACAATGACAAAATACGAGAGCACCACATAAAACCAGCCCAGGCTAAATGTTATCTGTTTAAAAAAGGGTACGATCAAAGTAGTTTCCGCCGGCGATGTCGCACTTTGGTAAAGGAAAATGGCCGCGGCGAAACCGAACAGCGATTGCCATAAATACTTATGGCGTGCGGCAAGCCCTTTGCTGTTTTTCAATACCAGTTTTTTGTAGTCGTCGATAAAACCGATTACGCCGAACGCCAGCGTAACCAGCAATGTTACCCAGACGTAGCGATTGGTCAAATCCGCCCATAATAATGTGCTGACGCTGATGGAAATCAGTATCAAAGTGCCTCCCATCGTCGGGGTACCCGACTTGGAAAGATGGGATTGCGGACCATCGTCTCGCACGCTTTGGCCGATCTTGAATTCACTCAAGCGGCGTATCATGACGGGCCCGATGACAAAGGAAATAATCAATGCGGTCAACACGCCGAGTATGGCGCGAAAAGTCAGGTAATGAAAAACCCGGAATACATCGAAATGTGCCTCGAGAATTCTGGCAAGCTCTAACAACATGCGATTTTTCTCCGTGTTTGAATCCGAAGCGCTTCAACGACGCGCTCCATATTTTGTGACCGCGAACCCTTTACCAGCAGCACGCTGTCGCAGATCAACGATTGTTTCAGTAATGTGATTAATTCGCCCTGGCTTTGGCAGTGAACTGCGCCGGAGCCAAAAGCAGCGACAGCGTGTTTGCAATACTCTCCGCTCGCGTACAAGCGATTCACGCCTTTATTCCTCAACAACAGCCCTATTTCCGTATGCAGCGCGGCGCTATGCTCTCCCAGTTCGGCAAAAGCGCCTAATGCGACCCAGCGTTCGCCCGGCAACTCGGCCATGACATCCAACGCGGCAGCAAGCGAAGAAGGGTTGGCATTGTAGGTATCATCGATCAACAGCGCGCCATTGAAGGCCGGTACGGGCTCCATACGCCCATGAACAGGCTTCAGTTCCCTCAAAGCCTGTTCTATCTGCTCCAGACTCACGTCGAGAGCCAGACAGGCCGCGGTTGCAGCCAGCGCATTTACCACGTTGTGCCGTCCGGCCAGACTCAAAGTCAAATTACGGCTATGTTCGCGATACCGATACCTGCAATGCGTCCTGAACTCATTACGATCGACGCTGACTTGCACCGATTCGCTCATACCCCGCACGTCGGCATCCGCCGAAAAGCCAAAGGTGATGATTTTCCGTGCCGCAGCTTGTTTCCGCCAAAGCGTAATGTATTCGTCATCGGCATTCAAAACGGCCACACCCCGCTCGCCCAGCTCCCCCAGCAACTCGCCTTTCGCTGCAGCCACCTGATCGCGTCCGCCAAAACCTTCGAGATGAGCAACCCCTGCATTGGTGATCACGGCTACATCGGGGCGCGCCAGAGAGCCGGCGTAGGCAATTTCACCCGTGTGGTTTGCGCCCATTTCTATCACGGCATAAACATGCTCGGGCTGCAGTTGCAACAGCGTGAGAGGCACGCCAAGATCATTATTAAGGTTGCCTTGCGTCTTATGCACCGGCGCAATCCCTGCCAATACAGCCGCTATCATTTCCTTTACCGTGGTCTTGCCGTTACTGCCGGTTACGCCTGCCACCACGGGCGCGTACAACGCACGCCGCCATGCGCCATATCGTCCCAGAGCAAGCCGCGTATTATCCACAACAAGCAGCGGCAACTCGACAGCGCACTCGTGCTCGACCAGCGCCGCGACCGCGCCTTGCGCTTGTACCGCAGCGACAAAATCATGTCCGTCGAAACGTTCGCCGGAAAGGGCGACAAATAGGGTACCGGAATGCAAGGTCCGGCTATCGGTACTGATTTCGTCAAACGCTACGTCAGTCCCTACCAGACTTCCGCCGACAATTTGCGCCAGCTCAGAAAGCAGCATGTGCGCTCCTTTCGCGAGACATTTCCCGGAAAATCTGTCTGACAACCTCCTTGTCGTTAAAAGGAATGCGCACGCCCGCTGTTTCCTGCGTCGCCTCATGCCCCTTGCCGGCTATCACCACGGTATCGCCGTCCTCCGCCATTTCGATTGCTGCGCGAATCGCGGCAAAACGATCGCGTACCACACTGTGATCATGCCGTTTACAACCGGCGAGAATATCCTCAATAATCTTGGCGCCATCCTCGAAGCGAGGATTATCGTCCGTCAAAACCATACGATCGACGTACTGCTCGGCAATGGCCCCCATTTGCGGACGTTTACCGCGATCACGATCGCCGCCGCACCCAATCACCGCGATGAGCTTTCCGTGCCGAAGCTTCAGCGAGCGCAACAACTTCTCCAACGCATCCGGCGTATGCGCATAATCGACCACGACATTGACTCCTCGCGCGTCGCGCAAAAACTCCATGCGCCCGCTTACCGGTTTTACACGCGCCAGCCTGCGTCCTGCGGACTCCAGCTTTTCTCCTCGCGCCAGCAACACGGCAAGGCAAGCCAGCAAATTTTCGACATTAAAATCGCCATGCACAGGCGCATTGACCAGCACGCTCCGGCCATTAAATTCCACAACAAACTCTATTCCTCCGTCTGTGTGCCGGATACTCGACGCGCTCAGCACATGAACATCGGGGTTCGCTGCCGGCGCAGCGCGCCGGGTAAAACCAATTTTCAACGCCTGGTCTACCGACCGCTCCATAATTTTTTGCGCGCTGTCGTCGTCAAGATTGAACACAACAAAACCCAGCCCCGGACTCTCCAACAAACGCAGCTTGGCATCCAGATAGGCATTCATATCGCCGTGATAATCGAGATGATCGCGGCTCAGATTGGTAAACAATGCGCCGGTAAAGCGTACGCCATTCAAGCGTCCTTGCTCCAATCCGTGCGATGAAGCCTCCATCGCGACAAAACGCACGCCTTGCTTGCAAAGAGCGGCAAGATAACGGTGCACATCCAGCGCATGCGGCGTGGTATGGCTGATCGGCTGTAAACGGTCGATCCGCCCCCAGCCCAACGTGCCGATAACAGCCGTTTCCGCCAGTTCACCCAATAGTTGCGCCAGAAAGTGACTGCACGATGTCTTCCCATTGGTGCCGGTGATCGCGATTACTTCCAGCGCGCTTGAAGGCGCGCCATTAAACTGATCGGCAATCCAGCCGATTTTCTGATTCAGTCGAGGCAGCGGCAGGACTGGAACCGGCCACTCTTCTGCCGCCATTTCCGCGCCGCCGCCATCGGGATCAAAAACCACCGCACAGGCTCCGGCATTGATTGCCTGCCTCGCGTGACGCATGCCATGCTCGGCGTTTCCCGACAGCGCAAAAAACAAATCGCCAGCTACAAGCCGGCGACTGTCCAGACAAAGCCCCGTCACATCCCTTGCAGGGAGCACGGAAGCGTTGACCCACCGCTGCAACAGTTTTTTCAAACTATAATTTTCAACCGGGCTGGAGTCCGTCATCAAGTGATCCTTTGTGGAAGCGCCGAATTAATCAAGCTTTTACCTCTACAGACAACTATATGATTTTATTTCTTACCAAACTTACCGGGAGCTTCACTTACTTGGACGCAGTAACGACAGGTCCCGGCATAGCCTGGTCCGGCGCCACGTTTATCATCCGCAACGCCCCTTCCATTACACTTGAAAATACCGGGGCTGCTACCGCGCCGCCGTAATACTCTCCGGCCGTAGGCTCATCTATCATCACCACCATCACCAGACGCGGGTCGCTCGCAGGCGCCATGCCGGCAAACAGCGACATATATACCGATTCCTCGTAACCGCGCGCGCCGGTTTTCTTGACCGTGCCGGTTTTACCGGCTACCCGGAATCCCGGCACGCTGGCTTTCAATGCCGTACCCTCACGAGAAACGACGGATTCCAGTATCGTACGCACGCTGTTGGCGGTAGCCGCCGACATGATGCGATGCATTTCCGGCGCCTTGTCCCCTTCACGATTCACCAGCCCAACCATCGGCATCACGCCGCCGTTGGCCAGGGTCAGATAGGCCCGCGCCAGCTGTAGCGTCGATGAAGATAGCCCATAACCGAAAGAAAGCGTCGCCTGGGTAAATGATCTCAAACTTTGATAATCGGGAAGATGTCCATGCGCCTCACCGGGAAAACCGGTATCCAGCGCTTGTCCGAACCCCAGGTTGTTATAAAAAGCCCAGAATTTGCGCGACGGCAAATTCAGCGCTATTTTGGTCATTCCCACATTGCTGGATTTTTGCAGTATTCGTGACACATCCAGCACACCGTAATTGTGCACGTCCTTAACCAGATTGGGACCGACATGCATCTGGCCTGGAGAGGTGTCTATCACCGTTTCAGGGCGTATCTGCCCCAGTTCCATCGCACATGCCACGCCGAACGGCTTGATGGTCGACCCCGGCTCGAACACGTCGGTAATAGCGCGATTACGCGTGAAACCACCGTTGGCGCTAAAATTTGCATTGGGATTAAACGACGGCTGGTTTACCATCGCCAGCACATCGCCGTTCTTTGCGTCCAGCAGCACCAGCGAGCCGGATTTGGCGCGATGGGATATCACTGCTTTTTTCAATTCGCGATAAGCCAGATACTGCATGCGCTGATCGATGGTCAGCGTGATATCCTTGCCCGGAACAGGCAAACTGACGCTGGCGACATCCTCAATGACTCGGTGCTTACCGTCGCGCATGATGCGTCGCGCGCCGGAAACCCCCTTCAGCATATCATTATAAGCGAGTTCTATTCCTTCCTGTCCTTGATCGTCGATATTGGTAAAGCCGACTATATGGGAAGTTACTTCTCCGACCGGATAGTATCGGCGATACTCGCGATCGGCATAGATCCCGGGAATACCCAACGCCAGCACCTGATCTGCTATTTCAGGGCTGATACGCCGTTTCAGATAAGAAAACCCTCTGTGCTCATCGAACAGGCGCTTTTTTATTTCACCGGCCGGCATACCCAGCATATTGCTGAGCGCACTGATTTCATGCGGAGACGCCTCGAATTCCTTCGGGTTGCCCCAGACCGATTTAACCGGAGAACTGATAGCCAGCAACTCGCCGTTTCTATCGACGACACGCCCCCGGTGCGCGGGAACTGGCATAACGCCGACATGGCGCAGGTTGCCCTGTTTTTGTAAAAATTGATTATCAATTACCTGCAGATAGGCTGCGCGCATAACCAGCACCACCATTGCCCCCATCAACAGCAGCAATAAAAAACGCCAGCGCGCAGCAAACTCAACCTCATCTACTGTCCGAGCATGCGTGATGATCATAGTCAGCCTCTACTCAAGGTTTTACGTAAGTAATAGCGTTTCTGGACGGTAACGCCATCCCCAGCTTGCTGCGAGCCAACCCTTCTATGCGGCTGTGCTCGGCCCACGTATTCTGCTCCAACTGCAAGAGTCCCCATTCGACTTCGTAACCCTCCAATTCCTGCTCGATACGCTGCACTTCTGCAAACAGCATCCGCGACCGGTATTTGGCATGCACCACCGCCATGGCCGACGCCAATATCATGAGCAAAAGGAACATCATGAATTTCATAGAACAACTCTTTCAGCCACCCTGAGCACCGCGCTACGGGACCTTACATTGACATTCAGTTCCGCCTGCGACGCTTTCCTTGCCACGCCTACCTTTTTCATTTTTGGAACGTGGACGGCAACCACCGGCATATGCCTGGGAACAGGAATACCTTTCTCTTCATCGCGTATAAAGCGTTTGACCAGCCGATCTTCCAGCGAATGAAACGAAATAGCCACCAGACGTCCCTGATCACGCAAAACATCTAGCGTTTGCCGCAGACAAAGCTCCAGCTCGCCCAGCTCATCGTTCAACGCCATTCTGATCGCCTGAAAACTCCGGGTTGCCGGGTGTTTGTTTTTTTCGCGCGCCGGTACTGCGGATTCGATCAGTTTCGCCAGCTCCAGTGTCGTCCGCAAAGGTCTTGCCGCAAGCACCGCGTGCGCGATTCGTCCGGCAAAACGCTCTTCACCATATTCGCGCAACACAAAAATCAACTCTTCTTCCTTTATCGTATCCAGCCATTGCGCAGCGGTCATGCCACGGGCCGTATTCATGCGCATATCAAGCGGGCCATCGCGTAAAAAGCTGAACCCCCTCTCGCCTCTGTCAAGTTGCGGCGAAGAAACGCCCAAATCCAGCAGCACACCGGAAACCCGCCCTGTTTGCCGCCGCCGTTCGATTTGTTGCTGTAGTTCCGCGTAACTGGCATGGGCGATTTCGAAACGGGGATCTTGTTCAAGTTCGCGCGCGTCTGCCGACACAACTGCATCAGGGTCCTTATCCAAGGCCAACAAACGCCCGTGCTCACCCAAAGCGCCCAGAATCGCCCGGCTGTGCCCCCCGCGCCCGAAGGTACAATCCACGTAAAAACCGGCGGGATCGATAGCCAGCCCCTCCATGGCCTCAGGCAGCATCACCGGAAAATGGGCGCGGTCCGTTTCCATTAGAATGATAGCGATTCCAGCTCGGGCGACAGATCGCTGATATCGTTCAGCGTTTCATCGCTAACCCATTCATCCCTACTGGTATTCCAGCTCTCCTCGTCCCATATTTCAAACTTGTTGCCTTGACCGATCAGCATGGCGCGCTTTTCGATTCCGGCAAATTTGCGCAAGGGCTCTGAAATAAGAAAACGCCCTTGATTATCCATCTCGCATTCGGTCGCATGGCCTATCAATAAGCGTTGCAGGCGTTTCGCCTGTTTGTTGAGCGCGGGGAGCTTGACTAATTTTTTTTCGATCTCTTCCCATTCGGGCAAGGGATAAAGCAACAGACACTTGTCCAGGCTTACGGTCAATATCAACTGATACTCACAGCATTCCTTAAGTTCGGCACGGTAGCGAGTCGGAATTGCCAATCGCCACTTCTCGTCCAGGTTGATCGCGGTTACACCGCGAAACACGCCCCACCTTTAACCATTTTTCACCACAATTCTCCACATATGGTGGGACTATAAAAACCTATTGAACACAAGTCAAGCACGATTTTTGAGATAGCCGCGTAATCACCACCAAAACCCGTCAGTTATCAGCGTCACCAGGCATGCGATAGCAAACAAACTGCGGACAACCCGGACATTCCATATATAGTCGCCAGCAATAACGGATGACGGCAACGCCTTCCGTTACACAAGAAAACAACGCTTCACCCTACAAAAATCCGGAGTTTGTCAGAGTCGCTACACATGACAGCAACAATCAACAAACAATTATTATTTTATTTTTCATTATGTTAATACAACATTAAACACTGGCACAGCGCTTGCATTACTCATAGTGCGTGTGTATTTCCATCAACCCAATTACAGGAATAAGGAGAGCAAAATGGCTTTACGTCAATGCGCCATATACGGCAAAGGTGGTATCGGCAAGTCCACCACCACTCAGAACCTGGTTGCAGCTCTGGCTGAAGCAGGAAAGAAAGTAATGATCGTCGGCTGCGACCCGAAAGCGGACTCCACCCGTCTGATCCTTCACTCCAAGGCACAGAACTCCATCATGCAGATGGCTGCCGATGCGGGCAGCGTTGAAGATCTGGAGCTGGAAGATGTATTGAAAGTCGGCTACGGCGATGTCAAGTGCGTTGAGTCCGGCGGTCCGGAGCCAGGCGTAGGTTGCGCAGGCCGCGGCGTTATCACCGCGATCAACTTCCTGGAAGAAGAAGGCGCCTACACCGACGACCTCGATTTCGTATTCTACGACGTACTGGGAGACGTGGTCTGCGGCGGTTTCGCCATGCCGATTCGCGAAAACAAGGCGCAGGAAATCTATATCGTCTGCTCAGGCGAAATGATGGCCATGTACGCTGCCAACAACATCGCCAAGGGCATCGTGAAATACGCCAACTCGGGCGGCGTGCGTCTGGCCGGCTTGATCTGCAACTCGCGTCAGACTGCCCGTGAAGATGAACTCATCATGGAACTGGCCAAGCAGATGGGTACGCATATGATCCATTTCGTACCCCGCGACAACGTCGTGCAACGCGCCGAAATTCGCCGTATGACCGTCATCGAGTATGAGCCGGCTGCAAAGCAGGCGGACGAGTATCGCTCTTTGGCTCAAAAAGTCATGAACAACAAGAACCTGGTCATCCCGACTCCAATCACCATGGATGAACTGGAAGAACTGTTGATGAACTTCGGTCTCATGGAAGAAGAAGACGAAAGCACCATTGGCAAAACCGCTGCCGAACTGGCTGCGGCTGCCGCCTAACCATCAAGGCCCGGGGTGGGCGCTACCGCCCACCCTTTCCTTTCCCATCAGGAGACATCGCTATGTCTGCACTTACTAAAGAAGAAACCGAAGCCCTCATCCAGGAGGTGCTTGAGATTTACCCTGAAAAGGCCAAGAAAGACAGAGCCAAACACTTGGCGGTCAACGACCAGTCGGTTGAAAAATCGAGCAAATGCATCACCTCCAATCGCAAATCGCTGCCCGGCGTGATGACCATCCGCGGTTGCGCCTACGCCGGTTCGCGCGGCGTGGTCTGGGGTCCAATCAAGGACATGATCCATATTTCCCATGGTCCGGTCGGTTGCGGGCAGTATTCGCGCGGGGGACGCCGCAACTATTATATCGGTGTGACCGGCGTCAATGCGTTCGTCACGCTGAACTTCACCTCGGATTTCCAGGAGAAGGATATCGTTTTCGGCGGTGATAAAAAACTGGCGAAAATGATCGGCGAAATCGAAACCCTGTTCCCGCTGAACAAGGGTATCTCGGTTCAGTCCGAATGCCCGATCGGCCTGATCGGCGACGATATCGAAGCCGTTTCCAAGAAGGCCTCGAAGGAAATCAACAAACCGGTCGTACCGGTACGTTGCGAAGGCTTCCGCGGCGTATCGCAGTCCCTGGGTCATCATATCGCCAACGATGCGATCCGCGACCACGTCATCGGCAACCGCGACGGCGACAACAGCTTTGAAACCACGCCTTACGACGTTGCGATCATCGGCGACTACAACATCGGCGGCGATATCTGGCCGTCGCGCATGGTGCTGGAAGAAATGGGACTGCGCGTAGTCGCTCAATGGTCGGGCGACGGCACCATAGCTGAGATGGAGTTGACCCCGAAGGTCAAGCTCAATCTCGTCCATTGCTACCGTTCGATGAACTACATCTCACGGCACATGGAAGAGAAGTACGGCATTCCGTGGATGGAGTACAACTTCTTCGGACCGACCAAGACCGCCGAATCCCTGCGCGCTATCGCCGCACATTTCGACGACAAAATCAAGGAAGGCGCAGAACGGGTTATCGAGAAATACCGGGTCGAGTACGAAGCGGTTATCGCCAAATTTCGCCCGCGTCTGGAAGGCAAGCGGGTCATGCTGTACATCGGCGGTCTGCGTCCGCGTCATGTAATCGGCGCCTACGAAGATCTGGGAATGGAAGTGGTCGGCACCGGTTATGAATTCGCGCATAACGACGATTACGACCGGACCATCAAGGAAATGGGCAACGCGACGCTGCTGTACGACGACGTGACCGGCTACGAATTCGAAGAGTTCGTTAAAAGGATCAAACCCGATCTGATCGGCTCCGGCATCAAGGAAAAATACATCTTCCAGAAGATGGGCATTCCGTTCCGCCAGATGCATTCCTGGGATTACTCAGGTCCGTATCATGGTTATGACGGCTTCGCTATCTTCGCCAAGGATATGGATTTGACGCTGAATAATCCGTGCTGGAACAAAATGCAGCCGCCGTGGAAAAAAGCGGCGACGGAAGACGCATCGGAAGCCAAACGCGCCGTAGCTTAACAGTATAACCAACACGGCCAGGGTAGTGACCAGTAACCCGGCAAGCAGCGGCACCGCGCCGGGTTACGCACAATCAGCCTGACCCGACCTTACTAAATCAACTTCGATTTGCGTCTGTCCACAGATTGGTGGCGCGCAAAGGAGAATGACCATGAGCCAAACAATCGACGATATCAAACCGAGCTACCCCCTGTTCCGCGAGGACGACTACAAAGCCATGCTGGCGGACAAGCGGGAGAACTTTGAAGAACGCCACCCCCAGGAAAAGATCGACGAGGTCTTCCAGTGGACGACGTCCCAGGAGTATCAGGAGCTCAATTTCAAGCGCGAAGCCCTCACCGTTGATCCGGCAAAAGCCTGTCAGCCTCTGGGCGCGGTGCTGTGCGCATTGGGCTTCGAGAAGACTCTGCCTTATGTGCATGGATCGCAAGGCTGCGTCGCCTACTTCCGCACCTATTTCAACCGCCATTTCAAAGAACCGATTTCCTGCGTTTCGGACTCCATGACCGAAGACGCGGCAGTGTTCGGTGGACAAAAAAACATGTTCGACGGTCTGGCCAACGCCAAGGCCCTGTATAAACCGGATGTGATCGCGGTGTCCACCACCTGCATGGCGGAAGTAATCGGCGACGACCTTAACGCGTTTATCAACAACGCCAAGAAGGAAGGCCATATCGAACAGGAGTTCCCGGTCCCGTTCGCACATACGCCAAGCTTTGTCGGCAGCCACACCACCGGCTGGGACAATATGTTCGAAGGCATGGCGCGTTACTATACCCTCAACTACATGGAAGGCAAGGAAATAGGCTCCAACGGCAAGCTGAACCTGGTGCCGGGCTTCGAAACCTACCTGGGCAACTTCCGCGTGATCCACCGCATGCTCAATGAGATGGGTGTCGAGCATACTCTGCTGAGCGATCCATCCGAAGTACTGGATACGCCGGCCGACGGCCATTTCCGCATGTATTCGGGCGGCACCACGCAAGCCGAAATCAAGGATGCGCCCAATGCGCTGAATACCATCCTGTTACAGCCCTGGCAGCTCGAGAAAACCAAAAAATACGTCGAGAACACCTGGAAGCACGAAGTACCGAAACTGAATATTCCGATGGGCCTGGAATGGACCGACGAATTCCTGATGAAAGTATCGGAAATCACCGGCAAACCCATTCCAGCCTCGCTGGAACTGGAGCGTGGACGCCTGGTCGATATGCTGACCGACTCACATGCGTGGCTGCACGGCAAGCGTTTTGCATTGTGGGGCGATGCGGACTTCGTAATGGGCATGACCAAGTTCCTGCTTGAAGTGGGCGCCGAACCCATCCACGTTCTTTGCAACCATGCCAACAAGCGCTGGAAAAAAGCGGTGGAAGCAATCCTGGCGGACTCTCCTTACGGCGTTAACAGCAAGGTTTACATCGGCTGCGATCTATGGCATATGCGCTCTCTGGTATTCACCGACAAACCGGACTTCATGATCGGGAACAGCTACGGTAAGTGGATACAGCGCGACACCCTGCACAAAGGCAAGGAGTTCGAGGTGCCGTTGATTCGTCTCGGCTTCCCGATTTTCGATCGCCATCACCTGCACAGGGACACCACGCTGGGCTACGAAGGCGCTATTTATATGTTAAAAACAATTGTCAATGCGATCCTGGATCGCCTGGACGAAGATACTCGCGGCATGGGTACGACAGACTACAACTACGATCTTATTCGCTAGTCCGTCTGTCTTTGGTCAGGCATGCTTTTACCGGCATGCCTGATATTTTTTGCTTTACAATCGAAACAGGAGACCCACATGCCGGAAGTCATGATCAGCCAAAAAGCGGACAAGCTCATTTTCTATGTTCCCAAGAAGGACCTGGAAGAAAATATAGAATCGATCGAGTTCGATACGCCGGAAAAGTGGGGCGGCGAAGTTGTTCTGGGCGACGGCCAGCGTTTTTATCTGGAACCGATCCCGCAACCCAAATTACCGATCACGTTGCGCGCCAAGCGCGCGTGATATTTGATATGCTGCACATCCTGCGACCTGGATATCAAAACAACGTTATAACCAATTGTTTTTGCCACCCTCTCCCAGCGGAGAGGGATCTTCCAATGAGGTAAAACATGAATGCTACAGCCGCCATTATGGACAGGGATGTGGCGTTGCGCATAGGCCTTGCAGCTCGCGTACTGCCTGATATCAACGCGCAGCAACTGGTAGAAGTTCTGCTGGACAAGCTCGGCGCGCCGCTTACCGAAGAAAAACTCTCGCTCGTCACTGTTACACAGCTTAAAACCGGACTCGCCAGTCCGGACGGCGAAGAAGACACCGAACACCTCGACACCCTCACCATACCGCATTACAAGGAAGCGGTACGTATACTCTGGGGAGAAGTAGCCAGAGACGACTTGCCGAAACCGCAAGACTGGCGGGAAGGAGACATGCCGGGTTCCATACGCGTGGCGATAGCTTCAAATACCGGCGCGGAAATGGACGGTCACTTCGGTTCTTGCCAGCGCTACCTGATCTATCAGGTCGGCAAGGACGAAGCGCGGTTGATAGATCTGCGTTCAAGCGAAGGCGCGGATGAATCCGACGACAGAAATCGTTTTCGTGCGGAACTGATCAAGGACTGCCAAATTCTTTACGTTGTATCCATCGGCGGTCCTGCCGCCGCCAAAGTCATCAAGGCAGGCATCTACCCGATGAAGCTGGCGGAAGAAAGCAGCGCGCATGAAGTCATCATAAAGCTGCAGACCATACTGAACGGACACCCGCCGCCCTGGCTGGCAAAAATAATGGGGGAAACACCGGCTACGCGCAGGCGTTTCAATAGCGAAGAAAGTTGGGACGATGAATAACCATGCTGACAGCAGAGCAAGTACAGCACATTGCACAACGTATAGGCGAACTGCCGCTGGAGGAAGCGAGCCTATCCATTCTGCGTGAGAGTTATCCGGGCCTCCATTTTACCTGGTGCCTGGACGACGATATCGGCGTGCAAACGCCCTACGCGGAACACGAAGGATTCAATCTCTATCTGATTGACGGACGCGAGCACTGTCTCAAATTTACGCAGTCGCTGGAACATGCCACCGGTCTGGTCATTGCCGAGATCATCGCCGATGACTAAATCCAACGCAGTTTCCGAAAGCCTCTCCCCAGCCGTATCCAGCTTCGACGGACCCGCCCTGGCGCGCATTTGCCGGGATAGCCTGGCCGTCGAGGGCGACGAACAATTAATTACGCGCATACAGAAAGCCTATCCGGATTACGAAATCAAGCGCGCCCGCTTCGGACACGAATGGTACCGGCTCGGCGGCATTGTCAAACCCGACGGCAGCCGTATGGCCGCCGATCTCAACGAATGGGCCGAACGAACATTTCTGGAATGCGGACAGGACATGGACGCTTTGGTCGAATTCTGCGAGGAACAGAATCTGCTTGCTACCCACCACAAGGGAGTAACACTCTACCTGACCGCTCAAACCGGCGTAAATGCCGAAGACTTCGTGCAGATCGAAGTCGACCGCACCCAGGAATGGGCAGAGCGCTATCTGGTCAATAACGATGACCCTCCCGACGATGTAGAAAGCATCATCGACCCGATCATCCCGATCAAGATCAAACCGTTTGCAATCGGGTCCGCGCGCTACGCCTATCGAAGAAAAACCGAAGTGGCGTTATTCATGAGCGAACTGGGCAAACACCGAGCCGAGTCTCATCCTGCTCAACGTTTCTTCGACGACTGGAATCACAGCTCTCCCGCAAATATGCACACGCTGTCCGACTTCTGGAGTTTACGACTTTCTCAGCATCTGGGCCGTCACGGCGAACAGCGCATGAATGTGGAAGTTGTACTCAACACCAGTTCCAACCTGCCCAGTCTCGACGCGTCGGCCAACACCCGCCACGGCAAACCGCTGGCGACCTTGCTGAGCCGTTTCGACAGTCAGGCCGGCTACCCGTTTGCCTGGTACTTTTTCATGGTCAAGGGCCTGATTTCGCCTCACATCGGCGAAAGCGTGCATCGCGACCTGAAGAAAGACTACGCCTATCTGCCGGATCGCGATACGGCAACCTTGCGCAGATGGATGGACGCACCTTACTCTGTTTAATTTTTATACGTTTCCCACAGGAACCACCATGACTACCGAAGAAAAAATACTGGATCAGATCAAAAACAACCCTATACTGATTTATATGAAAGGCGTTCCGGACGCGCCCCAATGCGGATTTTCCGCCAAAGCGGTCGCTCTGATTCAATCCATCGGCGTTCCCTTCGCCTGGGTCGATGTGCTGAATGCGCCGTTCATCCGCGAAAAACTCCCCAAAGTTTCCAAATGGCCTACTTTTCCACAGCTTTTCGTCGCGGGAGAATTGATCGGCGGCTGCGACATTATTGAGGAACTGCACAAGAATGGCGAACTTTCGGGTATATTGAAAGGTGCGGTAACCGAATAACCCAACCAGAGACCTCCGACCCCATGGATATAGAAGCACTCAAAAGCGCCATAACCGCTACCGTAGCGGACAGCGAAGTCACCATGATAGGCGAAGCCTGCAGCCTGACGGCCCTTGTCGTCAGCCCGCATTTCCAGGGACTTTCACCGGTAAAACGCCAACAGCAGATCTATGCTGCGGCTACGCCGTGGCTGGAAAGCGGCGAGCTGCATGCGCTCAGCATTAAATCCTACACTCCGGAAGAGTGGAAAAAACAAAAAGCTGCCGAAGCAGCTAATCTTGTGCAAATCGGTTGACGGCTGACCTTGAGCGAGCCCGACGACCTAACACCTCGCGCGGATTGCGAAAATTGTCCTCATCGCGCATTACTGCTCGACCGCGGTCAGTGCGTGCCCGGAGATGCGTGCATCCGCGCGATGAGCGGGCGGCAGATAGACCGTTTCCTGAAACGCAACCCGATGCTGGCCGAGCAGTATCTACAGGACGATTTTTGGGAAAGGCGAGCCATCGCAGTGCGCTATGCTCCGCTGGAATCCCTGTTGCCGCTGACCGGGGACCACGATGAAGTGGTGCGCAGGGCGGTAGCTTACCGCATTGCGCCCGAACATCTGCAAACCCTGCTGCGCGACACAGACCGTGAAGTACGCATTACCGTCGCCGACCGCTTACCCGCACATCAGCTTGAGCAAATGGTCGACGACCCGGATTACATGGTGCGCACCTACGTGGCGCGGCGCCTGCCGCACGGCCGGCTGTTCCGTATGATTTGCGACGAAGACGAACAGGTGCGGAAGGAAGTTGCGAAACGGCTGCCGGTGTACAGTCTGGGACTGATGGCGCATGACCCGCAACTTGAAGTCAGACGGGTGGTAGTCGAACGCATGGACGAGAACTCGCTGATTGTGGTGCTGGAAGACAAGGAATGGCTGATCCGTTATATGGCCGCCGCGCGCGCGCCATTGGAGGCCGTTAGAAAACTGCTACACGACCCTTCGGAAGAAGTCCGTGAAATCGTGCGTGAACGACTCGAAACAGAGAACCGTTGAAAGAAGCGTAACGCATCTGATTTATCCGTTCGCTGAATGCCTGTCAAATGATCAACAAAAGACACTAACATGTTGATAATTAAACAAACAATATTAAACGGGCGGACTACAAACGAATTAATTTAAGAGCAATTGGGGCTCTCAATCGCCCTAAACCGCTTCACCCAGCAAGCAAACTCCGCTCTACAACATCCTTTTCCATAAAATTGAAGTAAAGATTTCGTTACAAATTCGCGAAACGGCCCTCATTACCGACCATTTCACTCAAGCTACGAGTCATTACAAATCGTTGTAAATAAACAAGAATAAAAACAGATGGGTAAGGCCGCACCCAACAGTTTCATTTTAAGAAACAGTAAGTAAAATACAGGCTATATTGTATTTATATTGAAATGATTCAGAATAGGAACCGTCAATGAACAAACGATGAGGTGTCCCATGACCGGTCTTGAATTTCTACTTGTTTCGCTGTTTGGAGCAACGTTGAGCGGCTCGATTGCGTTCTGCCTCTTCAACGATTCATATAGCTCACTTAGACAGTGACGCTGACGCTCTGTAGTTGTTTCTCCTCCTATCTTAAGCCTTGACCCGCATCCTTGCGGGTCTTTTTTTATCTCCCTCACCGAGAAAACCCTACTGTCTTACTCAACGCCGATAATCACATTTGGCGCCTTGATAATGGCGGAGGCGGCATCACCTACTTTCAGCCCCAGACTTTCCGCAGAACTCTTGGTAATAATCGAGACGATCTCAACGCCCGGCGACAACTCGATTACCACTTCGCTATCGACAACCCCATGCGTAATGGATTTGACGGTGCCTTTTAGAACATTACGCGCGCTCAATTTCAATGCCATGACGATCTCCATTATATTGATTTAACAACATCTGAATCCGGAAATACCTGTTTCCGTGCAGATGATTCTATACCATGCCGTTACGCAATGGGTAAATAATGCATGCTCATTCAACGCAGATGGTATGGCACAATATAAGCGTCTTTACAGAAAATACGGCTATTCGGACATACCGGCGCAGAAGCTGAATTATCAGCTTTTCCCGGGGAGACAGAAAGAATTCGTGATAGAATAATACGTTTACTTTACGGATGAGGGCTTCTATGCATCACCTGGAACCCGGTTTCAGCACTTCGTATCTGGTAGCCTTTATCATGGGGCTATTCAGCACGCTGCATTGCCTGAGCATGTGCGGCTCCATCATCGGCTCTCTAACGCTCAGCCTGAAGCGCGAAGTTCGCGAAGACAAAACGCAACTGCTGCCCTTTGTACTCAGCTACAATCTCGGACGCATCAGCAGTTATGGCCTGGCCGGTTTTCTTGCCGGGCTGCTGCACAATGTGCTGATGCTGCCGCTGGGAGAAGGCCAGGGACACCGTATCCTGCAAATCATTTCGGTTTTGGTCATGACCGGCGCCGGCCTGCACATAGGCGGCTGGTTCCCGCGCTTCGCCTATATCGAGCGCGCCGGAGCCCAGTTATGGCGCGAAATCGAACCTTATGGGCGCCGCCTGCTTCCGGTGCAAACGCTAAAACAGGCTTATATTTTTGGCATGATATGGGGCTGGCTCCCCTGTGGATTGGTTTATGCCGCGCTGGCATTATCCGCCACGGCCGGAAATGAGTTCAGAAGCACGCTCACCATGCTGTTCTTCGGCCTCGGCACCCTGCCTGCGGTTGCCGGCGTAGGCCTGATGACCAACATGATGGTCGAGTTATCCAGAATGAAAGAGTTTCGCAAACTGGCAGGGGCATCACTGCTGATTCTGGCTTTGCTGGCTGCTTTTCCATGGCTGAATCCCATGGTTCATCGGTTAACCTGATTTAAGGAATGCGCGGATATGTTTGAATCGATCATCGGGCAATCTCCCAATTTCGAAGCGTTGATCAGAAGCGCCAGAATGATAGCCGCCACCGACGTAACCGTGCTGATTGTCGGCGAAACCGGTACGGGAAAAGAAGTGTTGGCCAATGCATTGCAGAAAAACAGTGCGCGAGCGCACAAACCGTTCGTAACGCTCAACTGTGCCGCCATGCCGGAAGCGATCGCCGAGTCGGAATTGTTCGGTCATCGTAAAGGAGCTTTTACCGGGGCTGTCGGAAACCAGACCGGCCGCCTTCCGGCCGCCCACGGCGGCACCCTTTTCATGGATGAAGTAGACTCGATGCCTCTGCCGTTGCAGGCGAAGTTACTGCGTTTTCTTGAAACCGGCGAGATACAAACCGTAGGCGACACCAGCGCGCAAACCATCAATGTCCGCATCATTGCCGCTACCAACTCCAACCTGGAAGAAAGAATTTCGCGCGGTGAGTTCAGAAAGGATCTGTATTACCGTCTCAACGTCGTACCCCTCGAAGTGCCGCCGTTGCGCGAACGCATGGGCGATATCCAATTGTTGCTGGGCCATTTTTTAAAGCGGTTCGCTGTAAGCCACCAGTTACCCGAAGCGACGCTGGGTAAAAGCGCCATATCGCGCCTGCAACATCATGCATGGCCGGGCAATGTGCGCGAATTAAGAAACCTGTGCGAGCGGCTCGCCATCATGATGGCCGGTCAAACAATAGAAGAAGCTCACCTGCCCAATGAAATTACGCACCAAAGCAAACCCGGTTCCTCATGCATACAATTGCCCGAATCAGGCATCGAACTTGAAAAAGTGGAAATTGACCTGATCAACCAGGCACTGCTGCGCACCAAGGGCAACCGCACCCGTTCCGCGCAACTGCTCGGCATCACGCGCGATACCTTGTTGTACAGAATGCAAAAGTACGGAATCAGTTAAATTACCCTTGGCAAAGCCGGGAGCTTACCTCAACGAGTTACATTCTGTGTAAGTGACTAACTCGGCAGCAATGGAAGAGACGCATGATTACCCGGTTAACCTTACGCAACTTCAAGCGCATCGGCGAGCAGGCTTACGACTTTACGCGCTTCGATCTGCTGGTCGGACGCAACAACAGCGGCAAGAGTACCGTGCTGCAGGCGCTGGCGATCTGGCAGTTCTGCGTCAACGAATTTCATCGTTCAAAACGTAGCGGCTCCAAGGGCATCCAGGTGGTTTTGCCCAACTTCACGGCATTGCCGGTGCCGGAATTCCTGCTGCTGTGGAAGGACAAAACCGAACGCCGTTATCCCGATAAGAAACTGGAATATGTTCTAATCGGCATTCGTGTGGAATGGCGGCGCGCAACGGGCGAAACTGCCGCCTTCGGCGTGCAATTACGCTATCACTCGCCGCAAACCATCTACGTGATCCCGGAAGACGGCTGGGCCAAATTCCGCGACTGCGAGCAGCAAGGAGATTTGCCGGTTATTGCTTACGTACCGCCGTTCTCTGGATTGGAACCTGAGGAAAAGTGGCTGGATATTTCTCCAATTCGACAGCAGGTAGGCAAGGGGCAACCCGGCAGCGTACTGCGCAATTTGCTGTTGAGGGTATGCCCGGAACCTCCCCGCGAGAACGGGCGCATCACTAAAAACCATATGCCGCCGGCTGACTGGCGGGAACTGGCCGATATCGTCGAACGCTGGTTCTCGGTCACAATCCGTGAGCCGAAATACGATTCGGCCAAGGATGTTTACATCAACGTCGAATATCGCGAAGAAAACGGCAAAAACTACGACATCATCGCCGGCGGCAGCGGTTTCCATCAAACGCTGACATTGCTCGGATTTCTTTACGGTTACAAACCGACCACGATACTGCTGGACGAACCGGACGCACACTTGCACGTCAACTTGCAGCGCGAAATTCTCGACTATTTCAAGCAGAAATCGATGGAAAGGGGCACGCAATTCCTGATTGCGACGCATGCCGAGGAGTTTGTTCGCGGCGTGGACGCCTGCCAGATCGTATCGCTGCTGGCGCTGGAACCCAGACGCTTGCAATCCAGCCCGGATATGCTGCGCGCGATGTCGGATGTTACGAATGAGGAAATCACCTTCCTGACGGCTTCTCCCTGCATCGTATATGTGGAAGGCGAAGACGACGAACGGCTGTTGCGCGCATGGGCCGCAGCCTGCGGCGCTCAGGCGGCTGTGGATAAGGTTTTCTTCAAAATCATGGGTGGCGGCACTAAACAGTTGATGATGGAAGAAGCCAAGCGGCACTTTTCCGCTTTACGGCAAATTCTGCCGCACAAGGCGAAACTGATGCTGTTCGATTACGACGGCACCGACGACGCATTTCATCCCGGGGCGGACAACCCCGCATTATTCGAATGGCGGCGCAAAAATATCGAAAATTATCTATTGGTGCCGGATGCCTGGAAACGCGCAGCACTCAAACAACTGCAATCGGGCGCGGACGATCTGTTTGCGAAAATACCGCTGCAAATCATCGATACGTTTTTTAATGCGGAAAACCTGACTTTACCGCCCGGAAGAAACTGGCGCAATGTCGGCGCCAATATTTTCAGCGTGGTCGACGGAAAGCGGCTGCTGTTCGATAACGACAATGCGCTGTTCCAGCAACTGAAAAGCGGCTCGCCCTCGCTGCAACTGACGCGAACGGATGTCGCGCTCAACATGGTTAGCGATGAAATTCACGAGGATGTTCATCGCTTCATGCTGAAATTGCTGACGCTGGCGGGAACAGATTAAACAAACGACATTGTAAAAAATCACAATTATGAATTTAGCCTTGTGATGGACATTAAAACCCTGCGGAAAACACCGCCATGAACGAGCCCGATATCCGTTGGCGGCAACGCTTTGCCAATTATAAAAAAGCCCTTCGGCAACTGCAAAACGGGGTAGAGCTGAGCGAGCAGCGCGAACTGTCGTCGCTGGAGAAACAGGGAGTGATCCAGGCGTTCGAATTTATCCACGAACTGGCCTGGAAGGTATTGAAAGATTTTTTGCAGGATCAGGGCAATTATGACATCAAAAGCTCGAAAGACGCGACACGCGCAGCCTTCAAACTCGAACTGATCGCCGATGGCGAACTGTGGATGGCGATGATACTAAGCCGCCATATCTCTTCGCATACTTATGACGAACTCACCGCCGACAAGCTGGTCGACATCATTATCGGCCAGTACTTCCCGCTGTTTGTAACCTTGCAAGCCGAAATGGAAAAAACCTGTCATGAGCGCTGCTTTCGCATTCGGTTTGTCTTCGGCAACGCTCGATAAACTCAACAGCGTGTTTGTCCGGCATAACAGCATCGAAACCGTGCTGATCTACGGCTCCCGCGCCAAAGGCACACACCGCCCCGGCTCCGATATCGATCTGACCATCAAGGAGACGAAATGCCGTTTACCGAATTAATGCAGATCGAGGATCAAATCGATGTCCTGATGCTGCCGTACACCGTGGATCTGTCGCAATACCGGCAACTCGGCAATAGCGACCTGATCGATCATATCGACCCCGTAGCGGTGGCGACCTACAACAGAGACATGAATAACACTGAACGCCGGTGACGAACGGAGGCCGGATCAAGCATTTATCCGGCTAGCCGACAGGACCCCGGTTAAATATACGCGCTCTTATAACTCTCCAGCACCCTGATATAGTTCGCGCGCTCAAACGCGCCCGGATCGGCGACTTTACTGTGACTCATACTGCCGCGGAATTGATCGACGGAAGTAAAGCCGCGCGCTTCCATCCAGTGTTTCAGGCCTTCGACCAGCACCGATAAATACGCCGGTCCGTTGCGCAGCAGCACCGAGGTGGTCATCACCGCGTCGGCGCCGGCGAGCAGGTATTTGATGACCTCGTCCGGACGCTCAACGCCGCGCGTTGCGCCCAGAGAGGCCTTGATTTTGCCGTGCAACAGCGCAATCCACAGCAGCGGCAGACGGATTTCGCTCGCCGAGCTCAGGCTCAGGGATGGCAATACGTCCAGGCTATTGATGTCGATGTCTGGCTGATAGAAGCGATTGAACAGCACCAGCGCGTCGGCCCCGGCGGCGTCCAGACGCTTCGCCATGTTGCCCATCGCGCTGAAGAAAGGGCTGAGCTTGAGCGCAACCGGAATATCGACGCTGGACTTCACCGTGCGCACGATATCGAGATAGCGCTGCTCGACTTCCGCGCCGGAAATTTCGAGATCGGCTTCGATCGCATAAATGTTCAGCTCCAGCCCGGCCGCCCCGGCCTGTTGCATCTGATGCGCGTAGTCGATCCAGCCCTCGCTGCTGATGCAGTTGAGACTGGCGATGATCGGGATGTCGGTGGCTTCGGATGCGCGTTGCAACAGCGCCAGATAGCTCTCGGGACCGGCCTGATGCTCGTCGATATCGGGAAAATAGCTCAGCGATTCGGCAAAGCTGTTGCTGCCGGATTCGATCAAGTGAGAAAACGCTTCGTTTTCGTGGCGGATTTGTTCTTCAAACAGCGAGAACATCACGACCGCTGCCGCGCCGCTGTCTTCCAGCCGCTTGATGCCGTCCAGAGTGCCGGACAGCGGCGATGCCGACGCGACAACCGGATGCCGCAGTTCCAATCCCATGTACTTGGTGGTGAGATCCATAGCGCCCTCTTTATCTTGATCCGTCCGCATCCCTGCTATCTGGATTCCGGCAATCCCTGCCGGAATGACGAGCCACTCTTACAATTACTATAATTATTGGTGATTAGCACCGAAATTCACGAAAGTATGGATTAGACCAATGGAAGCATTTGAATTATAAGGACAAGCTAATTTCCGTCCTGTACCAGTAATCAATGGCTTGTGAACAATAGTGCTAATCACCTAATTATTTAGCTACCGCCACCCACCCTTGTAGGAGCGGGCTTTAGCCCGCGAGCGGCCTGCTATATTTTCGCGGGCTAAAGCCCGCTCATACAAAATATTTCAGCATCAGGCGGCTCATCGGTCTGAATAGTTAGCGATTATTTAACACCCGCATCGGGATGGAAATGACTGCCGCTACGGCTGGCCATTTCTTCGTAAATTTCCCATTTCTGGTTCACTACCTGCTGTGCCAGAGTCATCAGATGTTCGCTTTCCGCCGGATGCTGGCGCGCCAGCATCTTGTAACGCAGTTCGTTGAACGCATAATCCTTGAGCTTGACGTGCGGACGCGGCGAATCGAGTACGAACGGGTTCCTGTCGCTCTGGCGCAACGCCGGGTTGTAGCGCACCAGCGGCCAATGTCCGCTCGCTACCGCCAGATCCTGCTGTTTCAGGCCGTGCTGCATGTTGATGCCATGCGCGATGCAATGGCTGTAGGCCAGCACCAGCGACGGGCCGGGATAAGCCTCGGCTTCGCGCAGGGCCAGCAGGGTCTGCTGCGGATTGGCTCCCATCGCGATTCTGGCGACATAGACGTTGCCGTAGGAAATCGCCTGCAAGGCCAGATCCTTCTTCGCCAGCGGCTTGCCGCCGGCTGCAAACTTGGCGACCGCGCCCATCGGCGTCGCCTTGGACATCTGGCCGCCGGTATTGGAATAGACTTCGGTGTCCAGCACCAGGATGTTGATATCCCTGCCGCTGGCCAGCACATGGTCGACGCCGCCGGAACCGATGTCGTAGGCCCAGCCGTCGCCGCCCATGATCCAGACGCTGCGCCGCACCAGATGATCGACGACGGACAGCAGATCGCGCGCCGTCTCGCTGTCCAGTTTCAGCAGCGCCGCCTTGAGCTCCGCAACACGGATGCGCTGTCGGCGTATCTGCGATTCGGTCGTTTGCGGCGCATCAAGAATGCCGTCTATCAATGCCGGACTGATTTCATTTTTTAGCGCCGCAGCCAGATCGTGCGCCAGCGCCAGATGCTTGTCGGCGGTCAGGCGGAATCCGAGACCGAACTCGGCATTGTCTTCGAACAGCGAATTCGACCAGGCCGGGCCGCGCCCTTCGCCGTTTTTGGTCCATGGCGTAGTCGGCAGGTTGCCGCCATATATCGACGAACAGCCGGTGGCGTTGGCCATAATCAGACGGTCGCCGAATAACTGCGACAGCAGCCGCACGTAAGGCGTTTCGCCGCAACCCGCGCAAGCGCCGGAAAACTCGAACAAAGGTTCGAGAAACTGAGCGCCGCGCACAGAGGCAAAATCGACGCGCGCGCGGTCGTTGACCGGTATCTGCTCGAAGAAGCCGATGTTGGCGCGCTCCTGCTCCAGCACCGGCGCCTTTTCCTTCATATTGATGGCCTTGACGCCGCTTTGCTGCAGGCTCTTGGCCGGACAGACTTCGACGCACAGCGCGCAACCGGTGCAATCCTCTACATAGATCTGCAGGGTATAACGCGTTTCCGGGAAGCCGCGCGCGCTGATCGGCGCGGACTTGAAGTTTTCCGGCGCGCTCTGCAACAGGGTCTGCGGATAAAACTTGGAGCGGATCACCGCATGCGGACAGACGAAGCTGCAGTTGCCGCACTGGATGCAGATATCCGGCTCCCAATGCGGCACGAATGCGGAAATATTGCGTTTTTCCCATTGCGTGGTGCCGGATGGATAGGTGCCGTCGATCGGCAGCATCGAAACCGGCAGTTGATCGCCGGCTCCTGCCATCATCATCGCAGTGACTTTCCGCACAAACTCGGGCGCCTGCACCGGCACAACCGGCACAACCTCGTTCACACCGCTCGCAGCCGACGGCACAGCGACACGGTGCAGTTGCTCCAGGGTCCGGTCTACCGCGAGGAAGTTTTTATTGACGACTTCATCCCCTTTCTTGCCGTAGGTTTTCTTGATCGACTGCTTGATTTTGGCTATGGCCTCATCGCGCGGCAACACGCCGGAAATCGCGAAAAAGCAGGTCTGCATGATGGTATTGGTGCGATTGCCCATGCCGGTCGCGCGCGCGACGCTGGACGCGTCGATCACGTAGAAAGCGATTTTCCTGTCGATGATCTGCCGCTGCAAACGCTGCGGCAAATGCTGCCATACCTCGTCCGGTCCGTACGGGCTGTCCAGCAGGAAAGTCGCGCCGTCGCGGGCATTGGCGAGTACGTCCATCTTATCGACGAATCCGAACTGATGGCAGCCGATAAAACTCGCCGACTGGATCAGATAGGGCGACAGGATCGGCTTCGGTCCGAAGCGCACATGCGATACCGTGCGCGACCCGGATTTTTTCGAATCGTAGACGAAATAGCCTTGCGCATGCAGCGGCGTCGATTCGCCGATGATTTTGATGCTGTTCTTGTTGGCACCGACGGTGCCGTCCGCGCCGAGGCCGATAAATAGCGCGCGCACCACGTGGTCCGGCTCGATATCGAAAGCGGGATCGTAGTCCAGACTGGTCAGCGTGATATCGTCGTTGATGCCGATGGTGAAATGATTTTTCGGATTGTCCTTTTTCAGCTCGTCCAGCACCGCTTTCGCCATCGCCGGGGTAAACTCCTTCGACGACAGGCCGTAGCGTCCGCCGACGATGCGCGGCAGGCCGCGTGTCGGCAAGCGTCCGTCGGCGTTGGCTTCGCTCAGGCAGGTGAGCACGTCACCGTACAACGGCTCGCCGCTCGAACCCGGCAGTTTGACGCGATCAAGTAGCGCTATTGACTGAGTCGTAGCTGGCAGCGCCGTGAGGAAATGCTCGGAGGAAAACGGCAGGCACAGGCGCACATTGATAACGCCGACTTTCTCGCCCTGCCGTTGCAGGTAATCGACGGTCTCGTACAGCGTCTGCGCGCCGGAACCGATGATGACCGCCACGCGCTCGGCTTGCGGGTGGCCGAAATAATCGAACAGACGATACTGCCTGCCGGTCAAGGCGGCGAGGGCGTCCATTTTATCCTGCACGATCTGCGGCAGGGCCTGATAAAACGGGTTGACGGTTTCGCGCGCCTGAAAATAAATATCGGGATTTTGCGCGGTGCCGCGTATGAACGGATTATCGGGGTTGAGACCGCGCGCGCGATGTTCGCGCACGCGATCTGCGTCGATCAGCGCGCGTATCTGTTCGTCGCCGATCAGCTCGATCTTATTGACCTCGTGCGAGGTGCGGAAGCCGTCGAAAAAATGCACGAACGGAATGCGCGACTCCAGCGTCGCGGCCTGCGCCAGCAGCGCCATGTCGTGCGCTTCCTGCACCGAGCTGGACGCCAGCTGCGCGAACCCGGTATTGCGCACTGCGGCGACATCGGAATGGTCGCCAAAAATGGACAAGCCCTGCGCCGCCAGCGCGCGCGCCGCGACATGAAAAACCGCGGGCGTCAGTTCGCCGGCGATTTTGTACATGTTCGGTATCATCAGCAGCAGGCCTTGCGAGGCGGTGAAGGTCGTCGTCAATGCGCCGGTCTGCAATGCGCCGTGCACCGCGCCCGCCGCGCCGGCCTCGCTTTGCATCTCTACCACCAGCGGAATGTTGCCCCAGATGTTGGTCTTGCCTTCCGACGCCCATTGATCGGCCAGCTCGGCCATGGTCGAGGACGGGGTGATCGGGTAAATCGAGCAGATTTCGTTGGTGCGGTAGGCGATGTACGCAACCGCCTCGTTGCCTTCCAGCGTGGTAACCTGAACTGGGCTCATACGTTCACTCCTGGCTCTTGTGTCATTTCGATGGCGTGGCAGGGGCATTGCTCGTAACAAACCGCGCAACCGGTGCAAAGATCGTAATCGTAGCGGTAGCGCTGTCCTGGCCCGAGCTTGATGATGGCCTGCTCCGGGCAGGCGCCGTAGCAGCCGTCGCATTCGAAACAGTTGCCGCAGGAAAAGCAGCGCCGCGCTTCGAACAGCGCCGCGTCTTCGCCAAGACCATGAATCACTTCGTCGAAGCCGTAGTTGCGACGCTCGACGGCCACAGAGTCCTGATGCGTTTGTTCGGCTTCGGTCAGATACCAGGTATGCAGTTTCTCGTAGCCTACCAGATCGTGTTTCGGCGCTTTGACATAGGTTTCGCCATGCAGATAGGCGTCGATATGGCGCGCCGCTTTCTTGCCGTGTCCAACCGCGACGGTAACGGTGCGCTCGCTCGGCACCATGTCGCCGCCGGCAAAAATGCCGGCATGGCCGGTCATCATGTTGGCATCGACGATAACCGTGCCGTCGCGCTTGAATTCGATATCCGGCACATTTTTCAGAAAACCGGTATCGGTATCCTGCCCCAGCGCCAAAATCAGCGCATCGGCCTCCAGGGTTTCGAATTGACCGGTGGGCTCGGGATAACCCTCCTCGTTGACCTTCATCACTTCGACCTGGATACGGGTCTGATCGATTTCCTTGATGGTGCGCAGCCAATTGATTTTAACGCCCTCTTCCATAGCTTCGTCGGCTTCGAAGCTATGCGCGGGCATATGTTCGCGGTCGCGGCGGTAGATGATCAAGGCTTCTTCCGCACCGAGGCGTTTAGCGGTGCGCGCGGCATCCATCGCGGTATTGCCGCCGCCATAAATGGCGACGCGACGCCCCAGTAGCGGGGCCTGTCCGGATGCGGTCTCGCGCAGAAAACTGACGGCGTCGTAGATCTTGCCTGCATCGCGCGCCGGTATATCGACACGTTTACTGAGATGCGCGCCGACGGCGGTAAAAACCGCGTCGAAATTTCCGGATGCTTTTTCCGCCAGGATATCTTCGACCTTACGGTTCAGGCGGATCTTCACCCCCAGGGATTCGATGCGCGAAATTTCCTGGGCCAGCTCATGACGCGGCAAACGGTAGGCCGGTATCCCGAAGTACATCATGCCGCCGGCTACCGGTCCGGCATCGTAAATCTCGACCGCATGACCGAGGCGCGCCAGATGATAAGCCGCCGACAAACCGCTGGGGCCGGCCCCGACCACCAGCACGCGCTTGCCGCTGGGCGCTTTGTCCGGTTTGATCTGCCAGCCGGAACTCAAGGCCAGGTCGCCGAGAAAACGCTCCACGGCGTGGATGCTGACGGAACTGTCGACCTGCGCGCGGTTGCACTGGCTTTCGCAAGGGTGGTAGCAGACGCGGCCGTGCACCGACGGCATCGGATTGTCGCGCAGCAGGGTTTCCCAGGCGCGCTGGTAATGTCCGGCCTGCGCCAGCGCCAGCCAGGCCTGGATATTCTCGCCGGCGGGACAGGCGTTGTTGCAAGGGGGCAATAAATCCAGATAAACCGGACGCTGGCTGCGGCTCGGCCCGGTGCCCTTGCCATGTAAAGCCAGGTCTGCGGGGCGCGTCATATCGCTCAGTCTGGAACCCGTCATCGCTTTATCTCCTATCTCGGCTTGAAAGGTTGTAACAATTTCAGCAATCGGCTTGAGGGGTTTGGTCAACGATAACTTCCCGTAACCCCCGCCCCATAACAGCGCATCCGCTAACAACCTGAATGATTAAGAAAAGTTTTGCCTCGCTTTGCCGGCCCTCACGCTATCCTCAAGGTCGCTCATGGATGACATCCGGACAAGAGCCCACCCTGTCGACACAATCATGCCATCATCCGGCAGGCAATCATATCCGAAACATCATGACAACTGTTTGACGATTCCAGCCGCCGCGCCTCACTCAGGCGCACAGCGCCCGCTCAATGACCATGGCCCGAACCGCATCCAGTATCCTCTCAACCGCCGCCCGGCGATAGGTCCATTTTTCGTCGTTCTCCGGACGATACACCACCATGGTCGCATTGGCCTCGAACAGCAGAATATCACCATCGTCGCCGAGCGCGAAGTCGATGCCGCCGTAATCCAGCCCCAATGTCTGACAAATGCTGTTCAGAGCCGTCATGGCTTTAGAGCCCAGCACCGAGGGCATGTCGTTGAGAAACGCCGCTTCCAGCGCCCGGTACTCAGGCTGATCTTCCATCGCGGAAGAAAAATAATGCACTTTCCAGTTATTGGAGAAGGCCAGATGCAACGGATAAAGCGCTCCGTTCACGAACATTACGCGGTATTTGTGGTGGTCTCCGCGGCTGTTGCGCGCGTCCAGGGCCTGCATGACCAGCAACGCCGCTCCCGGCAAGGCGCCGGCCGCCGCTGCCAGACCCTCCGGCGCATCCACACGCACGAAATGCCGTCCGGTATGAAATCCGGGGCTGCGCAGCAGCAACGGAAATCCGATATCCTGATCGGCCAGCAGATCCTGCGCCGTGTCGCTCACCAGCTCCGCACGCGGTATCAGCGCGGAACGGGGTACGATCACGCCCGGAAGAACGCCGAGCCGGCGTGCGTTATCCAGCCGCCCCGTAGGCCGGATCAATTGCGGTGAATTGATAACCGGCGCAGGGCTTTTTGCCAGCAAACGCTCGGCGGCGTCCAGCCCCTGACGGCACAGATCGGCATCGCTGACAATGTTGATGATCAGCCGGTGCGGCGGCAGGGGGGTCTCCGGATCGAAATATTCGCTGAGGATGACCGAAGACAAAAAGGTACGTTCGTCGAGTAGATGCTTGAACGGAATGTTGCCACCTATCGCCGAACTCAGCACCAGCAAAGGCAAGGCTCTGCCCGGCCCGCGGTGCGGCCAGGTCATGACCGCGTGACCGCGAAAGCCGGGTTCTCGATGCGCGGACGCTGCGGCTTCGTCGCCCAGCTCGCTCAGGGCGTAAGACATGCCGCGATGCGCTTCGGCCAGCGTGGAGTCCAAAATCAGGGCTGTCTGGTAAAAGCTTTTCGCCGCATCATAATCGGCCTGCGACAGCAACAGGTTGGCAAGGTTGACATAACCGGCAGGCCGATGGGGGTGCGTATCCACCGCCTGGGAAAAAAGGGTGCGCGCTGCGCTGCGATAGCCGGTATCGAACAGCAGGTTGCCGAAGTCGTTAAGTGCGTCGAAATGCGCAGCGTCTTTGTCCAGCACAGCCAGATAGTCGCGGTGCGCCTCCTCATCGCGCCCCTGTCGCACCAGCATGCCGGCTCTGCGGAAACGCAGTTCGATTACTCCGGGATCGGCTGCAATCAGGCTGTCCAGGGCCGCCGTCATCAACGCGGCGTCCAGCGCTTTCAATTCGTCGAGCATCCGCAATTCGTCCAGAGTCAACTCATGCGCTATAGGCGTCGCGCGAAGACGCTCAAGTGCGCGAGCATGGGCGGCGATCAGACCGGCCTTGACTTCCAGCAAATCCGCAGGCATCGCATTTTCGTACAAGGCACCGGCTTCGCGTTCCAAAACCGCTGTCAACTCCCTAATCAGACCGCTAGCCCCGGCGATAGCAGCCTGCAACGGCGACGGATCGGGATAACAAACAATGCGATTTGCAATTTGTATGGTCATGGTTGGATACTCGCTCTATGCTTGCAGCCATGTAGAATTGCTTCCAGTCAGTTTTGACAGCCTTGCGGACTATCATAAACCTTGTACAGTCCTTGTGTTCCTCCAAACCGAAGGAGTGGTTCGAATGATACTGAGTACCTGAAGATACAATATCAAAAAAAATAGAAAGCTTCGGCGAGTTCGTCGCGCTGAACAACGGCACCCGCTTGCAGGTCGAGTATGCGGATAAGCCGAGTACGCTATCATGGTCTCCGATGTCCGGCGTCAACGTGGACGACGTGTCAGGTAAAAAGGTCAGGCCGACTCATGCACAGAATGGAAAAACCATAGGAACTACGATTGTTTCCTGAATAATCGGGGATAATGATAACAGCTGCCGCCCGGCAAGAATCCTTGGCCGCTGGAATAAGACGCCACGGAGTTGGCGAGTAGTATTACCGCATTGAAAACGGGGTGGTACTTGATGTGCACTACCCCGTTTCCGCTACATCAAACCGGATTAACGGTTGTAGATGTACATCGTGACTTCAAAGCCGAAGCGCAGATCGTTGTAGCTCGGTTTTTCCCATCTCATGCTGGTACTCCAGAGTTTGTGTTTGCTTGAATTTTACGGACTCTTTCGAGTTCAAGGTAAAGTATACGATGCAGATAGTGACAGTGCAATTCTTTGCCGAATATTTATCGGGAAAGGCCCGCCAAAGCGGCGGGCCTCGTTTGATTTAGCCTTTCGGCACGAATTGAGCGTCTTCGTATAGCCTGATTTCTTCGATCACGCTTTTCGGCAACCTGATGATTTTCCGGTCATGGCTGGCGAATACGATTTGCTGAAACCCTGTAGACGCAAGAACGCCGTCTACATAAAAGCGGAACAGCAGATGAAAGGAGCAGGCTCTGACGTTGAAGCTGTTCAGATGGCACTCCACCGTCTGGAACGGGAAAGTTTCATGCGCGTAATCCTGATGGGCGCATTTTGTGACGAATACGCCTTGCGATTGAAGCATGTCGCTGGCAACGCAGCGATAAAACCATTGCTCGCGGCAGACGCCTTGCCACTCGAAATACCGGGCGAAATAGGTGTTGCCGTATGCATTCGAATCCTTGAGGCAAATATCCAGAATGTGGCGGAAGGTTTTTTGGGCGTTAATCGCCGGCACGTAGTTCGCAGGAGACTCCAGCGGGGTGGTCAGATCAGTTTGCAGTAAAATGTTTTTTTTAACATGTCTAACTCCTGAAAGAAGAAAAATGTAGAAATTTCGGCGCGCAATGCATAGCCGGCCCTGATTAGGGCGACTTTATTCTGCATCAGGAATATGACTGCGGCAGGAAAAACTGTGTAGCCTGTTTAAGCGATTGCCGGAAATTCCAGTATGAAACGGGTATATTCGCCGACGCTGGAGTCGCATGAAATGCGTCCGCCGAATGCGGTCATTACCCGCTTGCAAAATGCCAGCCCCAGCCCCGCGCTTCCACTGGTGCGCTTGGTGGTGTAAAAGATATCGAAAATATGCGGCAGTAACTCGGCGGGAATGCCAGGGCCGGTATCTGTGACTATTAAATGATTGTACTGTCCCGCCTTGGCGCTGCTGATGTAAATTTCGCCGCTGCCCGAAGATGTCAGCGCATGCAAGGCATTCTTCAACAGATTGAACAGCACGCAGACCAGCAACGTATCCGAACCATGAAAGTCGAAACCCGCGTCGTTTTTGTTTACGCTAAGCCTTTCCTTGGCGCCGTCACTAAACGGGTAACGCTCCAGCGCTTCATCCACGCAATGCCAAATGGAATGTCGCTCGAAAACCAGCGTATCGGGTTGTTCTATTGAAGCCGATGCGAGCATCATATCGATCACCATGTTGGAACGATCGACTTCACGCGCTATTCTGTTCGACAAGTCGGACAGAATGTGCAAATGACGGGGGCGGATACGCTGTTCGCAAAGCCCGTGTTTGACCGCAAGCTGATAGCCTTCGAACAGTTCCGGCCAATATTGAGAGATTGTCATCGCTTGAATGCGAATTGTCGCCAGAGGCGTACGCATTTCGTGCGCGACCGTTGCAGCAATTGCTATCGGGTTAAGAATATCGTATTTGACGATACCGAATGCGATGATTCCGAGGCTGATGGCGATAAACGCCACGCCCGGAGGATAGAACTCGAATCCGTAGTTGCAAAGATAATCGACTCCGGCAAAAGAATAGATTAACAGGCTCCATAGACACAACTTGTAGCGCATGCGCATATTGGGAGCCGAATCCTTTTGCGCCCTGTACGTAATATAAAGCCCGCGGATCAACACAATCAATGTCTGCAACAAATGCGCGGAGTGAAGCGGTCCGACTTTGGGGTAATAGCCCCAGAAATAGCGGTAATATCCTGAAACAAAAAGATCGGAGCCGAACAGGAAAACCGCGAGCAACGCGGAAAAACCGTAGGAAAAATATACATAGCGCCGCTCCTGCTTGCGTTCGCAAATTTCGCTCAGGAAATGATAAATGCTGGCAGGTATGAAAAGGATCATCAGATAGCCAAACTTGATGACGAACAGAGCCGCTTCAGGATCGGTTAGCTGGAAAAGCACTGTCCATCCGAACTGCCAGCAGAAAGTTGTGATACACAGCAAAAACAGGCTGAAGCTGATCTGGGTAAAGCCCTGATCGATCAGCGCATAAATGCCGTAGCAAAGGAATATCAGAGAAACAATGGCGGGCAAAACAGAATACATCTTTATCCTGTTGGTGACGTTAGTTTTTGATTGAAACCGTTGTCTGGACACCGGATCTATATTTTATAGTGAATCAGCTATGAAATCTTTCATTTACAATATTTTGCTTACACAATCCTTGATCGGCCGGATATACCCCGACGGGCATCGGCAATCCATTCCGCTCAGACGGCGGCTTCGTTGCCTTGCCGTTGACAGTAATGGTTCATCATTCTGTATACTTTCGGGTTCTGCTTTCCATTCTACGTAAAACGTAGAGACGGCGCAACGCCTATACCGGGACTATTCCCGCATGGGAGCAAAAAAACAAAAGCAGATTACCAGCTGTTTCGGAAAACGAATGCGCGAAGCGCGCAATCGTCTTGGCATGCCTCAGGATCGCCTGGGGGTGTTGATCGGTTTGGATGAAGGCTGCAGCAGTGCGAGAATCAGCCGTTACGAGACGGGCGTGCATGAACCGCCCTTCGACGTAGCGAAGAAAATTGCCCGGATGCTTGAGGTGCCGGTAGCCTATCTGTTTTGCGAAGATGACTGGATGGCCGATATGCTACTGAGTCTGGATGCATTGACCGTTGGCGAACGGGCGCAGATGAGTTACCGCTTGAGCGCGCTGCTCGAAGCGAAAGACTTGCCGATGGTCGCGGAAAAAAGAGTGGGGAAGTGAGAAAAGCCGGGCCAATAGCCGATTACAGACTCAGAGAAAAAGCGTGCATGCCCACGAAAGTCACGAAAATATCAAAGGTAACTATTCAGATACCGCTGCCTATCCCTTTTAGACATGGGTATCTACGCAAGTAAATAAGTAATTGTTTTTAACTCCCTCTCCATGGGAGCATGGGCATCTACACATCTCCCTTCGCCTTTCCTGGAGTTTCAAACCTTCGAGGAAAGGCAAAGTCGGCGAAGGCTTGCAATTCCTCAATGGAATATTCATTCAAGACGCCCCATAGGCTGAAGCGCTTGAACAGACCATCCAGCAAAGCGGGTGCGGTGACCGGGCGCGTTCGCTTCGTTTGCCGTCCCGATAAACGCACCAAAAACTCCCGCGTGCGCACCGTCTGTTCACCGGTTTCCCGCATCGGCCGCCAAGCCAGTACGCACGCCTGCGTGGCAATGAGGACGCGCTTGAATAACGCCGGTCCGGTTTCCTGTTCCAGCATTCCAACTGATGCCCCGCTGCCTTGAGCAGTTTGAAGAACGATTCTATCTGCCGGCGATAGTTGTACCACAAGGCAATCCGCTCTGCCGGAACAGATAACTCCGCGTTGGTCGGCAGATACCATTCCGCGAGGAGCTTGCCTTCCTGGTCCCGTATCCGGCCAGCCACCCAGCGGGCGGCTAAGGGGTGGCCCGGAATGGCTGTTACCCGTTGGCCTTGGGCGTCTTTTCCTTTGGGGCGGGACGGGTGACAACCCCTTCGGCACTGGCCAGCCATTATTCTCCCGTCCGACCTTTGCAATCCACTCCACGCACCTGCTCGAACACCAGCTGCCGGGCTGCCTCCTCAACGCTATGGGCCCGATTTTCAAAGTGAACTTTTGATCCGCCCCTGATCCGTACCCGCCATCTTTGCCCGGCTGTGTTCCATTGCCGCCAATGGCCAGCCGGATCCGCTTCCCGGTCAATTATATGCATCAATGGCCGACTGAATCCCTGGTTTTCCAACCATGTGTCCGTTCCGTCAGTTCATCCGGATGCGTCTGACCGTCGCCCTGTCAATCCGGCACTCGCGTTTGCCACACCCCTTCATCGGTGACCCCATTCTGACTTGCGCTGGTTCATTGAGCTGAACTGCCACCACATTTCGTGCTTTTCGTGTCTTTCATGGACAGCGCTTTTGCTTTGCACCCCTACCAAGTCAATAAGGATCTTCTGGTAAGCGCGCGACCACCTCGTCCCAGCGAATCACGATGTCCGGCAGAATGCCAACCGGGGTTTCGCCTTCCAGTTGCGACTGCAGCGGCTTTCCGTATTCGCCGTTTTCCAGCCGGTAAACAGTCAGAATGCGGTCGGTCGGATGCACCAGCCAATACTCGCGCACGCCATGGCGTTCGTATACGCTACGCTTTTTGATCTGGTCATGCCCGGAGGTAGACGGCGACAGCACCTCGACGACCCAGTCCGGCGCGCCGCGTACGCCGCGCCTGTCCAGCTTTTCAGGCGAGCAAACCACCATGACGTCGGGTTGAACCACGGTGTCGATCTGCGCGTCGGCTTCATTTTGTTTGGGCAGGCGAACATCCAGCGGTGCAATAAAAGCGCGGCAGGGTTTTCCTCGCAGTGCTTGTCGAACCTGAAAATAAATTTCACCCGCTATGTCCTGATGCGACAAATCGGGTCCGGGGGGCGACATCAAATAAGCATAACCGTCGATCAGCTCGTAGCGGACATCGTCCGGCCAGTTCAGATAGTCGCCGTAACAGTACAAGTTATTGTCTTTCAATGCGAGTGCCATAATAAGCTCCGGGTTGCCGCCGGCACAAAATTAACATGCGAGTCATTGAGCTGACAAGCGTCCCGGCGGTTGCCAACCCAGCAGTTACCTGCACGCGCCGGCTATTTGGTTGCCGCTTACCAGCGCTCGCCGGACGGACGCAGCTCGAGTTCGAATGTCCAGGCCGACGGCAATTGTTTCGCCAGCATGAACGCGGAGTCGGCGATATCGGCGGGTTTGCAGAAGAAGCTGTCTTCGCGGTCGGGAAACTGCGAGCGCGCGTACGGTTCGTCCACTACCGCATCGATAATGATCAAGCCGACATGAGTACCGTCCGGCCCGTAGGCGCGGGCGAGCGATTCCGCAAAAATGCGCTGAGCCGCCTTGGCAGGCGCAAACGCGGCGGTTTTCGCGCCGCCGCGCCGCGAAGCCGTTGCGCCCATGAATAAAATCGTCCCTTTGTCCGCCTGTCTCATCGCGGGCAAGACCTGCTGGGCGACGACAAAGGCCCCAAGCGCGTTGACGCGCCAGGCTGATTCGAAGTCATCAATGCAGACCGATAAGGCGTCGCCCAATATGCCTTTACCCGCGTTGTAAATCACGGTATCCACAGCGCCCATGTCCCGAGCGATGGCGTTAAATGCAGAACTGACCGACGCGGTATCGATGACATCGCAGGCGTAAGCTTGCGCTCGCGGCAAAGCGGCGGCCAATTCGGACAAACGCTCCCTGTTGCGCGCCAGCAGCGCAACTTCAAAGCCTTCCCCGGCGAATTTTTTCGCCAGAGCGGCTCCGTTACCGGGTCCTGCGCCCACTATGACGCAGACCGGATTTTTTATATTTGACATGGGACGCTCCGTTATCGTTGGTGCATGAAGGGCTTTATCCGGCGCGCCAATGCGGCGGCACGGTCTTTTGAAAATACGACAGCGCCTCCACGCGACCGGACCAGGATTTGAGCGGCTCGGGCATCAACCCGCTAAACGCGCGTTGCGGGTGGCGCAGATCGAGTCGGTCCAGCAGCGCTGTCATCGGATAAAGAGCAAAATCGGCCAGCGACGGCTCATGTCCCAGCAGAAAATCCCCCACGGCTGCCTGCGCGAACAAGTTTAATTCGCTTGCCAAGGCCTCGCGCGCCGAAGATATGGCCGCTTCATCGGGAATGCCCTCGCGCCTGAACAGCAGCTCTTCAACCAGACGGCGCAGCGGCGGGTAAATATAAGCGCCCACTTCCGATTCCATGCGCCTTCCGGTAGCTCTGTCACACAAGTTGCCAGGCCATAGACCAGCGCCGCTATCGGCATAGCGCTCATCCAGGTATTCGCAAATTGCCGACGATTCATAAAGATTGTAGCCGTCATCGCTAATCGCCGGCACTTTGCCGCGCGGGTTGATGGCCAGAAAACCGGGCTGCTTCAAATCGCCGCCATCGGCGCTGAGTAAAACCATCTCGTAGTCAATGCGTTTGCGTTCCAGCGCCAGCCAGACTTTCCAGCCAAACGGCGAACCGGATAGATAATAAAATTTGATAGCCATGATTCCTCCAATGAACAGTGTGTTGGCGGACGCGCTACGCTTCGTCACCCCAGCAGATGACGCCGCCCTATTGTAGGGCGGATAAGCGTAGCGCATCCGCCGGACGGTCGAGCCATTCCCTACATTAAAATGCGCCAGGCCAGTATCATCTGGCAGAAAAAGCCTATCGCAAACGCGATGGTGCGCGCCAGCGGTATACCCATAATATAAATGACCGCGTGTGCGACACGGTTGACAAAAAACAGCAGCGCCGCAGCCGCCGTTAACGGCGTGGAAAGGCCCAGTATATGCACAATGATCGCCAGCGGTGCGAACACCGCCAGGTTTTCTATCGCATTGCGATGCGCGTGATCCGCGCGGTAGGCCCATTCGGCGCGCGCGCGGGTATCGGGTTTCGGATTTTTCAGCGCCGACCATGCGCCGTTTTCGCTCAGACGGTTAATGATGATCGGTACCCAGATCAGCCCGGTGAACAGCGCCGTCAGCGCGGTGTATAAAAGTTCGCTGGATAAATGTGTAATGGCTTGTGGCATGGTGTGTTGCTCCTAGTAGTGACTGGAGGAAATAGTATCCCCTGTTGACACAGTAGCAAATATATCTATTAATACTGTTTTTTTAGCAGAAACAACTTTTCGTCAATGGACAAACCCTTCGAAGACGCTTTAGCCGATTTACGTATCAGCGGCAGCGCGCTGTTGCATAGATGCTATGCGCCGCCGTGGGCTATCGATTTACCCGAACAAGCGCAGATCAAGGCGTTGCTCAAACTCGACCGCTCAAAACGTGTCGTGCCCTTTCATCTGGTGCGCAAGGGGGAATTCAGCCTTCAGATGGAACAGGATGCGCCTGTCACGGTGCGAACGCATGAGGTGGTTATCTGCCCCGGCGGCGCGGCGCACCGCATGACCTTTGGGTCGCCTGATCAAGCCGTCACGCTGGAGCAAGTCATTTCCGGATCGGAGCCCGCTCCGGGAGCGCCGGACGCGCCGGATACCACGGAGCTTTTATGCGGCGTGTTCATGCTGCAAGCCGCGCCCCTCAATCCGTTATGGTCGGCCCTGCCGCCGGTATTAACCGTTGCGACCGCCGGCCCGCAAGCCGATCCGATGTTGGCGCTGGCGGCGGACATGCTGACGCTGGAACTGTCACGCCCGTCTCGCGGAGAAGGATTTACCGCATCGCGCCTGTTGGAAATTTTTTGCGCCGAGGCCATTCGCGCCTACTGGCGTCGCGGCGGAAACCATCCGCCCGGCTGGTTTCGCGGACTGAACGATCCCAAGATTGCGCAGGCGCTGTGGTTTATTCACGCGGAGGCGGGCGCGCCCTGGAGCGTGGCGAAACTGGCCGATGCGGTGGCCTTATCGCCTTCGCGTTTCGCCGCCCGCTTCAGGGAAACCATGAATGAGGCGGTGATGACCTACATCACGCGCTGGCGCATGAATCTGGCCTGCCGGATGCTGATCGATAGCAATGTATCCATTGCAGAGATTGCCCATCGTCTGGGTTATGAAGCCGCGCCGTCATTTACCCGCACCTTTAAGGCAGAGCTAGGGCATGCCCCTGGTTACTGGCGGACGACGCAGCGTTAAAAGCGCTGTATTGCACCACAATTACGGGTACGGCGCGCACGGCATTAAAGATGGCCGGCGTGTAGACCACTTTCGTACTTTGATTTGTTCTTCTGTAACAACAGGCTTCCTATCACGACTAATGAACGGAATCGCAACCGTGATTCCATCCCCCTTCACTTTCGTATTGGAGTCGCCATGTCACTGATGGGTAGAATGAACGATAAATGCTGCGCCACCAAAGGCCCGTGCATTATGGATGACGACACTTATCATCTTGATGGCCATGCCGGGAGCAGCCGGTCACCGGTTATTCAACTGGTTTTGATGTCAAGTCACGGCATCGCTTTGTTCTTTCGAGGCAGTAAAATGATCAAATTACTCCGTTCCGCTTTTCTATCTCTATTGCTCGCCGCGCCGGCCTTTGCCGGCGAAGAACCCTTTACGCAGGAAAAGTTCGATCGTCTGCAGAAAGAAGGTCAGCCGATTCTGATTTCCATCCATGCGGATTGGTACCCGACATGCAGAGCGCAAGCCTCCCATCATCGAGAAACTGCTCAAACAGGACAGTTACCGGCATATCAACGCGTTGCGCGTCGATTTCGATGGGCAAAAACAGGTAGTGAAAACTTTCAACGCCGACAGACAAAGCACGCTCATTATGTTCAAGGGCGGGCGGGAAATGGGGCGCAGCCTCGGCGATACCAGCAAACAGGGTATCTAAGCGTTGCTCAAAAAAGCGCTTTGAGCTACTGACCATGCTGGCTGCATTAGGCGTTTACGGATTCAGTATCCTTGCAGGCAGACTCTCCGCGCTGTCTCCGTACGTATTGCCGCTGATTCCGATACTCGTCGGCACGGCCTTGACCGCGCACGGGCTGGGGCCTGGCGTTCGGGCTGGGCCTGTCGTTTGCGGTAGTCGGCATCTTCCTGGCAACGATAGGGAAGTTGATCGGCCTGGATGAGGCTCTGCTCCGCAACATCGCCGCCGTTCTGTTAATCCTGTTCGGCCTGATATTGCTATCCGGACGTTTGCAGCAGAAGTTTGCCTCCACCGCATCAGGTTTAAGCAGCGACGGGCAACCTCTGCTCGAACATATATCCGGCGATAGCTTGACCGGCCAGTTTCTGTTCGGTCTGATTTTAGGCGTTGTCTGGAGCCCCTGTGTCGGCCCCACCCTTGGTGCAACCATCACGCTGGCCGGTCAGGGAGAAAATCTGGGCCAGGCCGCATTGATCATGGCGTTGTTTGGCTTCGGTGCGGGCCTTCCTCTGATCGTGATGGGTAGCTTGTCTCACCAGGCCATACTGCGCTTCAAGACCGGATTGTCGGCTACAGGCAACACAGGAAAGAAGCTGCTTGGATGCTTACTATTGATAGTAGGCATCCTGATCGTCACAGGACTGGATAAAACCTTCGAGGCCTGGGTGTTAAACCATGCTCCCCTATGGTTGATACGGCTTAGCATTTCAGTATAAACCGGTAACAGGCAACAAGATTCATTATTAAATATGGATGTAATGCAATCACGGGATTTCAGTCATAGTTCCACGCCCGAACAGTGGCTGGACGGACACGGCGACTATCTTTTCCGCTTTGCGCTGCTGCGGGTTCAAAACGAAAGCACTGCCGAAGATATGGTGCAGGAAACCCTGCTGGCCGCTTTGTCCGCGCATCATCAGCGTGCCGGACTGTCCAGCGAGCGCACCTGGCTGACCGGCATACTCAAACACAAGATCATCGATCATTTCCGGTGCAGCCGACGCGAACAGCCGCTGGACGAGGATAGCGCCGCCGCGTTACCCGGCGAAACGGATGCCGATGATTTTTTTTAGAGAGGACGGACACTGGAATACACGCCCTGCGCGCTGGGGCAATCCCGTCAAGACTTTGGAACAACATCAGTTTTTCGATTTTTTACAGCGCTGTATGGAGCGCTTGCCGCCCAGAATGGCCCAGGTGTTTATCCTGAAAGAGTTACACGACATGAGCAACGAAGCAATTTGTAATGAACTGGATTGCAGTGCGACCAACGTAGGGGTGATCCTCTACCGTGCCCGTATGAGTTTGCGGCAATGCCTGGAATATCGCTGGTTTGAAAACAGCCGGGAGGCAGAATAATGTTGACTTGCAAGGAAGCCGGTTACCTGCTGTCGCAAGGGATGGATCAGCGCTTGACGCGCATGAAACGCATTGAGCTGCGCATCCATCTCTGGCTTTGTTCCGCCTGCTCGAACTTTGAGAAACAACTGAAGTTTCTACGCAAAGCGGTTAACCGGCTGGATGATCGGCATCAATCCGGTCATGCCGGACTCAGCGACGAAGCACGGGAACGCATCAAAAAAACAGTACGCACATGAATAAAACATCCTATTGAAATCATGTGCGCTCTGTCCCGCTATTTGTTTTGATATTTTCGGCCATCATTACCCTTGGAATACGACATGAACAACAAGACCTTATCGCTGACTCTGGGCGCTATTGCTGCTTCCGTTGCGCTCTCTCCCTCCGTGAACGCAAGCGAAAATCCCTTCGCAATGAAAACGCTGCCCAACGCTACGGTGGTCGCGGAAGCGAGCGACAAGATGAAGGCCGGAAAATGCGGCGAAGGCAAATGCAGCGCTAAAAAAGCGCCCGACGCGGCGACGGCCGCCAAGACCAAGGCATGTCGCCGGACACGATCGGGAAAAACCCGATTTGATCATCGACACTCACGGACAGCCGGTGATCGATCCGGTCTGGGATTTGCTGGATACGGCATATGACGCGTTTGGCGTGTTCCCGACCCTGCTGGAACGCGATTTTAATATTCCGCCGTTGGAACATCTGCTGTCCGAAGTGGGAGAGATAGCCGAACGGCAACGCATCCATCAAGTCAGCCAGCTAAAACGCACGGCCTGAAGGAGTAATCGCAATGATAGTGCGCGCAACAACCCCGCTCCCGTCTTTTCAACGTTACCAGCATGAGTTTACGCAGTATTTGCGAATCCGCGCGCTGTTCAGCCGCCACAGGGCGTTGCAACGGCAGATATGGATATCTACGCCGGTTTGCTGAGAAATAAAATAGAAGACAGTTTGTTGAGCTGTTTTCCAATCAGCCACGGGCTGCTGGGCGAACGGCGCTGGGAAAACCTGGTCGAGGACTTTATTGCCCGGCATCGCTGCCTGTCGCCGTTTTACCGCCAAATACCTGACGAATTCATCAACTTCCTTCAGCATGAACGCTCAGACCCTTCCGATCCGCCTTTTCTGAACGAGCTTGCGCATTTCGAATGGATGGAACTGGTGCTCGCCATCGCACAAGCTGAGGAAAAGCCGATGGAAAACAACGGCGATCTACTGAAAAACCGCATCATTTTCATGCCGGTAAGAACGCTATTGCGCTATGCCTACCCGGTACACCGTATCGGACCGGAACAACACGATTGGCAAAAATGGCAACCGTGGCGACAAGAGTCCTTTCAAGAGCGCATGCAGGAGGAAACATATGTTTTCGGCTTTCGCGACCGAGACGATCAGGCTCAATTTCTCGAGATCAACGCACCGCGACTGCACGTCTGATCGGACTGCTGGCAAACGGCGTTTTATCCGGAAAGCAAGCCTTGCTGCAATTGGCAACAGAAATGCAGTCGCCCGATGCCGATGCAATTATTGCATTCGGCCTGGATATTCTTCACCAACTCAGACAGCGGGGTGGCATAGCCGCTACAGCGCCTTTACCGCAAACTGCCTTAGCTACGGAGCAAACCATGAACGATTGCAGTAAAAACCAAGCCCACCATCAAACTGCGGAAAACACCTGTCCACTTTGTCCTGCTCAGGCATTGATCCGGCTGCCGACGCCAAGCAGGACAGTCGAAGGTTACCGTAAGCTATCAAACTGGTTGAATGGTAAAGCTGCATTGATACCACCATTTTTTCTCAGCTTGATTCTCGCTTATGAGTTCGGGGAAGCGGGATTGATGAAACTGTACGGCGAAAATTGGTTTACCGATCTCAGCTTTCCGTTTCCTTTCAGCCTGTTTTCCACGGAAACAAACTGGTGGCTGGCTACCTGGTTCGAATTGATCGGCGCGGCATCGTTATTGCCTGGAATAGCCACGCGGTTTTTCAGCTTTGCTCTGATAACCATTACCCTGGTAGCCATTGCGAGTGTGCACTCGCCTGCGCAATGGTCAAGCTATGCGGAGCTGCTATCGGGCTATGCGATTACCGACAGCGGCCACGGCAACTACAAATTGCCACTGCTGGATCTGACCATGCTGTTACCGCTATTGTTTGGCGGGGCTGGCATGCTTGGTCTGGACGCTTGGATCAACAAACTTCAGCTCGGCACAGACTCGGCATTGCCGAAGTAATAATCCTCCGGATAATTCCGCAGTGACCCGGCGTGCATGATAGTCTGCTATGATAATCCAAGGCATAGCTGCGGAAGGAGGAATAGTTCAATGCACAAAAAAGGTCACGGCGCGCCGAAATTCGAAATTTCATTTTCAAATGGCTGCAATGCGCTGTACATCCAATGCCACGTATTGTTTCAAGCAAAGCACAGACGCTTATGCCGTGAAATTATCGCGGCGTTGCTCTGGCAGCCCAATATAGATCACGCCTATATCGATCTGAACGCTGCTACGCTCAACGTCGATTTCACTCCCGGGTGCGATAGCCCGAATCAACTGGCAAACTCTGTTGCCGAGGCCATTCGCGCCGGCCTGACGGCCTGGAAGGCGCTACCGGCAGGGAAATCAGACGACGCAACGCAGACCCATACGGAAATGCTGCGCGCACAGCCGATTGTAGCTACGGGCAAACTACGTATCTGGCTGCTTTTAAAGGCCTCCGCCAGCTTTGTAATGACGATTATAGGAATGATCCTGCCCGGTATCCCAACCTTGCCGTTTCTGATACTCACCAGCTATTATCTGGCGCGTTCTTCGCCGAGGCTGCACACGCAACTACTGAAATCGCACTTTCTCGGAGACATTCTCCGCGACTGGGAACAAAACTACGCGCTGAGTTATGAGTCGAAGAAAAAGCTGTTGCAGATATTATTTGTTGTAACCGCCCTCACTTTGCTGGTCCTGCCGAAAACGCCGCTTTCATTAGGACTGGTCGCAGTATCCGTACTGTTAAGCCTGTACGGAATTCAAAGCCTGCCTGACGACCGGCAATCTGGTATTACGCCTTCGGCTGAACCGGCTGTGTAAATAGCCCTTTAACAAAACAGGGGGCGGGGGCCATGCGTACCCCGCATTACGCAAGCGCTATGGAACTACATTTCGGGTCGCCGCATTGAGTGCGTCCAGGAGTGCATGCCCCCGGACCGATTTTTCACTCGGCACAAGGACAGTAAAAGACAGGCATTGCTCGCCTTCAAAGCGCCCCGGTGCTACGCCCGTATTTATCGTCGAAACGCACGATGTCATCTTCCCCCAGATACTCTCCGCACTGAACTTCTATCATCGTGCAAGGAAGAATACCTGGGTTTTCCAGGCGGTGTTGCTGCCCGGCGTGGATGTAGCTGGACTCGTTGGCCTGTATCAGCGTTTCGCGACCGTCGCAGGTAATTTTCGCCATTCCGCTAACCACCACCCAATGTTCGCTGCGATGATGATGCAACTGCAGTGAAAGCGATGCGCCCGGTTTAACTTCAATACGCTTGATTTTATGGTGTGGGCCTTCTTCGAGAACGGTATAACTACCCCACGGGCGCACTACGGTGCGATGAAGTCGGTAGGCCTCATGATTGGTTTTTTTAATCTGGGCGACAACTTTCTTGACATCCTGCGCCTTATCCTGATGCGCGACCAGCAATGCGTCCGGTGTATCGATCACCATGACATTATCGAGGCCCAACGCCGCCACCAGCCGTCCATCGCTTTGAACATAGGTATTTGAAGAATCGATCAGAACGACATCTCCGCAGCTACGGTTGTTGTTTTCATCTGGCGACAGCAGATCGCGCACCGCATTCCAAGAACCTATATCGCTCCAGCCAAAATCGCCCGGCACAACAGCGACGCGTTCCGACTTTTCAAAAACGGCATAATCCACTGATATATCAGGAACATGCGCAAATATATCCGCCGGTATTTCAATAAAGCTGGCGTCTTTAGCGGACGATGCCAGATGATTCCAGCACTGTTCGACACTCAGACTCACTTCAGGCGCATGACGCGACAACTCCTGCAAAAAGGTAGCCGCTTGAAATGCAAACATGCCGGAATTCCAAAGGTACCGCCCCGAATCCACATAACCTTTTGCTGTTTCCAGATCGGGCTTCTCGACAAAACGGGCGACGTCATACCCAGCCCCCTCCCCGCCTAAAAGCTGCCCGCATTCGATATAACCAAAACCGGTTTCAGGCGCGTTGGGTTTGATGCCGAAAGTAACCATATATCCTTGCTGAGCCAAACGTCCGGCCTGAACGACGGCTTGTGCGAATGCAGCCTGATCCAGGATAAGATGGTCTGCAGGCAAAATCAGCAACACCGCTTCCGGCTCATGGAGCGCTATCGCATAACGAGCCGCCAGAGCAATCGCGGCGGCGGTATTACGGCTAAAAGGCTCCAATAAAAACTCGCCGTTCAAATCCCTCTGATCCAACTCGTCGCGGCTCATGAAGTAATAATCGCGGTGGGTAACCGTCAATATAGTTTTCGGTTTGCCGCCATTCTTGTCATGTAATGCTGCAGCGCGCCGATAGGTCTTGCCAAGCAGACTTTCGCCATCGGCAAGTTTCATGAAAGGTTTCGGATGGCCTTCGCGCGAAACCGGCCATAACCGGGTGCCGGCGCCGCCGGACAAGATCACAGGAATCAGCATAGTCAATTAGTAATACCAGCTTATCAGTCAGTTATAATGAATCGAGAAGTTTTCCGAGATGCACACAGGCGGCTCGCGCTTTATCCATCGAAAAAGCGCCGGAACAGGCATTATCTCCGCGTCTACACGAAAACCCCCCCCATGGTAGCGGATTATCCTGATTACAGCCATAGCAATCGAGTTCCGGCGTAATTGGAATGAAACGCTCATCCATCGAAGCACGTAACGGTTTACGTGCGTCATGATGCGCCAGAGTAAAAAAACTGACTATCGGCGTTGAGGTGGTTGCCGCTACATGCAGCGGTCCGGCATCGGTTCCTACGAATAAACGGGCGTCTGCGATCAGTAGCTGTAA